>JBKQTH010000342.1:0-13380 GCA_052143275.1 Ktedonobacterales bacterium | reverse complement strand
GCTCTCGGCATGAGATGAAATCCTCCCCCCGGCGGCGTAGCTGGTGCTCTAGTGATTATAAGCTCTGTTGTCACTAACTAGATGCAGTATTGCGGATGATGCGACTTCGGTTGCCCGGCCGCTCGCTTCAAGTTGGCACATTTATGTATAGGCCTTTGCCCAACTATTGTGTATAGAAGGTATAATCCGGAAGGTATGGTCGTCGGCCAAGGTCACGTGAATCGGGTTACCGGTGTCTTCTTGGTTGCCGTACGGCCAGTTGGAGTAGGACAATTATAGGATCAATAGAGTCAACATGAGTGCAGCCAAAATACGGGGGCACGGCGCCATATCCGGCGCCTCCGCGGCAACAACCGCTACCGCCATACGAGTCGAGGGCCTAGGAAAGTCCTACGGCCAGCAGGTAGCCGTGCGTAACCTGTCCTTTTGCGTCTCCAAAGGAGAGATCTTTGCGTTGCTTGGTCCAAACGGGGCGGGCAAAACCACTACCATAGAGATTCTCGAAGGATATCGCCAGGCAGACCAGGGAACCTCCGAGGTTCTGGGCCTGCATCCGGAGACTGATGGGCGCGAGCTAAAGCCGCGCGTTGGCGTAATGCTCCAGCAAGACGGCATTTATCCGGCCTTACGGGCCTACGAGGTTCTACATCTATTCTCCGAGTTTTTTGCCGACCCAATCCCGCCCGCCGAGCTCTTGGATCGGTTAGGCCTGCGTGATGCCGCGAAAGTGCGCTGCCGGCAGCTGTCGGGCGGCCAGAAGCGCCGGTTGGCACTGGCTCTGGCGCTGGTGGGTCGACCAGAGCTGCTCTTCCTTGACGAACCCACCACCGGCATGGATCCGCAGGCGCGGCGAGCAACCTGGGACATCATCCTCGAGCAGAAGCGGCAGGGCGCAACTGTCATGCTTACCACCCACCTGATGGATGAGGCCGAGCGACTGTCGGACCGGGTGGCAATCATCGATAGAGGTACGCTAATCGCGCTGGATACGCCGGCAGCTCTGACACGTGCTCAGTCGACTACTACCACCGAAGTCTATTTTAGCGGCACACCCGGACTCAGCCTGGCTGAGCTTAGTAAGCTGCCAGGAGCCGGGCAAGCGCGCGAAGAGGCGAGCGGCAAGTATGCTATTGAAACCACCGATGCTCGTGCGCTGCTGGCTGGGTTGACTAGCTGGCTTCTTCAGAAGCAAGCCGATCTAACCGAGTTGCGGGTAGGCCGGTCAACGCTTGAAGATGTGTTCTTGCGACTGACTGGTAAGGAGATACGCTCATGAGCGCGGATTTAGCCACTGGAACCACACCTCGGGTCGGGGCGGCGCCGCTCTCAAAGTGTATACTGGCGCAGGTTGAGGCCGAACTCATCATGACCTCGCGACGCGGCGAGAATCTGCTGGTAACTATTATCTTCCCACTTGGACTCCTGATTTTTCTGCACAGCGCCTTTAAGATGTCTGTCGACACATTACTTGGTGGGGTACTGGCCGTCTCGGTGATGTCCAGCGGCATGGTCAGTCTCAGCATCGCTACTGGGTATGACCGCTATTATGGCGTGCTGAAGCGACTGGGAAGCTCGCCGCTGCCTCGCTCTGGACTGGTGGCAGCTAAGATCATCTCTCTTTTGGCGGTTCTGGTCGTACAGGTGGTACTCCTGACCTCAGTGGCAGCCATTTTCTGCGGCTGGCGTCCAGCTGGCTCATTCCTGGGCGTGGTCTTACTCCTACTGCTGGGTACGGCTACCTTCGGGGGACTGGGAATGCTGATGGCTGGCGCGCTACGGGCCGAAGCAACACTTGCGATCGCTAATGGCCTCTTCCTCTTCTTACTGCTGTTTGGCGGAGTCTTTGCCCCATTACCCGGATTTGCCGGCGAATTGTCCAGTCTGCTACCATCGGCGGTGCTTGCTGGCTCCTTGGTCGGCGCGCTCAGCCAGCACGGAGTTCCGTTTGTCTATATTCTCGTACTCCTGGTCTGGGCGGCGATATTCCTGGTGGCTGCTGGGTTCACTTTCAAGTGGGAATAGCGACGAGCTTGTTGCCGGTGGGCGTTTATTGTCCAAGTATGGTCAAGGACAGGGGATAACGTAGGTATGCCACGCGATCTGCCGCTGGCCAACGGTCATATGCTGGTCAACTTTGACAAGGACTACAATCTCCGCGATATCTATTGGCCGCACATCGGGTTGCACAACCAGACAGAGGGGCATGTGAGCCACTCGGGTGTCTGGGTAGACGGCCGCTTCTCCTGGTTTGGCGCCGACGGCTGGCGGCGGAGTCTTCGCTACCAACAGGACTCGCTACTTACCGAGGTTACGCTCACCAATGATGAGCTACAATTGACCATCGAATGCGCCGACGTAGTGGATTTCGACCGCGACGTGCTCATTCGGCGGATGCGGGTCACCAATGGAGGAGGCGGGCCTCGCGAAGTGCGTCTCTTCTTCCACCATGACTGGCATATCGGTGAGAGCGACGGAGGCAACACGGTCTACTACCGGCCGCAGCAGAAGGCGCTGGTGGCTTACAAAGATCGTTGCACCATACTGGTTGGCGGTAAGGTTGGTGGCGATACTCCAGGTAGCCCAGACCACGCCGTCGATGCTGATGTGGGCATTAGCCACTGGGCAATTGGCTATAAGGAATTCAATGGACATCAGGGTACCTGGCTTGACGCTGAAGATGGCGAGCTGGGAGGTAACCCAATTGCCCAGGGGTCGGTGGACAGTTGCGCTGGTTTCTGGCTAGGCAAGCTTGACCCTGGCACCTCGCGCGCGTGTTACCACTGGTTAGCCATAGCTAAGAATCTCATGGAAGTCCTTAGCCTACACCAAATGATCATAGAGCGTGGTCCCGAACTGTTGCTACAGCGCACCCATGACTACTGGCACCTGTGGGTAACTACCAAGCCTCTGGACCTTGGCGATTTACCGTCGCACCTGGTTGATCTCTACAAACGCAGTCTGCTGGTAATTCGCACCCAGATCGACGACGACGGCGCAGTGGTAGCGGCAACCGATGGTGACGTCTGGAGCTTTGCCCGTGATAGTTATGCCTACATGTGGCCGCGTGACGGTGCATTGGTCGCCAATGCGCTTAGCCATTCCGGATATAGTGAAATTACCAGCGCATTCTTTCACTTCTGTTCGCATGTCATAACACACGACGGCTATCTGCTGCATAAATATACGCCCGAGGGTGCTGTAGGCAGTAGCTGGCAACCCTGGCTAGGCCCGACTGGAGAGCTGGAACTTCCTATTCAGGAGGATGAGACTGCGCTCGTGGTCTATGCGCTGTGGCAGCACTATAGCATTTTCCATGAAGTTGAGTTTGTACGCCCGCTCTATCGCCCACTGATCAAGGCGGCAGCTGAGTTTATGGTGCAGTACCGCGAACCGCGAACCAAACTTCCGGCGCCTTCCTGGGATCTGTGGGAAGAGCGGCATGGTATTCATGCCTATACCGTAGCTGCGGTCTACGCTGGCCTCACCGCCGCCGCCAACTTTGCCGACGCATTTGGGGAGGCTGATCACGCTGCAAGGTATCGCCAGGCCGCTGACGAGATACAAACTGCCGCCCGCTTGTATCTTTGGAACGATCAGGCCGGCCGCTTTGTCCGCATGATCAACGTGGCTCCCGATGGCACACCCGTGCCGGACATGACCCTAGACGCCAGCATCAGCGGCCTCTACCAGTTTGGTATGTTCACTCCCGACAGCCAAGAGATCTCGCAAACGATGGCCGCTGTCGAGTGCCGACTCCGGGTAAAGGCTGAGGCCGGCGGGTATGCCCGATACGAGAACGACTACTATCACCAGGTCAGCCATGACCTCGAAAATGTCCCCGGCAATCCCTGGTTCATCTGTTCATGCTGGATCGCCGAGTACTGGATTGCGCGGGCCGAGACGGTAGAGGAACTACATAAAGCAATACCTCTCCTGGAATGGGTGCAGCAGCGGTCATTGCCGAGCGGGGTGCTTGCTGAGCAGATCGACCCCTATTCAGATGCGCCACTCTCAGTCTCACCACTCACCTGGAGTCACGCCGAGTACGTCTCAGTAGTCCGCTGGTACGTGGGTAAGTATCGACGCCTGGTTCAACGTGGTGCTTCGGGTGCCAACTCCTGATACGTCGGGACAAGTCAGGATAGCCACGCAAACTAGGGATAGATACCACGTACCTGGGTAGCCTCAGCCACGCGGCTGACCGCCAGCAGATATGCTCCCAGCCGGAAGTCGCAGCTCTCTTCCAGGCGCTTGGTATTAACCGCGTTGAAACTTCGCACCATTATCTGCTCTAGTCGGTCGTTGATCTCGTCCTCCTCCCAGAAGAAGTGTTGCAGGTCCTGTACCCACTCGAAGTAACTTACAGTCACGCCGCCGGCGTTGGCCAGTATATCCGGAACCACCGGTATTCCTCGCCGTTTGAAGATCGTGTCGGCCTCGGTAGTGGTTGGGCCGTTCGCCGCCTCCACGATGAGTCTGGCCTGAATGCGCTCGGCGTTGGTCTGCGTCAGCTGGCCCTCAAGCGCTGCCGGTACGAGGATATCGCACGGCTTCTCCAGGAGTGCCATGCCATCCACCTCTGTGGTACCTCGCAGACCAGCTAGCTTGCCATGCTCCTGCGTATGCCTGAGCGCCTGCAAAAGGTCGATTCCGTTCTCGTTGTAAACGGCGCCATAGATATCGCTAAGGCCAATGACCTTGCAGCCCGCCTCATGCAAGAGACGGGCGGAGACGGAGCCCACATTGCCAAAGCCCTGTACGATCACTTCGGCGCCGACAAAAGGCAGATCCAGAGCCTTGCAGGCCTCCCGGGTGACGATGAACACCCCACGTCCGGTAGCCTCCATGCGTCCCTCGCTGCCGCCGACGGAAAGGGGCTTGCCGGTCACGACTGCGGGTATCGAAAAGCCATGATGCATAGAAAAGGTGTCCATGATCCAGGCCATCACCTGTGGGTTGGTGTTGACGTCGGGAGCGGGGATATCACTCTCAGGGCCTATCACACCGGCAATCTCGGTGGCGTAGCGGCGGGTCAGACGCTCAAGTTCAGCTCGTGAAAGCTGGCGGGGATCTACGATGACGCCGCCCTTGGCGCCACCAAAAGGAATATTGACCACCGCGCACTTCCAGGTCATCCACATTGCCAGTGCACGCACTTCATCCAGCGAGACTGCCGCGTCATAGCGAATACCGCCCTTGGCCGGGCCGCGGTTGATATTATGCTGAACTCGATAGCCGGTGAACATCTTTACTCGGCCATTGTCCAAACGCACAGGGAAATGGATCGTCAGCTCGCGTTTAGGAGCGCGCAGAATCTCGCGCAACTCCTGGCTGAGGTTGAGGCACAGAGCTGCGGCATCGAACTGCGCGACGGCTACCTGAAATGGGTTGAGTACTTCAGGTTCTTTGACCACCATGTGGATACATCCTCCTAGAATACAAGCCGGCGATGGCCCGGTTAGAGCGCCATTGCTCTTAGCCGGCTAGGCTGTTTATCGCAATAACCTGAGTAAGTGCGCCAGTGCCTAAGTCTTAGAGACGACGAGAACACCTAGCCCATACCATAGCACCAGCGTGCCGGAATGACAATTGCTAGCTTCTTGATAGCAGGTAAATCCAGGTAACTCTAGAACGAACCAAAGCTCACCGAGTACCTGGCGAGTCCTCGCCGATTCCGCTGAGATCCAGAGTGCAGAATGCCGTCTGCATCTCAGTCTCTTCGATACCAACGCTTAGGCTGGTTAGTGTCTGTCCCTCACGCCTCTCATGCAACGCCGCAACGATTCGATGCGCCAGCAATTCGGCAAGCCGCTCAGCGGTGGCATTATCGATCTCGAGCGGCACGACGGCGGACTTGGCCAAGAGATATCGGTTCGTGGCGTCATACTCCAACTCCCACGAATCGTTGTGCTGGGTCATGTGAAGGTGCGGATTTCGCAGCGGCAAAAGGAAACGATGGTCCCAGTCTTTACAGAGCGCGCGTACAATGTTCTTGAGGGTACCGAAATCCAGCACATAGCTGTCGGATGTCAGTGGGCCGGAAGCTTCGACCCGTACACCGTAATTGTGGCCGTGCAGCGGCTCACAGTTGCCGTCAAACGTGATAAAATGGGCGGCGCTGAACCCTAGATTGCCGCGCTCGATGAGTATCTTCCACACTATAGGTGTCACTCCCGACTTGCTTCCGGTGCTAGCATACTGGCGGGCAGGCCAAGTAGCCCCCGCTAGCCGGAAAAAGTATAGCACGGCGCCGTCCTGTACGCCAGCAAATAGAATGGCATCATATGCAACCAACACATCCGGCGCAAGATCCAGTACAAGATAAAGGCGAGTCTATCCGTATCGAGCGTCGAGGCCGCGATCTGGCGCTCGTGCCTCCGAAAGCCCTGGAGAGTGAGGACGACGCTCGCCTGCTTACCAGCCTCTTCGGTGCCGACCAGTACCCCGTGGTCAAGTCACTCCTCGTTCGCGACCGGCGCTCTGGCTGCTTCCGGGCGCGGCCACTCGACTACGCGTTCCTCAAGGCGGCTCTCGAGAGGCACAGCGCCCACCCAGTAGAGCTGAGCCTGGTAGAGTCACCATTCCTTCCAGGCCAGCCCAGAGTGCAGCTTGTGGCCAGGCCGTACCAGGAGGACGCCCTGGCTTGCTGGCGAGCGGAGAATTATCGAGGAGTCGTTGTGTTGCCGACAGGAGGCGGGAAGACCTTTATAGGTGGGCTGGCCATTGCCGATCTTGGGGTCTGGTCGCTGGTCGTGGTGCCCACAATCGACCTGCTGCACCAGTGGCGTGATGCCCTGTGCCGTGCACTAGGCTACGCCGTTTCGGAGATAGGCAGTTATGGTGGCGGGGATCACGAACTCCGGCCCATTACCATCACCACCTACGAATCGGCGGCGCAGCACCCGGAGCTACTTTGGCATTTTGGTCTGTTGATCTTCGACGAGTGCCACCATCTCCCGGCTCCGACGTACCGGCAGATAGCCGAGGGAGCGTTTACCCCCTATCGCCTGGGATTAAGCGCCACTCCCGAGCGCTCCGACCTCGAGCATGTGGCGCTGGAGCGCTTGATTGGACCTCTGGTCTATCGCCGCCAACCGCAGGAGCTTGCCGCCGAGGGCTATCTTGCCCAGTACGAAGAACAGCGACTCACAGTAGTGCTGGATTCGCTGGATCGGGGCCGGTATGAGGCAGCTCGACGCAGTTTCCGCGGATACCTGGCCCGCCGCAACCTTCGACTCACCTCACCAGCGGACTTTCAGCGCAAAATACTGTGGCCGAGCGCGCGCGACCCCGAAGCTCGTTCGGCGATGTTGGCCTGGCGTGAGGCGCGCAGTCTGGCTCTTAACGCTCCCGCCAAGCTAGCTCTGCTAGAGGAGCTGTTCGCGCGTCACCAACACGAGCGGGTACTGGTATTTAGCGAGTACAACAGTGTGGTAGATGAGATCAGCGAGCGCTTCTGTATTCCACAGATCACCTACAAGACTCCAGTGACCGAGCGACAGTTGATCCTTGAGCGCTTCCGATCCGGGCGCTATACCAAACTTGTCAGCGGACGAGTGCTCAACGAAGGCCTGGATGTCCCCGACTGTGGCGTCGCTGTCATAGTCAGCGGAACCAGTACCCGCCGTGAATATATACAGCGGCTGGGAAGGGTGCTGCGTCCAAAAGAGCGGCACGCTATTCTCTATGAATTAGTGACCGAAGATACCACCGAGGAGCGGATTGCCAGTGAGCGCCGCGGTCTCGCTCGAGGCGAAGGCGAAGGCTAAGGCTAAGGCTAAGGCAGCATGGCGGACAGCTAGAGATACGTGGGAAGTGAGCTTTATGCGATTGGCACTGGGAGAAGTCAAGAAGCGGGTCTACCGCCAGAACGGCCGGACTCTCGTCTCACCATATCTAATCCGGCCGAATGAACTATCGGCCGAGCTCAAGGCCCTTATAGATCTCTATGATTCCTTGCTTGGCCAACCCCATAGCTCGTTCCCGGAGGAGCGTCCAGCCGAACTGATCGGCGACTACCGCTTAGCGCGCTGTCTGCAAGCCTGCCTATCCGAGTGGTATGAGTGGCGCTCGGTGCAGTGGCCGGAAAATGCCACACCAGGCGAGTCACAGGCTTTGTCCAGCGGAGGTATCTGTTCCCCCAGTCACCTGAGGCTGGCGCTCTATGATTACGTAAACCATTCATTGGAAGGATATGTGGCGGCAACTGATCGTGAAGTGGCCCTGAATAGGTTCGCGGAGAGCATTGGTATCGCAAGAGCTACACTGATACGACTGCTGCGGCTGGATGCTCCTGGTGAAGCTCTGCTGGCGCGGAGTGCTCCAGCGCGTCCCACTCCAGCGGGCCTGGCCGTACGTTACAATCAGCGGGTAGTGGAGACCCTACTGTCAAACGCCGCCCACATAGAGTGGATACTGCCTGCCACCATGACCGACGGGGCCGGCGGCGGGCTGGGCTCAGTGGTCAAGCGGGTGTGTTTCCTGGCGCGTCGTATGGGGATTCGTTATGATGTTGCTTTTGTTCCTGGCCCCTCCCATCCCGACCCCTCCCATCCCGACGCCGGCCCCTCGCCATCTCTGGAGACGAGAAGTGACGAGCTTGCTTTTGCACCGCTTCAAACCTATGGGCTCGCAGTCTCGATTCTCCTGTATGGTCCACCCGAGGTGATGGGTGCGCCGAGCCAGTATGGCGAACGCCTGGCACGTCTGGCTCGAGCGCTCCTGGGTTATCGCCGATCCGGTGGAACTGGGACGCCGGCTCACTCGACTGAGGACTTACGCGGCATGGCGGAGATTTATCTCTACGGTCGTCCCGCCCAGTTTCGGATGGACGCACGGCTGCTGAAATTGCTGGGAAGGCAAACAGACAATCAGGATGAAGTCTCACATGGCCCGGCCTTCGACAGCTCGCTTGAGCATGACCTGCATGCGGACTTCGCCGCCCTCTCGGCTGTCGGCGAAGCCCGAGGCTGGCAGCTGGAGCGTGAGCCGGAGCCGTTGCTGGTCGGCGACACAATTTTAGTTCCCGATTTCGCGCTGACCCGGGGCCGGCGGCGAGTCTACCTCGAGATTGCCGGATATTGGCGACCGGGTTATCGGGAGCGCAAGGTGCGCAAGCTCGCTGCCCTGCGCCGGAAGGTTAATATGATCGTGGCGGCTCCCGAGTCGGCGCGTGCCGAATTTTCCGGTCTCGTCAACGATTTTCCGTTTCTGTGGTATTCTACTCATCCCCGAGCTCAGGCGGTTCTCGAAGTACTGGAACGCGAGTTCAACGACCGTAGAGAGCGGCTTGCCGCACTTGACATTGCCGGCATTTGCCGCGAAGTAGCGCGGCGCCGGTGCATTCCCAGCCGCGAAAGCATGGCTTTATTGCATGTCTACAGCCGCAGCGAACTGGCTTTAGCCTTAGCGCGTATCCCGGAGGGGCCAGGAGGTGTCGTCTGGCTGGAGGGTATTGGACTCTGCTCCGGCGATTGGTGCCATGCCCTGCTCGCCGAAATCGGCAAGTGGGTAAGCGGAGCGCCGGGGCAGCGGATGGAACTCACGGCGCTTCGCCAGCTTATTGCTACCGAAGTGCCAGGCCAGGGCGAGCTGGGCGGCCCAGAGGCTGAGCTGCTGGCGACTATGTCAGGCTGCACCGTGCTCCGCGCCTCCATCTTTGACGTTGACGTGCTGGCTCCAGGTGTATCGCCGGAACCACTGGAAAACCCGCCCGAATCGCCTGCTCGCATGCTTCCAACGCAACCGCGCACCGCTCTCCGGCGTAAACACTCTAGAGCGAAGTATAAGACGCCAGCATTCTTCCCAATCGAGCCGGCACATGATAGCCAGTGATGGCGAACCTGGCTCGTAGAGACCGCTACTGTAGCAAGATAACCACAGCAGTCGCCCCATCGCATCGTCCGCCTAGGCGGACGAAAGAACGATAGGCCAGAGATAGGCCAATCTGCGATGGTTGTGCATAGAACGTAGGTCGAATGCGATAAACGATCTGATTGAAGGAGACGGGCGGTGGACGACGACAAGCACAATACCTTCGAAACCGAGCAACATACCGGCGCTGCCGATGCTGCAGAACGAGATGTAAGCCAGGATAACGGAGAAGCTACCCAGCAGTATCACTCGGATCAGCTCGATTCCGGTGATGAATTCAGCCTGGAGTTGGAGCAGCAGGCGCGCGAGACCATTCGAGTCTTCCGCGAGAGCGCCGGTGACCTGGGCACCCGAGTGCGCCAGGTGCTGAACCGGGCGTCTTCTCTGTGGAGTGAGGTGCATCCAGGCTTACCAGGAGAAAGCTCGGTTTCGACTGAGGATGAGCTGCGTGCACGCCAGCTAGCTAGATCCTGGATAGCAAGGGATTTCCTAGTAGATCCAGATCTTGCCGATACCATGACCGTCCGGCGGGTCCACTCCGCTGAGATCTGGCGAGTGGAACTGCGGGAGCGTGGCGAAACCCGTGCGATTGTCGATGCCAGTGAACCCTACACCGGCGAGCGTCCAGCTAACCCAGGGCCGATCCTGCCGGTGTGGGACTATCTGTTTCCCAGCACACCCGAGATCGAATCCGGCGAGCGGCGTGAGCGAATTGCCGGCACCACCCAGGTTGCTGCCTGCCGCAACTGCAACGGTACCGGCCACCGTCCATGTGCCGACTGTGACGGCAGCGGCTTTGTACAATGTCCAATTTGTCATGGCCGCGCCCGTATACCTTGTCGCCGATGCCGTGGACGTGCGCGAATTGCCGATCCCAAGGCTGAACGTCGCGCTCGCGCCAACCTGGGCTATTTCCAGGTGCAAGCCGAGCGGTTGCGCCAGGACGCCAGCGAGAGGCTGGTAGACTTTGCCGAGCGACTGCGCCAAGATTACGGCATACCGCTGCCGCCGACTGGGCAATTAGTACCTCTGGCTCCGGCCTCCGGTGAAACCATTCCCTGTCCAGATTGTGTAAACGGTAGCATACCCTGCAAGTGTGGTAACGGCAAGCTTGTCTGTGAAAGCTGCGCCGGCACCGGTGCCTCGCTCTGCACCGCTTGTGCCGGCACCGGCAAAGTCCTGCGTCACCGGGAGCTGGCGCGCCGCTTCGACACACGCATTAGCCAGAGTACCTTGCCACTGGCGGACTCTGAGATGACGAGCTGGCTAACCGAAGGTATGGTGCGCAAGAGCGGCGGTGAGGAAGTCTGGAACGGCCCGGTCGACAGTCTCCATCTGGCCGTTCCACCGTCGGTCCCGCCGGAGGTATGGGCTACCACCCAGGAAATTGTCAAGCGCCTTCGCGACCGCATGACTGATGTGGAGCAGGAGGACGACCAAGGGCAAAACGAGCGAAGAGTACTATCGCGGCGCGTCAGCCTCGAGCGGGTACCCGTCACCCGGGTTGAATACGAATTTGCTGATCAGCCTTTCGCCTTTGTGGCGATTGGCCACTCGGGTAGAGAGCGCTACTGGGCGCAGGAGTTCCCTCCTCGCTGGAGCCGGGTCAATCGCTTTTTGAAGGCCCTGGCACGCGATCTCCAGCGCGACGGCATATCCGAGTGGAGTAGCAGACCAGATGAGGGGGCACCTCTAACTCATCTGGATGATTTCCGCGCGCGCAAAGCCGGCGGCAGTCCCGCCGCTGACGCAGGGGGAGCAGGTACGTCCAACCCCGACGTCGCCGTCCGGATACAGGAAGCCAGGAACGACGAAAACCAAGGCGAGGACGAATCATAAGAGCGGTGCCTAGATCAAATGGACCGCCAATCCCATGACGGCACCGCCTAATACCAGCCACGCCGAATTGATCTTGAACCGTAGCAGAATGACTAGCGCGACTGCGGCCAGCGCTATGGTCAACCAATCTACTAGCGCTGCCCGGCCGAGGAGAATGAGCACCCCCGCAATCAACGCTAGTGCCGCTACATTGACTCCATCGAGAAATCCGGAGAGCCAGGGTGACTGGCGGATGCGGCTCCCCAGGGGATAGACCAGCGCCACCAGAATAAATGATGGTAGAAATATACCCAGCGTAGCCACCAGCGCCCCCGGCACTCCGGCGATGAGGTAACCGATGAAGGTAGCGGTGGTGAATACTGGCCCCGGTGTGAATTGCCCAATGGCTACAGCGTTGATCAGTTGCGTGTCTGTGATCCAGTGGGTATTGGTCACTACGTCGCTACGAAGGAACGCCAGTAGCGTATAGCCGCTGCCGTAGGTCACAAAGCCAATTTTGAGGAAGGTCAGGAAGATCGGGAGCAGGCCAACCGCGGGTACGGCCAACGTCGCTGCCAGCGTGAGGATGCGTGGGACCCGCCCCGCCGTCTGGCCCATCCCTTGCCGGAGGAACGTTAACCAGAGCAGGGCTTCAGTGCCCGCAGCCGATGCACTGGGCTTGCTTTTCCGCTGTTTCCACCATCTTGCACTGTTGACCAGAAGCATGACCACAAGACCTATTCCAAAAATCACCAATATCGGATTGTTGGTGAGCAGGTAGACCGCGAACGCTAGCAGACCCATCACCGCGAGCAGTGGTGTCTTGACCGCGGTGCGCGCCAGCCCTACCAGCGCTTGTACGATGATGGCGATGATTACCGGCTTGATCCCGTAAAAGGCCCAGCCAAACTGCGGCAGCGTTCCCAGCTGGGTATATAACCAGGCCAGGAATAGGACTATTCCGACGGCAGGTAGAATGAACATGGTCCCGGCAACCACCAGCCCCCTCCAGCCTGCCCGCTCGTAGCCGAGGTAGATGGCCAGTTCTGTTGAGCTCGGACCGGGTATGACGTTGGAGAGGCCGAGCAGATCGAGGAATCGCTCTTCAGTTACCCAGTGCCGGCGCTGAACCAGCTCGCGCCGCATCATGGCGATATGCGCCGCCGGGCCGCCAAAAGCGGTGAAGCCGAAGGTGAGAAAGACACGAGCTACCTCGCTTAACCTATCCGGTGGTGGTTGGGTCAGGGGCCTGGTCACCTGGTACCTCCTAGGTTGGATATGCTGGGGCATAGGTAGATTATTCCCAGATAGATCATACCTATCGGCACCCGATATTGCAAGGAGATATCGTGACACCAGTCCGGTAATTACACTCCGGCGACCGGGCCACCAGCCCAGCGCTCAGCCAGGCTACCTACTATGGGCAGTTTGGTGGCGCGGCCGCTGAATGCGGCAACCATGCCCCAGATCAGCGCCGCCACGTAGAGAATGGCCAGGAAGATGCCAAGTAAAAAGGCGATAAGGAAGAGAATGCCCACGAATGGGGCGGCTACTCCACCCGACGTGCTGGTTGCCGCACCAATAGACACTCCCACAATTGCGAGTATGACAAAGAGCACAACCCATGCGATGGTGGCCAGTAGAGCCGCCAGGTGGATGAGCAGCGATTGAGCGGCATGGAATTTCACA
>JBKQTH010000341.1:0-7131 GCA_052143275.1 Ktedonobacterales bacterium | reverse complement strand
AGTGGGCCAGCTGTGCGAGCGCTTGCTGCTCCTCGGACGCTACCTCCCGTAGCTGTACGCGTTTTCCCATGCGGCACCTCCTCTTCGAGATGCCTCATCTTACCACCTATTTGCCGGATGCACCACTAAGCTCCACTTTGAACATTATTCGTCAGTAACACGCCGCATGGGCCAACCGCTGAAGCATCGACCAAGATAATACAATCTCATTGGGGCGAGACTTTCCTCGAAGGTCGTTTCGAGACTCCAGCGCTTCATAACATCGCGCACACTCTCGCCGGCGGGCTGCGCCTGGTCAGTAGAAAACAAGGCTTTGGACGGTCGTTTACCCGCCGGGTCTCGCATGAGCACCCGTGCTGCTGGGCAAGGGAGTCGAGCCACAGCGATAGCACCAGGCGGTGCCCGTACACAGCTCCAGCGCCCGTTCTCCTTCGCCATAGCAGTCGAGAGTGAGCCGCTCCCACGCGCTTTGAGGGGCATGCAGCACGCGGTCCAGAGAAGGGAGCCGCGGACCCACGACACGAGGCCGCCCAACAGGATGTGCGTAGCGCGCCGCAGTGGGCTGGTGGATCATGGAGTCGGGCCTCATAGGTCCGCCGAGACGAAACGGCGCAATGAGCGTGACCTGCTGCCGAGTGCAGTGCAGTCCGAGCTCCAGGATGCTGTAGGCTCGGTCTCGAGAGGAGCTTGATCGGCACTCCTGGCAGCCAGCGCCGCAACAGGCTAACAACTTGGCGGGCCTGTAAGCCCAGGGTTTTGTGGCGGATCCCGAGCTGCGCACTGACTTCTGGAGTGGTAGCGAGTAGACACAGATACGGCAAAGCCCAGCGCTGTCTGGTCCAGGGCAAGCTCACCGCCACCGCTAGCACAATGAAAGCCGCAAGCCCGGAGTACTCACCGACCGCTCGTGACTCGAGAGCGTACTGTCGCGGTAGTGGCCACGCTTCTGGATCTTCGGGACCCACCGACGTTCCAACGTTTCGTCGATCACGATATCCAGGCTGCCACCGGCTTGGATGCAGGTGTCGATGATAAGCGTGAGCAACTGCCGACTGGCCCGTAGCGGCGACCAGCGCGCACAGCTCCCGCACGTGGTGAACGGGTTTTTCTCATGGCCAGTCTGCCAACGAGCAGCTCTCACCGTGCGACGGCCGCGAGCGTGCAACGTTCCTCTTAGCAGGGTCAGCATTTTCTTGCAGGTAGGGGCGGTACACAAGCAGCAAAACGGTTCCAACATGCTTATAATAGGTCAGTACCCGGCATGAGCGTTCTCCTGGGCTCGAAGATAGACGTTTGGCAACTGCTATCTTATTCCCAAGACGGTCATGCCGGGTACTGCCCCTAGTATAACCTTCCTGGAACCGTTTCACCCTTGATTTGCTGCCCTACCTAGAAGAACATGCTGACCCCTCTTGCGGGGAACCCTCCTCGCGCGGATGTCGCATTTTTGACTGCAGGCATGCTTGGGAGCGCGGGAACCCTCGTCCCGTTTTCAGGTTGAGATGCGGCTACCTCCTTCGTTTGAAAAAGAGCATAGCTATGACCAAACATATCCAGAGGGCGTGACTCCCGGCTGAGAGGCGCTCAGTCAGCCCGGTATACGGTGCCAGCCAGGCAACGTTTCCGCTCGCACCTTGTACGAACGCCCCCCAAAAGACCAGGATCAGCACGCCAGTAATCTCCGTGTACACGGCCCACGCGCGCCAATGAAAAAACCGCCAAAAGTATGCAGCCAAGGCGAAGCAGCCCACGGCCAGGGAGATAATGATCGCCCACGCGAAGATCGTATGCAGCGTCCCATGCACCGTCGATGGTCCCGGAGCGACCCCTGGTGGGTAGCCAGGAAGGGGATCCAGGGAAAACACCCCGGCTGCAATCAGGTACAGGCCACTGATGCCCTGCAGCAGAGGAAACCAGAGCGCATAGTGCTTTGGCGTCAGAAGCTGAGACAGGAGCCGATACCAGCCCACCGCCGAGAGCACCAGCAGGACGCCGTAGACGACGAAATTGACCTGCTGCACCCAGCCGCCCGGACCCAGGCTCAGGGAGCTAATAGGTTGTTGCCAGGCATCATAGCCCGGTCGTGTAAAGCCTTCAATCAGATAGGTGACGGTAAAGAGAAGTGCCCCAATGCCCCCACAAGCCACCAGCCCAAAGGTGAGCGGAGACTGCAGGCCCATCCACAGATCAGACGGGGATACTTCCGATCGGCCGGCGGTTGGGAGTGGTTCAGAGATATGCGCCATCGGAGTTCCTTTCATGGGGAAGGCTCTGCTTCCCAGATTCATGGGGAACGTTTCCCTTGCCTGTCTCTTCGGGGCCTGCTCTGCAGCAGTAAGATCTCGCCGCGCCAGGCGGAAACGTGGATCTCGGCCACCGCCTCGGTGAGGTTCCAAACGCGTCGGAGACCTGCGGCTTCGATCAGCGGATTGGGAGGGAGGAGTCACCCTCCCGCACCCCTCTCCGGGGGTGGTCGTTGCCTGGCGGATCCGTTGGGGATACTGTAGCATGGAGGGCCGTCCTGGCGCGACAAAAAAAGGCTGAGTGGTGTAAAACCGAGGCCAACCAGCGCAAAAATGTGGCTGAATGGTCTGACAGAGCCTTGCTGCGTGTGAGGCAATTTTCGTTTTCCCACATCCCGTTCTGACCCTGATGTGGTTTTATTACCTCGGTCGACCCTTGCGCCGTTAGCTCATGCGGCGTGTTACTGACGAATAATGTACAAAGTCGAGCTGAGAGCGAAGGACATACTCCGGTCGAACTCCAGCGAGTGGGGGTGAGCTGCACGGGGTAGCGCTGACGTGTCTCCGCCATAACGACCGTCTGATCGCCGGTATAGCCAACGACGACATCATGGCCTGACGGCTCAGCACCGGATTGAAGGAACGCATGCCTAGAGCAGCCATCCGGAGCATACAGAGGTTGGTCGAGGGAGGTCAGCAGCAGGTTCGGCTGGTGCTTGCAGCTTGACCAGGTAGTGGGGAGTTGGGGCGCCAGCTCTGAAACACCCGGCTGAAATATGACTCACACGTCATTGTTGGACCATGATGTCACGATTTCAGCCGGGTGCCAAGCGGTGTTGCGCGCCAAGCACCGCAGCTACTCGGCGTGCAGTACCGTAGCCGCCGGCGCACGGGCCGCCATCCACGCCGGCAGCGCCGCTCCCAGCACCGCAACGAAGATACCGGCCAGAGCCAGCAATGGCAGCAGCAGCGGTCGATAGACCCCAGCCGTGAACCGGCTGGGTAGCCCCCGATCACTCCCAAGCGCTGATCCCATAACCGTAAGGAGCCACTGGTGCAGCCAGATCCCAGCGGGTACCCCCAGAATGGCGCCCAAGAGACCAAGTACGCAGGCGGACGCCACCACCATGCTTATGACCTGGCCGGGGGTCATACCCAGCGCCTTTAGCGTGGCCGTATCCCGTATCCGCTCCCGGATATGGAGCAGCAACGTATTGAAGACCCCGGCCACCGCGATCGCCACCAGGATCGCCACCAGCGCGATGAGCACCGCGTTCAGGATGTTGATGGTAGCGGCCGCAACGCCCGCGGTACCGGCGGCCGCGCTCAGATACTCCGGTGCACTCGCTTCGACGCGGCTCGCATATACCGCGACGCTAGCGCCCGGCCGGATGTCCACCAGGTAGAGACTGGGCTGGGCGCTGGGGTCGGCTTCCTGGTAACTGGACCAGTCGACCTGGGCCTCCTCGCCGAAGTCATCCAGCGTAAAGTATACGCCCACCAGCCGCAGCCGAATGGGATGACCCGCCAGCTCCCCGGTAAAAGTATCGCCGACCTTGAGGTGGGCCGAGCTGACAAAGGCAGTGCCTCCGACTACCTCGCCAGGTCCGGCAAACCAGCGTCCCGCCACCATCGGATAGCCCAGCGCCGCCGAGTCGCCGCGCAGCGCCAGGGTCGTGACCGGATCGCTCAGCCCCGGAATGCTCAGGTGGGTATAATCTAGCGCGATGATCTGGCGGGTATCGGGTTCGGCCTCCAGGGTCTGCATCAGGCGGGCATCGGGATAGCTGCCATAACGCGACACGGTGACGTCGGCAATGGTGCCGAACGCTCGGATACTGGTGATCTGTTGAAACGTGGCGTTCAGCCCAAAGGCAAAGACCAGGGTGGTGACGCCGATCATCACCGCAATGGTGGTGAGCAGACCGCGAACCGGGCGGGCAAAGGCATCGCCGGCACCCAGGGCAATGGGACGCGGCACACGCAGCCAGCGGGCCACGCTGCCTATCCAGCTGGGCCGTGCGGCTCTTGATGCGGCAGTCTCAGAGATGGCCTCGACCGGTGGCAGCAGACCAGCGCGCAGAGCTGGTACAGCCGCCGCCGCCGCGACCACCAGGAGACTACCCGCCGTTACCAGCAGCAGCGCCAGTGGATCAACCCCCGAAGGCGCCGGTAATCCCAGTGCGTCGGCGCTAGCTCCAACCAGCGGGTGGCTGGCAGCCGCACCCAGGGGCACACCAAGCAGGCAGCCAATCACCGCGGCTACCAGCATCTGGCCGACAAAGGCGGCGACGACCTGGCCGGGAGTGAAGCCCAGCGCCTTGACGACGCCGATGTCCCGCTGGCTGCTCAGCACCGCGCCGCTGACCACATTGGCCACGATAAGCGCCGCCGCTCCCAGAGCAAAGACCGCGAAGGCCAGTAGAAACGTCAGGGTTAGGGTGCTGTCCAGGTTGAAGACAGACTCTATGGTCAAGTAGGACAGTGACCCAGTCTCAGCGCCCGGAGGCAGTAAGGCGGCGATCTCCTGGCCGCGCTCCTGCACCTGGGCAGCGGTCGCGGCGTGCTGGAACCGGTACACCACCATTTCACCCGGCTGATCAGCCGCGCCCAGTAGCGTCTGCAGCTGCCCCGGCTCAATCCAGGCGAACTGCGGGCTGAAATCGGCGGCGCTGGCTTCGTCGATGTCCGCGACTTCGCCAACGACCCCGAACGCTGCCGGTCCGGAATTTCCCAGCAGCTCAACCTGGTTGCCGACACCGGCGCCGATCTCCTCGGCATACGAATGGGTAAGCACAATCTCGCCGGGTGCTGTAACCCAGCGACCGGCGGTGAGCCGTAGCTGGTCGACCGGTCCGCCTGGATCCGGGCGGGCTATCACCTGAACTGTCGTCTTCTGGGTGCCATATGCCAGCGGCAGAAGCGAGTACTGCCAGGGTCCGCCGCTGGTGGTCACCTCAGGGAGCCGGGTCGTCGCTAGAAGCTGTTGGTTCGTGACCTTCGATCCGTTGTAGAAGACCGCCAGATGAGCTCCCTGATACTCCTGGAAGGCGGTCATGTAGGGAGCCGAAGCTTGGGTAAACAGCAGCGTGGCAACCGTTCCTACGCCGGATGCTAGCCCAACTATGAGCAGCACTACGATGGCCTGGAGGCGCCGGCGGCGGAGCTCTCCGCGTATATAGGTTAGAAGTGCGCGCATCAGACCGCCTCCTCAGAATGCAGATGAAGCAGGTCGGATGGACTCTGGCTCTTTCTGGTTTGAAGCTGGGCGTCGTCTTCGACTCGCCCATCTCGCAGGCTGATAATCCGGGAAGCATAGGCAGCGGCCAGAGCCGCGTCATGGGTCACCAGCACCACGGTCTGCCCCTCCTGGTTCACCTCACAGAGAAGCTTCATGACCGCCTGGCCGCTATGGCTATCCAGCGCTCCCGTTGGCTCATCGGCCAGCAACACTTTGGGCTGGTTGATGAGCGCGCGAGCCAGGGCCACCCGCTGCCGCTGACCACCGGAGAGCTGTTCCGGATAGGTTTTAGCTCGGTTGGCAATGCCGAGCCGCTCCAGCAGTTGCCGGGCACGACTCTGGGCGATTCTGGGTTGGAGACCGGCCAGCTGCGCCGGCAGCAGCACATTGTCCAGAACATTGAGCTGGTTCAGCAGGTTGAAAAACTGAAAGACGAAGCCGATATCTCTCCTACGGTAGCGGGCCAGCGCCGCCTCGCCCAGGCGGCTCACCGGGGTGTCGTCGACCCGTATGCTACCAGTGGTGGGACGATCGAGACCGGCAATGAGGTTGAGCAGCGTGGACTTGCCGCTGCCCGATGGTCCCATCACTGCGGTGAATTGGCCGGCAGGTATCTGCAGGGTAAGGTCGCTGAGCGCCGCTTGACTACCACTGGCACGATAGACTTTGCTCACCTGCGACAGCTCAATGAGACTTGGGAGTTGACTCACGTAGATTGCTCCTTGTCAGGTTCTGGGTGATAGGTCTGCAGGCTGGCCAGCTCATCCAGGCAAACATCCAGCCATTTGATGTCAGCTTCGGTGTGAATCACCGCGCCCTTGATGAGCAGCAACAGGTCGGGGCGACCTTCGGCGCGAGCGCGCCTCTCCAGTTCAGCCAGATCGCGTAGGCGCTGTAGGTAGAGGCGACGCTGCTTGTTGATCAACCCTTGCATATTGCCGTTGGCCAGCCGGCGTATGAGCATAAGCTTGATAAAGAGGTCATCATGTAAGTGTTGTGGCTCAGCTTCGGGCTCGCTGAGCCAGTGGTCCAGCGCCTGCCTTCCCTCCGGCGTCACCTGGTAGGCTAGCTTGCCGCGATCTCCACGCTCGCCAATCGACTCTACCAGGTTGTCGCGCTCCAGGCGTTGCAGGGTGCTGTAGACCTGACCGATATTCACCTCCCAGGTGTGACCTAGCAGAGCATCGAAGCGGTTTTTGACTTCGTAGCCATGCAGCGACTCCTCGGACAAGAGACCGAGTATACCAAACTTCAACGACATCTTCGGCCATCCATATGTAGTATGCATACTGAGTATACGTATATAGTACCTGTACTGGATATGGATGTCAAGGGGTGGTGAATAGGTGCAGAGAATATCCCCATGTGTGCCCATGTGTATCCGTCTGTTCTCCTTGAGAACAGCAGCAGGATAGGGTACACTTGTTCTAGCAATCGAGAAGTGAAGGCCTCCCTCTCGGCAGGACAGCCGGGGACTGACAGGGAGATGCGAGATGCTGGTACAGCGGGCGTACAAAACGGAGCTGGACCCGAGCGATCGACAGGTGACGGCCTGCCGCCAGCATGCCGGCGCCGCGCGCTGGGCCTACAACTGGGGACTGCAGGTCAAGCAGGAGCGCTATAAAGCGAGCAAGAGGAGCCCCACCG
>JBKQTH010000340.1:0-6457 GCA_052143275.1 Ktedonobacterales bacterium | reverse complement strand
CTGTCTTCTGCGGGCAGCCACTCTAACCTAGCTTTGGCTGAATTGTTACGGCAAGCGCATGAAACTCGGCCCAGCTGCCTGGTGGGCAGCTAAGTTAGCGCGCTGTTCGCTCTACTGGTTGACGGTTAGTTGCTCATCCGACGACTCGGAGACATCCCAGCCGCCGGAGCGTAGCGAGCCATGCATCGCTGCCTGAGCGGCGAAGTAGCCGCACATCCCATGGACCCCTCCTCCAGGCGGAGTGGATGAGGAGCAGAGATATAGCCCGTCGCTCGGGGTGGCGTACGGATTGATGCTGATGGTCGGCCGGGTAAAGTGCTGCCGGATATCCTGGACGCCGCCATTGATGTCCCCGCCTATATAGTTGGGGTTGTAGCGCTCCATCTCCTCCGGTCCCATGGTGTGCCGCGCCAGTATAGTGTCGCGAAAGCCGGGCGCGAACCGCTCAATCTGCGCCTCAATTGCCTCGGTCATGTCGGCCCGGCTGGCATGAGGCACATGGCAATACGCCCAGAGCGCCTGCCTGCCTTCCGGCGCTCGTGAGGTATCGAAGAGGCTCTGCTGCGCCACCAGCACGAAGGGTTGCTCGGGTGGTACATTTCGCCAGTTCGCACGTTCGGACGAGGCAATGTCTCCGAGCGCGCCACCGACGTGTACGGTGCCGGCGTGTCGGCAGGCCTCCGCGGTCCAGGGCACCGGACTGCTGAGGGCGTAGTCGATCTTGAAGACGCCCATTCCGTAACGGAAACGCTCTAACTGGCGCTGGTAACTCTCCGGTAGACGATCGCCGGCAAGCTGTAAAAGTTGGCGTGGAGTGATATCGCAGAGTATGGCCCGAGCCGCCGGTAGCTCGTCCAGCGACTCTACCGTATAACCGGTCACGATCTCTCCACCCAGTGACAGCAGATATGCTGCCATGGCGTCGGCGATACTCTGCGATCCGCCTTTAGCCAGCGGCCAGCCGACCGCATGGCCGAGTGCCGCTTCTATCAGCGCAGCGGCAGCGGTCATAGGATACTCCAGCGGCTGCATCGTATGGGCGGCCAGTCCAGCAAAAAGCGCACGGGCCCGTTCCCCTTGAAAGCGGCTCTCAGCCAGGCCGCGTGCGGAGCGGAAAGCCAGCAGGGCAAAACGCGCCATCTCCAGCGAGATGGTGGGATGAGTCGCCTGATAACTGGGACGCAAGGGTCCAAGCAATCCCTCGGCCAGTCTATCCCAGTGGTCGGCATATGGACCGATCAACCGCTGGTAGCTCGCCGAGTCTTCGCCCAGGCTGGAGCCGGTGGCGGCAATATCCCGGTAGAGCACCGCCGCCGTACCGTCAGGCAGCGGGTGCGCCAGGGGAATGTCGGGGTGGATCCACTCCAGACCGTGGCGCTCCAGTGGCAGTGAACGCAAGAACGGCGAGCCGATACCCATCGGATGAATCGCCGAGCAGACATCGTGCAGGTAGCCCGGAAGCGTTAACGGCTTACTTCGAGTGCCGCCGCCCACGGTCTCCTGTCCCTCGTAGACAATCACCGAGTGCCCGGCTCGCGCTAGAGTGATGGCCGCCGCCAGGCCATTGGGGCCGGCACCCACGATCACCGCGTCGTAGCGCGACCCGGTCATAGCGCACCAGCAGCGGCGGCAGCGGCGGCCTCACTATCGTAGATTCCGATGGCCTCGTTCAGCCGGGTAAGCTCGAATATGTGCCGGTAGTGCTCACTAAGCCCGTAGGCCAGCATGTGTTGCTTCGCCCGGTTCACCCGGATGAGTAGAGTAACGATCAGGCCTATGCCGCTGCTGTTCATGTACTCGAGACCGCTGAAATTAAAGATGATGGCTTTGGTGGTGGGTGACGAGGCCTCAGTATACGCCGCCATCAGCGGGCCTTCGGCGTCACGTGTTATGTCTCCAGTGACATCGATGATGCTAAGCTTGGGATTAATCACCCGTACTCCCATGGTCAAATTAGTCTCCATCACGTAAGCTGTCTCCTCTCTCGCTCAGGCGATCTGTGTAGGCTTGCTCTCCAGCGCGGTGGTCTCATCAGGGAACACGGTCATAAAGTCGGCAAGACGCGTGATGTTAAATATCTCGACATAATGCTCGCTCAGCCCGCAGGCGACCAGGCGGATCTGGTTCTTCCGGGCTCTAGCCAGCAGGCTTACGATTAGGGCAATGCCGTTGCTATTGATGTAGTCGACGTCGCTAAAGTTGAGCAGAATAAGCCCCGGCACCTGCGCTTCCGCCTCGTTATAGGCCACGCCCAGCGACTCTTCAGCAAAGGCATTGATCTCGCCGTGCAACTCGATGACGACGACACGCGGCTGGTGGTGACGAACCCGCGCCTCAAAGGTTCTAGCCGGCATTGGCGGCCCCCTCTCGTATGACGATCAATTCGACGGTGTGATGTTCTCCGTCGGCGGTGACTCGCATATCATCGACCAGATTCTTGATCAGGTACAGACCCCAGCCACGTGGCGACTGCTCGCCTGCCAATTTGGCGGCCAGGTCAGGTACCTTGAGATCGATATTCGCCGGTGCGCCGCCCTGGTCGCTGATCCTGACAGCCACGTGAGTCGGCGAAGCCAGCACTTCGATCTCGATGGGAATCTCGGCTTGATAGTGGTTGCCGTGCTCCATGGCATTCATAGCCGCCTCACCGACGGCGGTTTTCAATTGCTCGAGGCGACGCTCGGGAATCGCTAGCGGCACCACCGCAGTAGCCACCCGGTTGATCACGCTCCGTTCGTTGCCCATCTCGCTGGCGACGGTGAAGCTGTCAAGCGGGTCCCAGCTCTCTGATTGTGAGAGCGAATCGCCAGCCATATTCGGCATTTTCGGTATATCGGTGCCCATGTTACTTGCCTGTGTATCTGCGAGTGCGGAGATGGAATCATGCAGAGGCTTCTGCTCAGCTCGTTGCAAAGCAACGAGCGTCACGTCATCCTCCTGCTCCCAGCCTGGTCCGGTAAAGGTTGCCAGCTCGCCCAGTAGAAAACCGATCAGGTCGGTCCCACCAGGATAGTCACCCATGAGCCGCATCAAGCGTGGAAAACTAAACATTTCTCGATCGGTGTTATGGGCCTCGACCAGCCCATCACTATAGAGAAGTATACTATCTCCGGGCGCCAGATAAGCCTCCTTCTCCTCGTAGTGCATACCCGGCATAAGGCCGAGCGGCATTCCGGTAGCCCGCATTTCGTGCGCCTGACCGCCATGCCGGAGGTATGGCAGATCGTGTCCAGCGTTCGCATACTGCATACGGCCGGTCTCCGGCTCCAGGATGCCATAGAGGCAGGTAACAAACATCTTGGGCGGTATGTCCGGGCAGAGGAGATTATTGGATTGCTCCAGAACCGCGCCCGGTGTGGAAAGCTTCTCGGCGCTCGAGCGTAGAATGCTACGAGTGGTTGCCATGACCAGAGCGGCCGGCACTCCTTTGTCAGTAACGTCACCTACAACGATTCCCAGCCGTCCATCGTCATAATAGTGGAAATCATAGAAGTCACCGCCTACCGCGCGCGCCGGCTGATAATATGCCGCGATCTGCCAGCCGGGCAGGTTGGGAAGTTCTTTAGGCAACAGAGTCTGCTGAATCAGCCGGGCAATCCGCAGCTCCTGGTCGATGCGCTCACGCTCGCGTGCCTGAGCCTGTTGCTCCTGGACCAGTTGGGCAACTCTTACGGCTGGGGCAGCCTGAGTCGCGAGGTCATTGAGCAACTTACGGTCATAGGTAGAATAGTCCTGTTGGCTAAGGCGAGACCCCAGACAGAGCAGGCCTACGAGCTCCCCCTGGCTGATCAGCGGTATAGCGACCTTCACGCCGGCGGCACGCATTTTCGCCAGCGCCGGCGAGAGTAGGTTGAGCTTATCCAGCTCTACCGCCCCGTGGGCGCCGAGAAGGTAGACGGTAAGCGGATCATCCGGCGCGATGTCCGCCACCGGCATTATCTGGCGGCCAGGCGCCGCCAGAGCCGATTTACTGGATTTGGGAACTGCGTCGGCAATGCTCTGCTTGTGCTGGCCACTACCCGGCACCGATTTGAATAGTGCTGCCATAGATGCTCCGCTCCATTCCGGCATTCGCCATCCCCTGCCATGTTCAGTTCACATCGGGGCATATCAAAGGTCTTTGTCAGGTCTTTGTCAGGTCTTTCATTGCCTAGCTTACCGTGCCCGCGTTCCCAGATCGTTACGGGGAGCGTTACGAGGAAGAGCACGCGAGAGATAACGGCAACGACTGGATCAACTTGTAATGCCAGCGCCAGCGGCGGTGCTGCTGGCGTGACCGCCACCCTGTACCAGAGCCGGCCGCGGAGTATGGGCCGGTCCCAGAAGTTGCCAGCTATCATAGAATATGCTTACTGGAGTGGAAAAGTCACTGTATTCGACTACCTGTCTGCCAAGGACAGTGCGACGGCGGCCAAAGCCGGTTAGAACGGAGGCGAGGCGACACAATGATCAGCAACACAAGCAATCTTGAGGAACTGTATGCCTACAATGCCTGGGCCAATGCCCAGGTGTTTTCAGTCTGCGGTGATCTCGAGCCGAGCCAGTTGGAGGAGCAGGCGCCGGGAACGCTCGGCACCGTCCTGGAGACCCTCAAGCATATGGTCGGCGTCGAGGATAGTTATCTGTACATGCTTCGCGACCAGCCACCAACAGGCGGCGGCACACGTGAAGAGTATTTTGTGCACGACCTCGACTGGTTTCGTAATCGGTCAAAACAGCTCGGCGAGGGCTATGGCCAGCTCGTAGCCGAAGCCGACGCGACCTTTATGGCCCAGCCCTTGAAGGTACCCTGGTTCGACTTCGAACTCAGCAAGCGCGACGGCCTGCTCCAGGTGCTCATCCACTCCACCCAGCACCGGGCTCAGATCTTTTCGGCGCTGGGTAGCCGCGGCGTAGAAGTGCCCAACCTGGATTACATCATGTTCGTTGGGCTGCGGGCCGGGTACACTCCCGATTAGCCGTACGTTCATGATAAGCCTGCATGGCCGGATCCTCGGCTAGGTCGATCTACGCTAGTGGGAGTGGATTGACCTATACGCGGGAATATCGGCGAAGTATCCGGCGCGCGACCGAGCGTTTGTGTACTTCGTCGGGCCCATCGGCCAGATGCAAGGTGCGTCCCCCCGCGTAGATCCCGGCCAGAGGGAAGTCATCACAGAGGCCGGCGGCGCCAAAAGCCTGGATTGCCCGATCGGCTACCCGGGTCATGAGACTGGGAGCCACCACCTTGATCATCGCGATCTCGGTCTGCGCCGCCTTTTTGCCCACCGTATCGATCATCCAGGCGGTCTTCAGGGTGAGCAGACGCGCCTGCTCGATCTCTATAGCCGACTCGGCGATCCAGTTCTGTATGACTCCCTGCTCCGCCAGGGGCTTGCCGAAGGCCGCGCGTGAGGTGACTCGCTCACACATGAGATGTAACGCTCGCTCGGCGGCACCAATTGCACGCATGCAGTGGTGGATTCGACCAGGCCCCAGTCGCGCCTCGGCAATCGCGAAGCCGTCGCCTTCGCCCCCCAGTAGATTGGCGGCCGGCACTCGGACATTCTCGAATGTCAGCTCGCAGTGACTCTCATTCTCCACATAGCCAAACACCGGTAGATTGCGCACGACAGTGACGCCTGGGGTCTCGATAGGAACTAGTATCATGCTCTGCTGGCGATGCCGGTCGGGGTCATCCGGTGCGGTCTTTCCCATTACGATGAGTATCTTGCAGCGTGGCCGCGCGGCTCCGGATATCCACCATTTACGACCGTTGAGCACATACTCATCACCGTCACGTACCATGGTCAGCTGGATATTGGTGGCATCCGAGCTGGCCACTTCCGGCTCGGTCATGGCAAAGGCTGAGCGGATCTCGCCGTCGAGCAGCGGCTGTAGCCACTGGCGCTTCTGCTCCGGCGTGCCGAATTGGGCCAGTATCTCCATGTTGCCCGTATCGGGAGCGCTGCAGTTAAAGACCTCCGGCGCCCAGAAGACCTGGCCGGTGATCTCGGCAAGAGGGGCATATTCGAGGTTGGTAAGCCCCGCTCCATATTCGCTATCAGGCAGAAACAGGTTCCACAGCCCCGCGGCCTTCGCTTTGGCTTTGAGTTCGTCCACTATCTCCGGATGATGGAATGGATTACCAGAAGCGGCAATCTGCTCCCGTACAATTGCCTCACTCGGATAGATGTAGCGATCCATGAAGTCGCTCATCTCTTGGCGTAGCTGGTTGACCTTCTCACTATAGGCGAAATCCATCGACGTCTCCGTTCTCCAGAGGTCTGCCACCAATTGGCGGTGACTCCAACCGTGACGCCATCGTATCACACTCTGTATCACACTCTAAGTGGTGCATCCGGCAAATAGGTGGTAAGATGAGGCATCTCGAAGAGGAGGTGCCGCATGGGAAAACGCGTACAGCTACGGGAGGTAGCGTCCGAGGAGCAGCAAGCGCTCGCACAGCTGGCCCACT
>JBKQTH010000339.1:0-6420 GCA_052143275.1 Ktedonobacterales bacterium | reverse complement strand
TCCAGCATGTACGATCCGTATTGGAGCGTCGCACCCGTGCCCATCGCGCTCTATTGGCTGTTGCAGCCCGGCTCAAACGGCTTCGCCAATCCGCGCCACGTGCTCATTTTCGTGCTTGTATGCCTGTGGGCGCTACGGTTGACCGCGAATTGGGCCTACCAGTGGCGCGGCCTGGGACACGAAGATTGGCGCTATCGCGACATCAAGCAGCAGGTAGGCAGTTTCTATTGGCCCGTCAGCTTTCTGGGCATCCATCTGATGCCGACCATCCTCGTGTTCGGGGGATGTCTGGCGCTGTGGCCGACGCTCCGCGACCGGAACACGCAACTCACCTGGTTGGATGTGGCGGCCGCGCTCGTGACTCTCACGGCCATCGTCATCGAGGCCACGGCAGATCTGCAAATGCGCCGATTCCGCCGTAGCCTGCCTGCCAAGCGCGGCTCCATGCCGCAGGGATTGTGGTCCGTCTCGCGCCACCCCAATTATTTCGGCGAGGTCCTGTTTTGGTGGGGTCTCTACCTTTTCGTGCCCGTGACGTATCCAGACTTTCGCCTAGTGGTCCTCGGACCGTTGCTGATCCTGGGGCTTTTCCTGGGGGTCAGCATCCCGCTCATGGAGCGCCACCTGATCGCCGGGCACCCCGAGTATGTCGAGTACCAACGACACGTGGTGTCGCCATTCTTCCCCTGGTTCTCTCGTGCGCTAAAAGAACCTCTCCAGCGCGATGGGGAGGGCTTTCGCTTTCGGGAAGACGTGCAACAGTGATTACCTCGGTTGGCGAGAGACGTCCTCGCCACGAGCCACCCGCTCCTTCGACAGAACCCGACCAATTATTCATGCCTTACAGCGTCTCGTAGGGATTACCAGCGCCCTGACGAGCTACTGATTACCTGTCAGGGCATCTCATCACTTCACGTGCTAGACCGCCTTTGGACCGTCTAAACTGTCGAACCCTTCGAGCCAATCAGAGTTCCGCTGCTCTCTGCTGCTCTGACTGCGTAGTCCCATTCGCTGGCGGCGTGTCTGCGCATCTCGCTCCTGCTCTGCCGCCCATGCTTGGCGCCCCAGCTCTATCTGCTCCGGTGTTTGACTGGCGACGCGGGATTTGATCTCTGCCCACCAGCGCCGGCTCTCTTCGGTAGTAGGCGGCCTATTCTGGTCTACCCAGTGCCTGAAGGCGTCTCTCGTACGTGGCATCGTCTTCCCTCCCGAGACCTTTCCAGGTCAGAGCAGCGCCGGCCTGCTTTATCAACTGCAAGCCACGTGCTTGCTTGGCTGCCCGGGCACTCACTTCTCACACATCCGCCAGGCAGTAAAACAATTATAGAACATTAGTTCTACTTCTGCCAAGTGGTTGTGCTGTATTGGGGCAACACGGTTGTGTCATCCACAAAAACGGAGGTCTTCGTACCCGATGTGACGAAAGCTTGTCGTCGTCACCAGTGCAAGAGATGGCCTAGGATTCGGTCTCGCCCAAAGGCTTGCGCGTGCCGGATCGGTGGAGTCATCTTCTTGACCTATGGACTGGCTCGTATAGAGTAGACCAAGCACTTTCTATGTGGTATCATCAGGTCGTACCCGTAGTTACTTTGGCGCATGCTTCCCCGCGCCGCCAGTTCGAAAAAGAGGTATAAAGATGCCCCGAAGTGCACGCCGCGCAACAGCAACACCCAGCATGAAGGTATGGAGTTTCATCGAGGATACGTTGGGAATGTAGACGGCAAATATTGCATTTCGCGTCATCATGTTCTCAGTCACTAGAAAACGCATCCTCCTTTCAACCTCCATAAGCCATGTCCCCGCTGATCTGATCTTGCATTCCACTTAACTTCCTCTCGTGCTGGTGTTCCATGTCGCGCATTCTCACCCATTGACTCCGCTCACTTGTTTTTGATGCGGGTTGAAATGTTTGTGCTATTTGCGATTGCGTGAACACTTCACTGAGGAGCACCTCCTTTGCTGTCAAACGATTCGATCACGAATGAATCGGCGGCTGTGCCGGCGGCGCACGATCTTTCCGTGGCAAGATCCGGCTATGAATCCAGCGCGGCTGGGCCTGTGCGTTCGCGCGGCAAGAAGTTCTTGTCGTACTACAAGCCATACCTGGGCTTGTTTTCCGCAGACATGGCCTGCGCGCTCATTGTATCGGCGACTACACTACTACTCCCGTTGTGTGCGCGATACATCACCAACAACATCCTGGAAGGCAATATGTCTCATGCGCTCAACCAGATCTATCTGGTCGGCGCACTCATGCTGGCGCTGGTTGGTGTCTATACAGTATGTACCATGTTTATCGACTTCCAAGGCCATGTGATGGGTGCCAAGATGGAAAGCGACATGCGCAGTGAATTATTCGACCATTATCAAAAGCTCTCGTTTGGCTTTTACGATGAACAAACAACGGGTCAATTAATGACCCGGATTACCAATGATACATTCGCGCTGGCCGAGCTCTATCACCATGGACCTGAGGACATCGTCGTTACCTGTTTGACGGTCACCGGCGCCTTCATTATCTTGCTGAAGGTCAATGTGGTGCTTACGCTGATCGCCTTTCTTTTTTTGCCGGTTATGGCTGTTTACGCGCTGTATTTCAATAAAAGGATGAATCGCGCGTTACGTAGCAGCAAGGATAGAATCGGTGATATCAATGCGCAAGTGGAAGACACGCTTGCAGGCGTCAGAGTGGTGAAGTCCTTTACCAACGAAGATATTGAAAAAAGCAAGTTCGCCTACGCCAATAATCGCTTTCTCGCCAGCCGCCGAGACGGCTATAAAAGTGAGGCATACTTTTCCGGTGGATTGATGGGGTTCACACAGCTCATTACCATCGCCGTTATCATCTTTGGCGGCGCCGCTATTGTTCGCGGTTCCTTGGATTTAGCTGATTTGGTGACCTATCTATTGTTTGTCAGTATCCTCGTCGATCCCATTCAGAAGTTAGTCAATTTTGGCAGGCTCTACCAGGAAGGAATTACCGGATTTCACCGATTTATGGACATTTTGGAGGTGGCGCCCGATCTGCGCGACGTGGCAAATGCGGTTGATCTGACACAGGTTCGGGGTAGCGTGGAGTTTCGAGATGTCAGCTTCAAGTACAACGAGGAACATAACTATGTCTTGAAGAACCTTTCGCTGCAGATACAAGCCGGCGAATACGTCGCCTTAGTCGGGTCTTCCGGCGTCGGCAAAACTACGCTCTGCTCGTTAATTCCGCGTTTCTATGAAGTGAATGCAGGAAAAATACTGCTTGATGGGCAGGATATCCGAGAGGTTACCTTACACTCATTGCGAAGGAATATCGGAATTGTCCAGCAAGACGTCTATTTGTTTGCCGGGACCGTAGCGGACAATATCCGCTACGGGAAACGTGACGCCACTAGGCAAGAAATCATTGATGCTGCCAAACAGGCGTACGCGCATGATTTTATCATGGCGTTACCGGATGGCTATGACACAGATATCGGACAACGTGGCGTTCGACTCTCCGGCGGGCAAAAGCAACGGTTGAGCATCGCGCGGGTCTTCCTCAAAAATCCGCCGGTTATCATTTTTGATGAGGCGACGAGTGCGCTGGATAATGAAAGTGAAAAGGCTGTACAGAACTCGCTGGAAAAGTTAGCCAACAATCGCACAACGCTGGTCATCGCTCATCGATTGTCAACCATCCGCAATGCCCAAAGAATAGTGGTGTTAGCTGACACCGGGATTGCTGAACAGGGCACACATGCGGAGTTACTCGCAGTGAATGGCGTCTATGCGAACTTGTACAACATGCAATCAAAAATATGAGGCCAGACTGACTTACACCCCGGAGTGTAAAACGGAAACCTAGGAACCCGGCGCATGGTCAATCTAGCAGCGATCCTAGAGTGGGGCCACGATACGGTGCCTTGCTCATGCGGTGTACTCGGGCAGGAGGCGTGTATGATCAATCCTTCATCGGCAGTGACTCGACGGACACGGTTTTTCCGTCCAGCTATAGGCAGGCGCACTTGCCGGGCAGTGGCGGCCGCCGGCAGAGGTTCAGCCTTCGCGCACAGAAGCAGTGGTGCCATCCCTTCTTTTCAAGAAGTCGAATCGGGGTTATCTCCTAAGGGTGGTTTACCAGATAAACGCTAGCTACGAAGCCACTTGCTACGATGCATGTGCGGTAATGGTACGTCGCCTGATCGAGTCCCTGATCATCGAGGCATTCGAGGCACATGGTATCGCTGATAGAATCAGGAACCAAAACGGCGACTTCTGGTACCTGAACGATCTGATCGACAAGACGCTCGCGGAGAACAAATGGAACCTGGGCCGCAACGCAAAAAAGGCGCTGAAAAAGCTAAAGATCCTTGGAGACACGTCAGCTCACGACCGCCGCTACAATGCTGTGCGGCAGTACATCGACGAACTTATTGACGATACTCGACGGGTTGTACATGAGCTATTGGTGTTGGCGAGCCTCTACTAGAACAACGCTCTCGGAGTGAAAGCAAAGCCCCCGAGAGCGCCGAGAAAGAAGACATCACGTGTCTTATGACGATGTAACCGGCGCTGGCACCTGCGCCGAGCTCTTGATCCGGCGTCGGCGAACCGCTCGTATGAGGAGAATGACTGCCAGCACCGGCAACGCGAAGATGCTGAAGACCACCAGCCATATCGCCACAACCGCCAGCCAACCGGCGAACACGAGCGCCGCGTTCCACGCATCGTGCAGTGTGCCTCCAAAGCTGAACCCTGAGTGGGTGACAGGGGGAGTGGGCAGGCCGGTCGACTGGAGGTTCACCGTCACATTATAGAAGGTGACCTCGCCGACCAGGGCCTGCTGATGGGCCTCGATTTGCTGCAGCTGGCCCTCGACGGTGGTGAGTTGTTGATCGAGCGTGAGGATGTCGTTCAGGCTGCTCGCCTGGCCCAGCAAGGCCAGCAGGCGCTGGTGCTCCGTCTGCAGCGTGACGATTTGCGCCTGCGTGTTTATGTAGTCATTGGTCACATCTTGGACCGTTTCCTGAAGACTCAGCAGTGTACCGCCATTCTTGCTAGGATAGTTCAGCAGGTACTGCTCTACCTGGGGGTAGAGCGTCGCCTGGACGGAGACCTGCACGGTGACGTTATAGACACCGTCACCTAAGTCGGTATACTGTTGCCCCCTCGTGGTGGATTTGGTATCGGTGGCCATGATCCAGGCCAGGATTGTAGCTGCTGCCGCTCGGGTGTCCTTCACCTGGATAGTCACCTGCAGCGCCTTGACCAGGTAGGGGGGGCCACCATTTGACGAGCTTGAGGGTGTCGACGACGCGGGGACTGAATTGCTGCTCGACGACGCAGCTGAAGAAGTGTTGCCCGACGACGACTGCGCCGGTCCCAGAGACGAGTTTATAGGCCCAAAGGTACTGCTGGCGCTGGAACTTCCGCAGCCAGCCAGCAGCGCGACCGTGAGAATCAGCCCGAGACAGACTGCCAAGGATCGAAACCGCGGAAGCCATGCCCTTCGAGTAGGTGCCGATGAGAGATAGGTCATATATGCCTCCTGCCCGAGAATGCCATATGAGCGCGGCGCCATACTGAGCACTTTCGAGAATCGCTGCTGAGATGACGTTATTTCCGGTTCCCCGGTTCCAGGGGTCTGTAGACACGGGTGGTAAGGCTCTTGGTTGGCACAGGGTGCAGAGAACTGCCCGCAGACCATTTGTGGAGGCAGTTTGTTGAGTTGATTACGCCACCAGTTGATTACGCCACCAGTAGAATGAAAGAGTAGACCCGGATACGTCGGTTGGCGAGGCGTGGATACGGCGCTAAGCCAGATCCATTCACCGCGAGTTCAGGCTCCAATTCGAAGGCGTTGCACTGTGACCCTGTGAGTCGGGTGTGGCGGGTACAGTACGAGCTGTGCCTGGCAGCTATACTACTATATAGTACGCTGCGCCGGCACTGTTACTCACCGATCTTCTCGCTCTAAACCAAAGATACTCATTTCGTCTCGAGCCTTGTCGCTTCTTGATGCGCTTGGGCCACCAATGGAACAGCATCGTCGAACGGATGAGATTGGGTCGGAGTTGCAAAGCGACGCACCGAGCCGGTCCCGCTTCTTCCAGATCACGGGTGGTGGCAAAATGCCGGTTGACCAGCGCCGTGTTGGTCAGCGTACAGCCGAAGTTCGGCTGGCTGGAGCTCACGAGGGTGTGGCGCAACCCGGCATCCGGCATTAGGCGGCGGCCGCGGGCGCTCGCCCGCTCCGACCAACGAGAGCCAGCACGACGGCAATAAGAGCCAGAGCGAGACTCGGCAGTAATCCGATGCCGACGCTGTGGACGTAGAACGTGGTGTCGTCCACAAACCACGAGGCGAGGGCGGCGGCGGCCAGAGCGAGCGCCGCTACAATCAGCAGCGCCTGACCAGTGCGCGAGCCGCGGAGGGCGTTCGATGAGG
>JBKQTH010000338.1:0-9472 GCA_052143275.1 Ktedonobacterales bacterium | reverse complement strand
GTCTGGCTCAGCTGGCATGGCTTCCGCTGTGCATTTGCTGTGCCGAGTAGAGTAGGCGACGCTGCATGCGCGCCACGCGAGAGAGGCTATGAAGTACTATTCAACCATACTGGAAACAATTGGGCATACGCCCTTGCTGCGCTTGAACAAGTTAGGTCAAGAGGTTGCGCCCTTGATGCTGGCCAAGGTCGAGTACTTTAACCCCGGTGGCAGCGTCAAGGATCGCATCGGTGTCTCCATGATAGAAGCGAGCGAGCGAGCGGGACTGCTCAGACCTGGTAGCACAATTGTCGAACCTACCAGTGGCAACACCGGTACTGGCCTGGCGTTAGCGGCGCTCGTAAAGGGGTATCACTGTATCTTTGTCATGACCGACAAGGTCTCCGACGAGAAGCGCAGCCTGCTCCGAGCGATGGGAGCCGAAGTAGTGATCTGTCCCAACAGCGAGCCTCCGGACTCGCCAGGCAATTACCATAATGTGGCGGCACGGCTGGCTCGAGAGATACCCGGTGCCTTCAGCCCCGACCAGTACTCTAATCCGGCCAATCCCCTGGCTCACTACCTTACCACCGGCCCGGAAATCTGGGATGATACCGATGGGACAGTGACGGCGTTCGTCGCCGGCATTGGTACCGCCGGCACCATTAGCGGCACCGCGCGTTATCTCAAAGAGCGAAACCCTCGTATCCAGGTCATTGGCGCCGATCCAGCCGGCTCTATCTATTCTGGCGACACACCGCATCCATATAAAGTGGAGGGTATTGGGACGGAAAAATTTCCCGAAAACTGGGATGCTGCGGTGGTGGACCAGGTGATTCGTGTGGATGACCGGAGTTCGTTCCAGATGATGCGCCGATTGGTGCGTGAGGAAGGACTCTTCGTTGGCGGGTCGAGCGGTACCGCGATGGCGGCGGCGCTCGAATATGCCAGGCGGCTAGGGCCAGATGATGTGGTTGTCACTCTCCTGCCGGATGGCGGACGCGGCTATCTCAGCAAGATGTATAATGACACCTGGATGCGTGAAAATGGTTTCTACGAAACGCCTGCGCAGCCAACTCTGGCCGATGTGCTTACCTTTCGGCGTGGCCTCTCGCCCGATGTACCGCTGGTTGTTGGCGTCTCCCCAGATGACTCTATCGCCGACGCGATAGGTCGTTTCCACCGATATGGGATTTCCCAGCTTCCCGTGCTTCATGAAGGACAGCTGATTGGCTCACTTACCGAGAACTCGCTGCTTCAGCGTTTTGCCTCCGGAGAGCGGCTGCATGACCAGCGTGTCGGAGAATGGGCCGGGCCGCCACTGCCAACGCTGCCGGAAAGCGCCTCAGTGCGCGAAGCCTACACCGTACTGGCAGGTGGGCAGATGGCAATTGCCGTCACAGGTGAGAATGGACTCTGCGGGGTCATCTCAAAGAGTGACTTGATGGAATTCTGGGCGCAGACCTCGGGTGTCAGCGGAAGTGGGACAATATGATTGCCGCTAGTAAGGCAGGTCGGTGGTAAGGATCATATCCATTGCTCCATACCGAGCCGACCGACGGCAAGTCGACGAGGAATAGAAAGCGTCGCTCCTCAGGACGTTGTGCTATCGGCGTCAGGAACGATGCGCCGCGCGGCTATTTCCACCTGGGAAACCAGGAGATCAAGGTCAAACGGCTTGCGAATCAGTGGAATCTGTAACCGTTGCAGCACCTCGCCCAGCATCTCCTCGGCGGTATACGTGCTCGCGGTTACCAACAGAACCGCGTGCCGGTGTGCCAGCGCCTCGTTCTGCGATATGATACCGAGGACGGCAGCACCACCAAGCTGTGGCATCATAAGGTCGAGCAGCACCACATACGGCGCCGATGCTGATCGCACCAGTTCAAGGCACATCCTGCCATTAGTCGCTTCGTCGACTAGGTAGCCCTCGTCTTCGAGCAAAATACGTAGGGTTTCACGGATGTCGTAGTCATCATCTACCACTAGCACCCGTACCTGCTCCTTTGGCCCAGTTTTTCGGTCCCTGGAAGAGTCGCTCTCCTTTGCTGGCGTCTCCGCCGCTGCTATAGGTGCCTCGCCCCTACCCATAGTACTCATCATGGTACGGTGCCCTCTTGTGATTATCTAGTGCACAGGTCTATCCATCTGACTGCATATGTCATGCCAATCTAGCGTGCCCTGTGCCTCAGGAATACAACAATTCTCGATTGCCCAGGGACCACCGCAGGGTCATAGCTCAAGATCAGCGCTGATAACTGATTCTCGATACTGGTTGGCCCTGGTTCCTTTCGGCCTTAACTGCAAGCCGACGGCTGCAAGACGACGGCGTCGTTGGCTAAGTGACAAGGCTGGCTCCTTGAGAATCGGATCCTCTGCTACCCAAGGCGCGACCGCAAGCAGGGTGCCTAGTAGTGGCTCGTTGGTAACAGAGTGCCGGAACTCATCTACGCCGACGAAATTGTGAGCGCGATCCTCCGGGTCGGGTGGCGTATCGGCGCGGGTGGTGATTGAAGATTGGCCATCGAAGATAAGGTCAAAGAAATTTCCCGTCTGCATAGCGCAGACGTTGTAGAGCAGGTTTCTATACACCGGCTGCACCGAGCCCAGCACCGAATTCAGCCATTCATCCGGCTGCCAGTCATTGTGAGAGCCAGGGCCTACCCAGACCATATCGTTGGCGTCATTTTGCACAACTATCTCCGCTCCCTGGGAGTCAAGGTGCTGAAGATACTCGGGAGAAAAGGCATCGAGACTGATGGCAACACCGAGCCGGCCGGCCTCGGTCTCGATCGCCTTCACCGCCTCCAGTTTACCGGCGCTCAGGTGTAGCCTCCGGGTTTCGGACGAAGTTAGAGAGACCTTGTCGACGCGGCCGAGCAATGCGCTGTCCGGCCCAAAGACGAGGGCGGCGTTATAGACCTCAGGACTTTCAGGGACGTAGACCGTTCTACTACCCGGCCTGCCCCATTGCCGTATGTCCGCGTGGTCGGTTGAGAGACGAAGGCGAGGAGCAAGCGTGGTAGCGACCACAAACAGGTGGTGCTGGCCGGCCAGCCGGGAGAGCGTCTCCACCATGGGGCGATAGAGCAGATCGGCATGTGCCAGCAACAGTGCCTGAACCATGCTTATACCTTTCCAGCGGCGGCGGAGAGTGACAACTCGTGGCAAGTTGGCCAGAGCGAGAAGGGTTAGCGCCGTCTGGGAGCTATGCGCCCGGCGGGCCAGAGCACCGCGTGGGCCGATCAGGGCGGCCGGTAATCCTAGGAGCTCTGCCAGTACCAAAAGATTAGCGCGGTCGGGTGCGACATGAGGCAGTGCCAGCCCTACGATTCGCTCCAGCTCGGCACAGTAGCTTGCCTCGGTCACCGCCGCCTTAAGGTTGATGCGATTTCCTACCGCAATAGCGCGTATGACTCGCTTGTGGCTACCATCTCTGCTGGCGTGCATAGTGTCACATTACCCGCTATGTATCGCTAGGATCTTTTCTCTTCGATTCCCAGTGGCCGAAAGTGTGTTCTGGTTATCCTAAAGTCAATCTGCCCGCGAGCGAGCGCGCAATTGCTTGATCGGCAAGCGACACGGCCTACCAGGGTCTCACGGTCGTATGGTTAGGTGTGCTATGGTACTGTCCACAAGAACCATTTTGGCACCTGGATCATAACAGGAGAGAAGAGTAATGTCAGCAGAGGAACTTCTCGAGGCAGTGGCGCAGGAAGTAGTTGCCTGCCAGCGATGCCCCCTCTACCGTAACACGTTGCATGGTGTGCCCGGTGAGGGTAACCCACATGCTGAAGTGATGTTCATAGGTGAGGGACCGGGCTTACATGAGGATCGACAGGGGCGCCCATTTGTTGGTCCAGCCGGTGCATTCTTAAATGAATTGCTTGCCAGCGTGGGCTTAGATCGTGGTAAGGTCTTCATTACCAACATCGTCAAACACCGCCCCCCAGATAACCGTGATCCCCTTCCTGAGGAGATTGCCGCCTGCTCGGACTACCTGACGCGTCAGATCGCGGCGATTAATCCGAAAGTCATCGTTACTCTGGGCCGATTCTCGATGGCGCGCTTCTTTCCAACGGCACGCATTAGCCAGATTCATGGCCAGGCGAAGGTGGTGGACGGGCGCCTGGTTGTTTGCATGTATCATCCTGCTGCGGCGCTTCACCGCGCTGAGCTGAAGCAGACGGTGATAGATGATTTCAAGCGTGCGATACCGGCCGCGCTTGAAGAGGCCAAGCGCCTTACTGCTCTTGGCAAGTTAGGAGTGCCGGAAGCGAAGAAGGATGATGATGATGTACCCCCACCACAGCAGCTTTCACTGTTTTGATCCGCTCTCGCGGTTGTAAGCTAGCTATATAGTACAGCATGGCGAGATTGTGCTATCGTGACAGAGGTTATTCTAGGGTGGCCTTACCCAGATCTGAGTGATGTGAGTAGCCAGGAATAGCAAGATTGCTGTATTTTCCTGCGGCTTTTGAAAGGCAGCGTTACACACATGTCAGCACCGTCTATGGATACTATCGCTGGCTCGTTTGCCGCCCTACAGGCAGCATTTCTGCCGGATAAGACTGCGAACGTAGATCGCACCATTCAATTCGACTTTACTGGTCGCGAAGCCGGCACGTGGACCCTTGTCGTCCGGAACGGCACCTTTGCGGCGAGTCAAGGGCCGTCAGACTCGCCGAATGCCACCATCACCGTTGACTCTGATGACTGGCTTAAGATTCTGCGCGGCGAACTCAATGCTCCTAGTGCGTTCATGGGCGGCAAGTTGAAGGTCTCTCCGGCCTCTGCCGCCATGGACTTGATGTCGTTCCAGACCTGGTTCGCCCCCCGCTAGTATCTCCCAGGCAGTAGGGCCGGCTCCGTAGCTTCGCCGAGCGGTTACAGAGCCGGCCCAAGTTTGGTGATGCGGGGAATCCTGCTCCAGGCCCACTACTCGTATGGTTGCCCAAATCGCTCGCGGGATGCTATCTCCCCCAGAGACTTACGATCTTTGCGGCCCCTGCCGACTGGTTGGCTGGGGTAGCCAAAGGGTACGATAGCCAGCACCTTGAGCTTAGAGGGTATGCCAAGCAAAGGGTTGACCGCTTCGAGATTGGCAAAGCCGACCCAGTTCGATCCGACTCCGTGTGACCAGGCGGCAAGGATCATCGACTGGATTGCCCGGCTGGCGTCGGAGACTCCGAAACGACTGTCGGAAATAGCCACAACGATTGCCGCGACAGCCTCAGCAATATAGGGTCCGGTGGGAGCAGCTGTACTCAGCTGGCTCAAAGTGTTCGGGTCTTCTACGATGATGAAGTGCCAGGGCTGGCCGTTTTTACTGCTGGCAGTCAAGCGCCCAGCCTCCACAATCTCTCGCACGATTGCATCCGGGATAGGCGTGCCGCGGAATCGGCGTACCGCCAGAACGGTACGAATAGCTTCGAACGTCTCCACAAGCGTCTCCATTGCTCAAGAATTCTCATACTCCAAAGGGACGGCAGTTACTATTGACTGTGCAAGTGATATCCCGCCAGCCGGGCCTCTTCTTCACTGGAGAAATAGATTCGATTGTCTTCATCCGGTAGGTTGTTATCGCCAGCCAGGTGATAGGCCATGGTGCGAATGTTGCCGACAATTGCCGCGGCGGGCTCGAAGTCGGCCATGCTGGGTGAAGCTGGTCGCTCGCGTGCCAACTTAGCGACGGTCTCATGATTGTACGGTGCCGAGTCGGTGGAAGACCACAACTCAGTGCGCGGGCCGTCCGTCGACTTGGTAATGCCGCCATGTGATTGATCGGACGGAACAGCAAGATTAGATGGGTCCTCACTGTCGGGCTTATGGAACGGCAGCGGCAGAAGGGGCTCTTCCTGGTAGCTTTCCATTCGATGCTTTACCAATATGTAGGTGCCGATACCAGCTGCAATAATCCCCACTCCCACTCCTACCACCCACAAGATGGTGCCGGAGCGCGGCGCTCGGTGGCGCTCTGTTGATACGGCGCTGGTCTCTTGATTAACGTCCTGGAGCGGTCGTCCGCTGGTGTGGCGGTTCCAGGGAGTTGACGCCCGTATGCCTTGCAGTCCTTCTTCGATGTCTTCTCGCAGAGCTCGTGTTCGTTCCATTGCGCGTAATTCATTCCAGCGATTTACCAGTGGTGCGAGAATGCTTGCTCCCAGCAATCCGAGCTGAATCCACTGTGCCTGAGAATTGAGACGGTTGCGCGCCTTTTGGACCTGTTGCATGTGCCATACCCTTCTCCGCCCGGTCTGTGGTTGTGTCTCGCTTCGCGAGCTAACACGAGTTTGCCCGTTTTCGGTAGCACCTACCATGCCATTACTTGGGCATGCTGTGGGCTGTGCCGCACAACTCTACTCTGCATGACTATACATTACTTGTACCTAGACTGGTACCATGAGGCATCCAGAGTCCGAGCATCCAGTATGTGAGAGAGCCGCCGGCACGCTAGCGAGGGCTTCTCTGGTCGCTATGGCTTGACATACCGCTGGAGCGTACGTACAGTATCCCCATGGCTCGACTTCTGCTAACTGCCGCAGGGGAGAGTACTATAGCGTAACATGGCTTCAGTGCGGTCAGGGCCGGCGTTTCTAAGAAATAATCTCGTGCAAGTTGCGGCGCTTTAAAGAATCGGATGTACAAGATGAAAATACGCAAGGCGGTCATCCCGGCAGCGGGGCTTGGGACTCGTGTTCTTCCAGCTACCAAGGCCATTCCTAAAGAAATGCTGCCGCTGGCAGATAAACCAACCATTCAATATATTATTGAGGAGGCTGTAGCCTCGGGCATTCAGCATGTCATCATCGTCACCAGCCGGACCAAGCGTGCAATAGAAGACCATTTTGACGAGTCTCCCGAGTTGCGTGACGCGTTGCTGCGCAAGGGTGACCGGAAAAAGCTAGAGATGCTGGAACGCATCGAGAACATGGTGCAGCTGAGCTTCACCCGCCAACCCGCGCCACGTGGACTTGGGCACGCCATCTTAATGGCCAAAGATCTGGTGGGGGATGAACCATTTGGTGTGCTACTTGGTGACGATCTAGTGGTTAATGAAGAGCATCCATGCCTGGGACAGCTGATGAATGTGCATGAACGCTTCGGCGGTTGCGTCATTGCTTCGATGCGAGTGCCACGCGAGCAGATATCGCTCTACGGCAACGTTGCTCTGGGTGAGAAAGTAACGCCGCGCACCTATCGCGTAAACGACCTCATCGAGAAGCCTAAACCTGAGGAGGCACCATCCAACCTGGCGGTCATCGGCCGCTATATTTTGACCCCAGATATATTTGCGGCACTGGAGATTACGCAGCCGGGTAGTGGTGGAGAAATTCAGCTCACCGATGGGATCCGAGCTCTTCTTAAGCGCCAGCCAGTCTTTGCCCATGAGTTTGAGGGCACTCGTTTTGACACTGGCGACCCGGTAAGCTACCTGACAACCTCTCTCTCCTTCGCGTTGAATCGGCCTGATCTTGCTCCTGGCCTGATCGGATTCCTAAAGGCGCTTAAACTGGACTGATTGCGCTCCATACGGTACAGTAAATTCGCGAAGTAGCATGGTGTGCATATCAATCTTTCTTTTATTGCCTCCTATGCTCATATGCATACCCTGTGACTACTATACAGTCTATAGCAAGGAGACGTCGATGACAGATGATCTAGAATCGGAGAACGCGGCCCAGGCGAACGAGAGCTTATCGCTGAACGGCCGGGTCGCTCTCGTTACTGGCAGCAGCCGGGGTATCGGGCGGGCTACGGCGCTCCGGTTGGCAGGGATGGGAGCCGATATTGTAGTGAATTATCGCAGCGATGAAGCTGGTGCTGCCCAAACGCAATCTGCTATACAGGCGCTGGGCCGCCAAGCCATCTTGGTGCGGGCTGATGTCTGTCTAGAAGACGATGTGGCTGCACTCTTCAGGGAGGCCGAAAGCCAGCTAGGTAACATCGGCATATTAGTGAATAATGCCGGGACCACCCGTGATCGCCTGATTCTGCAGCTCAAGCTGGAAGATTTTGAGGAGGTGCTTACTACTAACCTGACCTCGGCCTTCCTGTGCACTCGCGCCGCGTTGCGCTCGATGATTCGTGCCCGTTGGGGTCGCATAGTCAATGTTACTTCGATCTCGGGGATCACGGGGCAGGTGGGCCAGGCCAATTATTCCGCCTCGAAAGCCGGCCTGATTGCTTTGACAAAGTCCACCGCGCGTGAGGTGGGTAGCCGCAATATTACGGTGAACGCCGTTGCTCCGGGCTATGTGCCAACCGAGCTTACGTCGAAAGTTTCCGAGGAGTTCCGGAAATACTACTTGGATGTTACGGTGCTCAAGCGCTTTGGTACTGTGGAAGACGTCGCGGCGACCATCGGCTTCCTCTGCTCTCCGGAGGCGGGCTATATCACTGGACAGACCATTGCCGTAGACGGCGGTATCAGCATGCACTGATGCCCTAGCTGCACGCGATGGTATAGGGGATCCTTGTCAGGTCGTTACCGGATGTGAATGCCATTGTCCCCTGTTCCGGCTTGGCGCTGGTCACCTTTATCTGCAGTTGTGTAGTCTTGCCGGGCGCGAGAGTGCCCTGTGTGGCTGAAAGCCAAAGACCGGGTGGCGTTTTTATACTCCACTCCAACTGTGTTTTGCCGGTGTTGTGAAGCTGCAACTCTAGTGCCGTTCCCTTGCCTCTGCAGGCCAGGGAGACCGGAACTGGCGAGGCGACGAGCTGCGAAGCAACGGTCCCTTTGATTGTCTCACCGCTTCCAACCCGAGCTGCCATGGAAAGCAATAGGGTCCCGGTACCCAATGCAACGATGGCGGTTGCCACTACGATCCACTTACTGATCGGCAGATGCAGAGTTTTGACTCTTAACCAGGAGAATAACCGGCTAACCTGACCCGCCTGGCTTGCTTCCTGGACTTGCCTGGCCGTGCCGGGAGTGGGTGCAAAATCACGAAGCCGGGTAAATGACTGGGCCTCAACGTGCGTTAGATATTCTGGATTGTCCAAATTGGTCGGAATCGTCGCCGGTGGCGCATTATTCCATTCTGCGACCGTAAGCGGGGCAAGATAAGGCGAGAGAGCTTCCAGATCGCGTAGTGCGCCCACCACCAGGTCGAGCGGAGTGCCGACCACTGCGCTGCCCAGGGTGCGCTCCAGCGAGTGTGCGCTCCGCTTGTTTGCTGGGATCATACGCAAGCGCTGCGCCACTACTCGCAGGGGGCGTAGGACACCATAGAGAACCTCAACTTCGTCATTGAAGCGCGCAATGTCGGCAGGGCCCCCATGTAACCAATCTTGACCATGGGCCGCTCCGAACTCCGCTAGGCGGGTTATCAGCTCGTCCACTGTGATATCCGGTAACTGATCCGAGAGCAGCGCCAGGCGGGCATGCTCTCCGCGCCATTCACGCGCGTTGAGCCCGGCAGCTACCAAGGCATCCCCCAGCCGGTGGGCAGCCTGTCGTAGATCTCCCACCAACCCTAGGACCTCCACC
>JBKQTH010000337.1:0-5834 GCA_052143275.1 Ktedonobacterales bacterium | reverse complement strand
GAGCATAAGGATGTCATCGTGTCGAAGAGTTTCGCCTAGAATCTTCATGCGGTCAGCTTGAGGTCTCTCAAGGAGCGACACTCCGTTTTTATACAAAATGTCAAATACGAAGGCTTTCAGCGGCATTTGTTTGGCCATGGCTGCGATGTCATGTTTTCGCCGTCTTCGGGTGGTTTCCTGGAAGGGCAGGAATTCGTCAGAGGCTGGATTATAAGCCAGGGATTCGGCATCCAAAATGACGCTGTCTGCCTGTACCTGCTGGCGAGTTCCCCGGGTGATTTCCGGAAACATCTGCGACATGTCTTCTAAATTGCGCGAGAAGATAGAGATCTGCTGCCCCCGTTTATGGATCTGCGTACGAAATCCATCGTATTTATACTGTGCGTCCACTACCCCCATTTTCGTGATAATGGTTTCGGCATCTGGTAAGCGCTCAGCGAGCTGGGGGCGAATCGGTTTGCCCAGCTGTATATCTAGGTGTTCAATTGCAACTTGTGCGTCCTCCTGCCGGGGATACTGCCATAACGTCCTGGCGATGAGGCCCAGGTCCGCGGTTTTGTTATAGGCCCCTTCCAAAAGTTTGCGCTGCTTCGTATCGTGAAATTTTACCGTTGCCAGAGCGTCCAGAATGGTTGAGTCGCCTATACCGAGCCGCAGGTTTCCTAAGGCAATTCTCACCAAGAATTTCGCCGATGTATAGTCACCTTTCTTCAGCAAATCAGCCAACAGTGCCACCCGTGTTTCGACAGCTCCTTTTCCTCCGGTCTGGGCAATAGTGTGCAGACCCTGAAACACATCGTCCACACGGAGGACCTCTGGTGTAATTGCAGCCTCCTTACTCACCTGCTCGGCAACCAGTCCCATGTCGCCAAGCTTAGCATACAGTGTTGCTACGTGCGCCGGAGTTGCATGATACGCCACCGCTATGGACCGTGCGACAGTTTTCTCCGCCATACCCAGCTCAAGCGAGTCAAAAGACGGCGCCACCCTTCCTTGAAGAAGGTAGCAGACTTTTTCTATTTCAGCTGGACTGCTGACCCTGCGGAATAGGTCCGCTAAAATCCTCGTCAAAGTAAGCCGGGAGCTGGTGGATTCGAGTTTCTCGAAGTCGTTCGCAAGGGTGACGAATTCCACAGTGTGTTGCTCCTTCTCTATGCCATCGAATAGGTTCGCGGCTTTGGGTAGTGGATCTGATACAATATACCAACTGTTAAAGGATTCTTGGTTTTGTAGAGCGCGCCCAGTCGCTATGTTGAGAGCAGTGCAGACGGCAATAGTCGTACCTAAAAAGAGTGAGAAATTTATCCTTTAATGAATGCCTCATCTGACACATGGCAGTTGGGTAACCACACGGTCAAGGTGTCTCATCTTGAGAAAGTGTACTGGTCGGAGGTGAGGTTCACCAAAGGCGATATGCTCCGGTATTACCGGCAGATCGCTCCGGTCGCGCTGCCTTATTTCAAAGACCGCCCGGTGACACTGCGTATGTTCCCTGATGGTGTCTCTGGAGAATCTTACTACCTGCGCGACTGTCCTGACTCTGCTCCCGACTGGCTGCGGAGGATAGAGTATCACGCCAAGACGGTCACGCACCCGGTTCCTTTGCCACTGATCGACAATGTGGCGGGCCTGATCTGGTTCGCCAACCAGGGGAGTATTGAATTCCATCTGTGGAGTGCACGCGTCCCGAATCTGACTGAACCAGATCAGGCCATTTTTGATCTGGATACTGGCGATACAACGTCCTTCGATGCGGTCCGGCAGGCAGCACTGCGTCTCCATGATGCGCTGGAGCAAGCAGGTGTAAAGAGTTGTCCCAAGACGAGCGGTGGACATGGTCTACACATCTATGTGCCGTTAGCCGCTGGGTATACATTCGCGCGCGTACGTGGCTGGGTCAAAGCGGTGGGACAGCAGCTCGCTACGAGCTATCCGGATCTGATTTCAGCTGCCAGCGGTCCTACCCACCGGGGAGATCGCGTTATTATCGACGCGGCACAGAACAGTGTAGGCCGCAATACCGCAGCTCCCTACACCCTCCGTGCCAGCAGTCCTCACCCAACAGTCTCGACACCGCTCACATGGGAAGAACTGGACGGCGGCAACATTCATCCCGCCGACCTGACTCCGGACGTAGTACTCGCGCGGGTCCAACGACTTGGGGATCTCTTCGCGCCGGTACAACAGCTGCGGCAGAATATCGCCTAGCTTTTCCGGCCATCCGCGGACACACATGTGAAGGGACCATTGACGTCAGAAGGAGCATAAGCATGCCGGATTCTCTCGACTTTGTGGTGCAGAAGCACCAGGCCTCCCATCTTCATTACGATTTCCGATTGGAACTGGATGGCGTCTTGAAGAGCTGGGCAGTGCCGAAAGGTCCCTCGCTGAACCCGGAGGAGAAGCGGCTGGCGATCATGGTGGACGATCATCCGCTGGAATATCGCACCTTCGAAGGGGTGATTGCCCAGGGTGAGTATGGTGCCGGTGAAGTTATCGTCTGGGATCAGGGAACATACCGGCCATTGGAAGGTAATACCAAAGAGGCAATGCAGGACCAGGTAAGAAAGGAACTGGAGCTGGGTCACCTCCGATTTGTGCTGTTCGGAGAAAAGTTGCGTGGGGAATTCGCCCTCATCCGGCAGAAACGACTGGGAGAGAAAGCCTGGCTGCTGGTCAAGGCACGAGATCAATTCGCATCCGATGCCGATATCACCTTGCAAGATCGGTCGGCCATCTCAGGAAAACGGCTAGGCGAAGTTGGACACTAAGTAGGCCTGACACAGAGGCGGCGCGAGCGCCATCGCCCTTTCGGGTAGATCGCTCGCGCCGGGAGAGGTAGCGCCGGCTAGGCGTTGGGACTGCGCTGAGTTGTGTCGGCAGCCGAGGACGAAGGCACCAGGGACGCGAGGTCGTTCTGCAGAGCCTCCTTGGGAACCAGCAGCATGACGGTATTGTTGCTGGTATCGATGCGCTGGATAGCACTGAAAGGTACCACCATGATGTTGGCGCCGAAAGCGCCCTTCTCCACATTGAGCCAGCCCTGAGAGCTGTCGAACTGCGTGATCTTGCCGACATGGCTGCCGCTGATGTCCTGGACGGACATACCTGCCTGCAGCTGTTGTCCCAGCGCCCGATAGTTCTCCGGGAATGCCATCACCGGCTGGCCACTGTAGCCACTCCGCATCTCGTGCGCCACTAGCGTCTGGACCCGCCCAGTGCGCCAATCCCTCCATTGTTCTAGCACCACCTGCGATGTCGGCAAGACGGCGCAGTTCTGGACTACCGCGTCATCCGTCGATGACAGGAAGATGTCACGTGGGTCGATGCCCTCGATGAGGTTGAAAGGGATATACAGCATCTGGGGCTGCGGCTGCATGCCGCCACGCTGTACCTGCATGTAACCGGCGGTCAGGTCGAACTGCTTCACCTCGCCGACCTTCTTTTTGTTGTTGTCAAAGACCGGTTTGCCTACTTGCATGAGCCTGCCGATGTCTTCCACCACGACCTGTCTGCTGTTCATATTGCTTGCCATTGCTCTGTCCTTTTCTGCTCGTGCGCGCCGGTTCTCTCTACTGTACTGGATACCTCACTCTGCCAGCGGCCGGATCGGCGGCTCTCGGCAGTATCCTCACAGGCGCCCCACCTCGCGGCGAGCGCACCGGACGCACTACTCGAGTAGATACGCAACTTTCGCACCACCGCACTGCAGTGCGGCCAATTCGTGGACACGGGCCTTAACTTTGTGGACACAGCACGGTCGCTACGGCGGTCGCGGTTGGCCGGGTATTATGCCTCCCGCAAGGAACCCCGCTCCTCGCTCTGGCCGGGGCCACGAAAGACCACGCTGAGGCGTACCGACCCCGCATGGAACCACTGACGGCACCAGGTCGCGGCCTGGAAAGGCGGATAGGCGGAACAGGAAAAGACATTGAGACAGGCCGAGTTCACCTGCTCAATGAAATGTCCGGTTATGGCGCTGGTTTCGATGAGCTGTACCAGTGTATATCCGCTTACTCGCGGCTCATCGCCAAAATGGACCAGCTGTGGCTCGCCATAGCGGCGCATCTTGATTTTTTCACACAGGTCGACGGCAAAGGCGGCAATGACTGCGGGATCCCGTATCAGCTCTGGATCACAGTCAAGCAGATCAATCGCGGTGTCCAGGCCCCAGGGATGCTCTCGTTGAAAAGCTAACAGCATCGTCGCATCCTTTTCCGCGATGCCAGCGTCCAGGTCTCCGCTCCAGCGGATGGGGCCTGGCGCCCCACGGTCCGGTTGCCAGAAAAACGTCATCATGTACTCCTCGAGAAGATGCTTCCTGCCAGGGATGAGAGGCAGTCCACAGAAAAGATGGGCGAGTCGCCGGATGAGGCTCGTGTCCTGGTGAGCACTGTCCGGCCAGTGACAGCACATTGTATTACACACAGAATGCCGGAGCAAGGTAGGTCTGGAACCAGCTAGGACCTGGCCCGAGCGAGACAGTGAGGTAACGGCGAGCCGGACGCAGCTATGAGCCTGATGGGTGTACAAGCCTAATGCGCGGTCCACCCGCCGTCTATGGTATAGGCGCTACCGGTGATCGCACTGGCCGAATTGCTGCAGAGAAAGATCACACTGGCTGCAACCTCCTCAGGCTCCAGAAGACGATGCAGTGGCGCCTCGGAGACCATGATGGTCTCCACGACCTCTGATTCCGGAATGTTGTGAATGCGCGCCTGGTCGCTAATCTGCTTCTCGACCAGCGGTGTGCGTACGTAGGATGGGCAGATGGCGTTGCAGGTAATGCCATACGGCGCACCTTCGATTGCCGTGACCCGGGTGAGACCCAGGAGCCCATGCTTGGCGGCTACGTAGGCCGATTTATAGGCCGAAGCGCGCAGCGAATGGACTGAGCCCATATTGATGATTCGTCCCCACCGCCGCAGGGTCATTCCCGGTAGCACCTGCTGAGTCAGCAGGAACGGCGCCGTAAGCATGATCTCGATCATCTGGCGCCAGCGAGTTTCGGGGAACTCGACGATGGATGAGACATGCTGCAGACCGGCGTTATTCACCAGCACGTCGACCGGGCCTACGGTCGCCTGAACCTGCTGGACTAGCGCTGGGCAAGAGAGCGGATCGCCCAGATCGGCGGCGAAGAAACGGGCGCCATTTAACCGGTTGGCCGCTTCCTGGCCGCGCACGGCATCGATGTCCGAGATCATCACCTGCAGGCCCTGTTCAGCCAGGGCCTGGGCTATAGCTAGACCGATACCGCTGGCGGCGCCGGTCACCAATGCTACTTTGCCATCGAGCTCCGCGAATTTAGCCGTATTAGCCATGTTAGGTCTCCTATCGATCCAGCGAGCGTGTACGAACCAGCCCAGTTTCTTGGCCATTCGCTCGTCCAACCACCAAACCTCCCAGCACCACGCGTCCAGGCATCGGCGATATTGGCCGGCACCGGTGCTCGCTATGCATTCTACTATATCCGCAGCGTCGCCAAACTGTCTCCACCCGTATCCTACCGCCCACCCACCAACGCCGGTTCCAGACCTCCGAGGAGGCAAAGGACGCCGATAATCAAACCGACTGGGCAACTACCGGTCGGCTGGCTTCGGAGCACTCAGAGGGCGCAGCGTCCAGTATAAATCGAGCTATGGCCAGAGATGCTAGGGGGTTCTGCAGACCGTCCATGTTGGCCCGCATCTGCTCCAGCAGCGGCGAGCCCTGTCGCAGACATTCCCGGAGCGTGGCCACCAGCTTCTCCGGTGTCTCGGCCAGTACGCCGATACCCTGGTCACAGACGTAGGCTACATTGCCCTCCTCTTGTCCAGGTATGTACCCGGAGA
>JBKQTH010000336.1:0-5174 GCA_052143275.1 Ktedonobacterales bacterium | reverse complement strand
CGCACACCGAACCCAGTGGCGCCGGCGTCGGTGTGCGAACCCTTGCGTTCGAGATCGCTCATGCCGGCAATATCGAGGTGTGCCCAGGGTTGCCTGTCTACAAAGCGGCTGAGCACTTTGGCGGCGGCGATGGCGCCACCCCAGCGCACTCCAGTCTGTCTGACATCGGCTACTTCGCTCTGAATTAACTCTTCGTACTCCGGGTCCATAGGCATGGGCCAGAAGCGTTCGCCCGCAGTCTCGGAGGCCGAGACGATACTCTGCTGCAAGCCTTGATCGTTGCTAAATAAGCCAGCGCGAACATGACCAAGTGAAATCACGATGGCTCCAGTCAGTGTAGCGATATCTACTAACGGCGCGTAGTCGTGTCTGACAGCGTAGCAGAGCGCATCAGCAAGAATGAGCCGTCCTTCGGCGTCGGTGTTGACAATTTCTATGGTCGTACCGTTGGAGGCGCGTAAGATATCTCCGGGACGATAAGCCCCACCATCAGGCATGTTCTCGGTAGTAGGAACGATGCCCGTAACATTGATAGAGGGCTTTACCAGGGCAATGGCTCGCATCGCTCCAATTACTGACGCAGCACCGCACATATCCATCTTCATCGCCTGCATACCCTCCGCCGGCTTGATAGAAATGCCGCCGCTGTCAAAGGTGATCCCTTTGCCGATAAATGCCGGTCCCGGCATATCTGCGGACCCACCACGGTATTTAAGCACGATGAAGCGCGGCTCCTGTGCGCTGCCCTGTGCGACTCCCAGAAGCGCCCCCATGTTCTCCTGGCGCATCCAGTCCGGACCGTATACTTCGCAGTCCAGACCTACTTCACCGGCCATGTGACGGGCGCGCTCGGCGAACTCGTTGGGAGTTAGGATGTTGGGTGGCTCGTTGCCCAGGTCACGGGCATAGTTAGTGGACTCAGCTAAAATTTGCCCCCGCAGTACGGCAGCGCGAAGTGCTGATTCCGCTGATTCGAGTCCAGGTGCCAGAATCGTCAGCGACTCGATAGCCTTACGGGCAGTACTGGTGGTGCCTGGGGTGCCAGAGTTCTCGCCATCGCCGCTGGAGATAGCCTGATACTTAGTGAAGCTATACAGACCCAATATAGCTCCCTCGGCTGCGGAGCGTGCCAACTGTGTCGGATTAATGCCGGATTCAGCCCAGCCAAACGCCAGCCCGACATGCTTACTGCCTGCTTTGCGTAAAGTACGGCAGGCAATCGCGGCACTGCTACCTATACGGTTGGTGCTGATGACCTCGTGTGGTCCCAGTCCAAGCACGGCGATCCGCGCAGGCCCGATCTTGCCCAACGTATGGAGTACCGTCACTTCACCAGCAGTGCCGCTTATCTCACCGTTGGTACGAAGCTGCGAGAGAACACCTCCCAGTGCCTCGTCAAGCGCGGCGGCCGGTCCCTTTAGCTCGGGATCGTGGGCGAAGACCCCAACCACAACCGCATCGCCATCGAATTGCCGCACATCGCTCGTGCTGACTCGAAGATCCATAGTTACCACTCGCTTGCTCTACTCTAGCTCTCAATGGTTTTTCAGCAATATAGACTATATCTCGTCCGGATCTTGCTTGTCTTCCTTGCGCACAAACATGCCGCTCTTGCCACCGCTCTTCTTGAGCAGCCGAATGTTGTGAATGCTCATCTCGCGATCTACCGCTTTGCACATATCGTAGATCGTGAGGGCGGCAATGCTGACCGCAGTGAGGGCCTCCATCTCGGCGCCAGTCTTGCCTTCGGTGCGGACCGTTGCCTGCAGCTGGATCTGACTCTCGTCCGCCCTCTCCTCGCCAAGTTCAAAGGCCATTTCTACATTGGTTAGAAGCAACGGGTGGCACATTGGGATCATTTGCGCAGTCTGCTTAGCGGCCATGATTCCGGCAACCTGCGCCACCGCCAGGACATCTCCTTTGGCAACATGCCCCTTGCGGATCAGCGCCAAGGTCTCTGGTCGCATGTGAATGCTAGCTCCAGCAATTGCTTCACGAATGGTGCTGTCTTTGGCGCTGACGTCTACCATGCGAGCGCGTCCCGATGCGTCGAAGTGCGTAAAATCCATTGGCGGTTTACCTCCGTCTGGTATCCAAGAAGAGATGATTAAGAAAGGTGAATGAACCGACGGGTGATTTGGCAGTTCGTTGTAAAGAAGTGTAGCAGGATGGAGGGGAAGTAGCATACCTGAACCACTCTGCCGGATGAATCCGGCAGGTTCTGGTCTGCATCACCGCCCCCGCTGTCCGGCGCTCACGAGGCTCTCCCCGCTTCCCTCCGGACCCTTGGGTTTGGCTGGCAGCCTGTCGCGGGCGACCAGCTCTGCCGCACGGGCAGCACCGCGCCGCCGTACGGAGCCGAGACGACGAGGACGAGTCGTCGCCCCAGCACTCGCTGGTTGTTTGGCGGATTGGGCCTGCTGCCACGCCGCCCGCCCGATGGGTTCCCAACGGGGCCAGGTCGCGATGGCCTGGTCTGCGTGCAGCAGGAATGATTCTGGATCGATGAACCGGATCAGATAGGCGGAGTACAGATCGCGCTGCATCTCGACCCCGCACACCTCACAGGAGTGCGTGCGGAGCGACAGCGGTTTCTTCTTCACCTGGCCGCACTGACACGTCTGGGACAATTTGGTCAGCCGCGTGGGTACCTGGATCACCTGCGCACCAGCACTTTCAGCCAGATGCAGCAGACGAGTCACAAACAGCCCAGGGGCATGACGCTGGACACTCCGCCCAAAGCGGCGCTGCCACGCACGATAGGAGACTTTTTCGAGCAGCACCGTGTTGCCCTCGCGGAGCAGGCGATGCGCGAGCCGGCCATGCAGGCTTTTCCTCTGGGCCGCCAGGCGCCGCTGCCGATCCGCAAGTCGGGCTTGCGTTTTGCGTTGTCGCACGGATTCCCGCCAGTGTTTGCGCCCTTTCCGTCCCGGTCTCACGCGTCCATTGGGCAGGTAGTTGTCCGGATTGTTAGCGCGCCGCTGCCGATCCAGATGGCGCTCTTGACGTCGCACCGCCTGGTCGTGAGGCGCCAGTTCCGCACAGAATGGCTGCAAGGCCGCCTCGGTGGGGGTGGTCAGGGCAATGGCGGATGGGCCAAGATCCAGACCTATAATGCCCTCACCCAAAGGGTGCCTGGGCTTCTGGTAGGGCACGCCTTCACAGATGAGTTGGGCAAAGTAGCGGTTCTGCCCGCGAATCTTGCGGCGGACGAGGCGCACATACTTCACTCGCGAGGCCAGCCCATGCGCCAGCACCGGGTCGGTGGGCTTCAGGTCCTGCCCCTTCCTCAGCTTGGGTAGATGGGCCAGCAGAGTCAACCCCTTCCACGCCAGCTGGTCGCTGCGCCACACCAGTCCCGTCTCATTGCTCTTGCCCTCCACCGTGTCGAGTTGGTGTTTCCCCTTGAACCGGACGTGTTTGGCTTGGTGGAAAGCGACGCGTTGCACCGCAGCGAACGCACGGCTAGCCAACTTCTGACCGACGGGCGCATCGAGATGATCTTCAATCCAGTGAGATTTGTGGCGACAATCCTTGGCATACGCCTGCAACGCAGCGTCTGAGAAGGCATAGGCAGCCCGCGCCGCTTGAAACCCCTCTCGGCGCTCCGGGCTCTTCTTCGGCAGGCGGCGCGCCTGCTGATACGCCCGGGACTCCACTACTAACCTCAACCGGCGCCGCGCTTCGCTCAGACACGCGTTATACAGCGCCCGGGCGGCCTCCAGTCGCGCCAGCAGCACCCGTTCGTCGGCAGGGGTCACCTGCAGCGGCACCTCACACACGAACGAGGGCATACGACGACGCGTGCTGGATCGTGTGCCAGCTGCCGCAGCGTCGGTGGGAGCGGGAGGCCCCAGGTCCGGGTTTGTCTCCCGCATAATCACCTCCACACGCTCCGCGTGGTCTGCGTCCTGCTCCGTGTGCTCTGGGTCCTCCGCCGGCCCGTCTGGCTCGTTCAGGCCGTCGGGGTGAGCGTCCCACGCCGTCTCCCTGTCCAGAGTGCCCGTCGCGGCATTCTCCCACAAGGGCGGCTGCACCGAGAGGGCGCGGGCGCGCCCGCGGCGGCGGGTTGACATCCAGCGACCTCCTCTCAAGACACGGTTGATGGGGTAGGTAGGCGGAGATGGGATCCAGATGAGGGGATCCAGGCCCCTCCTGTAGAACGTTCGTTCGCATCCTGAGGATACGACAGGCAGCAGCCTCCTGTCAAGGACTGCTCGGCGGTTGGGACGTGCGAGAAAGGGGCAGGCATCGTCCCATCACACCTGCACTGACGGGCCACTCATGGAGCGCACGTGAGACACTCCTCGAGCGGCGCTCCGGACTGGACAGAGACCTAAACGGTGCCGTCTCGCCGGACCATGGCCGAGACCCTTGCGGCGCCCAGGGCAACCAGGCCATTCCTCCCCCTGGGGGGGAGGAATGGCCTGTCTTTTGTAATGTCCGGCCCTGCCGCATGTCCTGTTATGCTTGCGCGTCCCCGGTGAATGCGATATACTGCTTTGCGAAGCACCTCAACTTCTGACTCGCACATATCTGGCATATTCCGGCATATAAGGAGAGTATTCGATGGCGAAGAAGTCTACGGCCGCACGCCAGGCTAACGCCGCCCGCAGGTCACAGACTACGTCGAAAGCCCCCGAAGTAACACTCGTGCGTCAGCCCAAGACGGGCAGTGAGGATGTTGCGGTCTCCACAGCGGCCCCTTCCGCAGGCGCCGCCCTCGCTAAGCCAGCCAAGAACGGAGCCGTACCTGCCACCGCGCGTACGCGCGCGCCTGAAGCGGCCAAACCAGCCACGGTGACGGTAGCTGCCAAGACACCGGAGAGCGTCCCGCGGGCGGCAAGCAGGAGCCAGGCCAACCGAACCGCAAGGGCGCAGGCTAACCAGCGCGCCCGCGCTGCCAGCCAGATATCGCCGCAACACTACTCCTATGTCAGGGATGATCTGCGACTGATTGCCATTCTGGCTTCATCAATGTTTTTTATCATCTTAGTACTGCACTTCGTGCTGCCGATCTGAGTACCGAACTGACACTCCCCGGCCTGAAGGCCTGACTTTTATACACAAGTTTTCATTTGCTAGAATAGGACGATGAAAACCCAAGAGCTGTTGGATGCCCAGCAATGGGCGAAAGCGACCTTTAAGCCTTGTCAACTCAACGACCGGCGTCG
>JBKQTH010000335.1:0-11607 GCA_052143275.1 Ktedonobacterales bacterium | reverse complement strand
GTTGCCCCATTCGGGTTCGGCTGGCTCATCGCTCGCTTGCAGCTCCCCAGCCACGTTTCGCCGCTCTCCGCGCCCTTCTTCGGCCTTTGGCCCCTAGGCATCCACCCTACACCCTTCTACGCTTGGCAATCCATGATCTTATTCATGAGACCCCAGTCGCAAGAAGTACATCATCCTCGCTCTATTTACTCGCTTCGGCAAAATCGAAGTAAATCTTCCCTTCATACTCGTTATGCAGTTGTTCAGGTGCTAGGCTGCAGCTTTCTCGGCGATACTCCGTTGAAGGATAGCTACCCCGAAAAAGGACCGGATTTCCCCACCTGATTGTGGGCAAACCAATCGCTCGTGCAGAGGCCACCCTGCGTAAGGGTGCCTTCTGATTGTGCCATACGAGCCATGTAAAGTCAAGATATACCGGTACCATTCGAGCGGACGGCGCCCAGGGTCGCTTACATTGCTTAATTTGCTTAGTTCGTAAAGCGGAAGCGTATAAGTGCCCAGATGGCCGCGAAGCCGTCCCGCCAGGTGATCTTCTTGCCTTCCTTGTAATCGCGACCAGCGTAGTAAATCGGCACCTCATAGATCCGGTATCCCCGCTTCAGCACCTTGGCGGTGATTTCCGGTTCAAAGTCAAATCGGTTGCTGCGGATACGAATACCTTTCAGCACTGGGGCAAGAAACGCCTTGTACCCAGTTTCCATGTCGGTGAGGATGTTGTTGTATAGGAGATTAGTGGTCAGGGTCAGCATCTTGTTGCCCACATAGTGGTGAAGCATGAACGACCGGTGAATACCCAGAAATCGGGATCCATAGACCACATCAGCTACGCCATCCAATATGGGCTTGAGCACGGTGCCGAAGTCATCTGGGTTATATTCCAGATCGGCGTCCTGGATGATAACGACATCCTTGCTGACGGATCCCAGTGCGGTCCGAATAGCTGCACCCTTGCCCCGGTTTTTCTGGTGGTACAGGATATGCACATTCTCCGGCCACGACGTCTCCTTAAGGATTTGGCGGGTGCCATCGGTAGAACAATCGTCTACAATGATGATCTCCTTCTCAAATGGCTGTTCCTCTACCCGGCGTATCACCTCCGCTATAGTGCTATGCTCATTGTAGACAGGTATAATGATGGAAATCTGCACTTCATTGCACCCTTTTTGTTGCCGGCTACCCTTCGTCTCATCTCCTGGCCCGAGAATCACCAGTTCCGCCCATGGGCCGGTCTGCTATAGCGGCCAAGCAACCAGTCATTCTATGTCATTCGAGCCATACATGATGGCACGCTTCACTTCCTCGATTGCATCGGTAACCGGTATACCGCGCGGGCATGCTTCGGAGCAGTTGAAGATGGTCCGGCAGCGCCAGACACCATTACGATCGCCCAGAATCCGGAGGCGCTCGGCGGATCCCCGGTCACGGCTGTCAAATATAAAACGATGAGCGTTCACAATCGACGCCGGGCCTACCCAGTCGGCATTGGCCCAGACCGAGGGACAGGAACCGGTGCAAGCGCCGCATAGAATGCACTTGGTGGTTTCGTCATAGCGCTCGCGTTGCTCAGGCGACTGGAGACGCTCGGTGCGCGGATCGGGCTCATCGTTGATGAGATACGGTTTGACCTTCTCATACTTGGCAAAGAAGGGGTCCATATCGACGACCAGATCGCGAATAACCGGAAAGCCCAGCATAGGCTCCACGGTAATTCGGTTCCCAATATCCTCAACGAGCAGCTTGCACGCCAGCCGGTTGCGACCGTTAATCCGCATGGCGTCAGAGCCGCATACCCCGTGTGCGCAGGAACGGCGGAAAGTCAAAGTACCGTCCTGCTCCCACTTAATTTGATTGAGTACATCGAGTAACCGGTCCTTCGGACTTGCCTGGACACGAAACTCTTGCCAGTAGGGCTTCTTGCCATCATCCGGCTGATAACGCTTGACTCTTACATGAATGGTATGAGTGCTCGCTGGTGCCTCTGCCATGGTACTTCTTCCAATCCCCTCTGCTTCTTGACGACGACATTCGTCCGGTCGGGATACTGGCGGCGATAACCCAAGCCAGTCAGCAAGGGCTAATACTTGCGCTCTTTGGGTGCAAACTCCGTAATCACGACCGGTTTGTAATTGAGATCCGGATCCCCCGCGCGGTCTGAACGAAAGGCCAGCGTATGCTTGAGGAAGTTGGCGTCGTCGCGGCTGGTATAGTCGGCGCGATAATGACCTCCACGGCTCTCTTTACGGGCCAGCGCCCCAGCCACGGTAGCTTCGGAGCACTCGATAAGATTGCCCAGCTCGATGACTTCCATAAGCTCGGTGTTGAAGGTACGGCTGGTATCCATCAAACGCACCTGTTCCCACCGCTCCTTCAACTCGGCGATCTTGCCCTGCATCGCCAGCAAGCTGGCCTCTTCACGCACGACACCAACTCGGTTCATCATCTCGTCTCGTAGTTCTTGCCGGATCAGGTCCTGAGTCTCCCCTGACTTCGCCTTGCCCCTGGAACGCGAGAATAGACCCTCCACCAGTTCGATCGAATACGCGTCGGGGTCAGCTGGAAGCGGGGCAAACTCTGCCTCCGGAAGCCATTTGGCAGCGATGTGCTTGCCGGCCCTACGGCCAAAAACTATCAAGTCCACCAGTGAGTTTGTCCCCAACCGGTTGGCTCCGTGCACCGAGACACAGGCCACCTCGCCGGCGGCATATAGGCCCGGCAAAACTGTGTTCCGCTCGTCTACAACGACACGCCCCTCGATATCGGTAGGGATGCCACCCATGGCATAGTGAGCGGTCGGCTGAATTGGAATCGGCTCGTAATAGGGCTCCACATTGAGATAGTTGCGCGCAAAGTCGGTAATATCTGGTAGCTTTGCGTCAATCGTCTCTTTGCCCAGATGAGCCACTGAAAGGTACACATAGTCCTGACCGTCTATGCCTCGCCCCTCGGCAATCTCCTGCAAAATGAAACGTGACACCATGTCACGTGGCGCCAGCTCCTTCAAGGTCGGCGCATACCGGACACAGAAGCGCTCACCATCCTTGTTCAGAATGTAAGCCCCCTCGCCGCGAGCGGCTTCGCTCAACAAGATGCCAATCTTATAGAGCCCGGTTGGATGGAACTGATACATCTCCATGTCTTCGAGCGGAACACCTCGCCGGTACGCCACCGCCATGCCGTCGCCGGTGCAGGAGAGCGCGTTGCTCGTGATTCGCCAGGCTCGTCCGTAGCCGCCGGTGGCCAGGACAACCGTCTTAGCGTGAAACACCTCTATGCCGCCATCCCGTAGGCAGAGCGCCACCACGCCGCATGCCTGGCCGTCATTGATCAACAGGTCGAGCATCATGTACTCGTTGAAGAATCTGACCTGATTCTTGATGGACTGTTGGTACATGGTCTGCAGGATCATATGGCCGGTGCGGTCGGCAGCGTAGCAAGAGCGGCGCACCGGACCTTCGCCAAAGTTTCGGGTATGGCCGCCAAAGCGCCGCTGGTCGATCTTTCCCTCAGGTGTACGATTAAAAGGCAGCCCCCAATGCTCGAGATCGTAGACGGCGTCGATTGCCTCACGCGCCAGCACCTCGGCCGCGTCTTGGTCTACCAGGTAATCCCCGCCTTTGACGGTATCGAACATATGCCACTTCCAGTGATCTTCTTCCAGGTTTCCGAGTGCGGCCGCCACACCTCCCTGTGCGGCGCCGGTATGCGAGCGAGTGGGATACAGCTTGCTGATGACGGCGATACTGGAATTTTGGGCCAGTTGCATGGCCGACATAAGACCGGCCCCACCCGCACCAACGATCACCACATCAAATTTATGATACTTCATGCTCTGCTCCCTCTATGGACAGCTGGTGACTAGCTGGTCCAGTTGGTTTCCGGCCGGCCGGTGCCGGCCTGCTGGCTCCGCTCCGCTTCATTCCACTCCACTCCACTCCGCTTACCGATGCAAGAGACCTAGCACGGATTGCGCCAGTGTATGCCCCGGCTGGAAAGTGACAATGGTCATCGTGCCCATAAGCCAGAACGTCAACGCGATGAAAAACAGTCCCGATAGCACGAGCAGCCGGGTACCATGCCCCTTAATATAGTCGTCACAAACGATTCGCAGTCCGTTGAGACCATGCAAGAGGGCCAGAGTCAACAGCAGAAGGTCGTACACCCGCCAGAACGGGTTGGCGTAGCGCGCCGCGATATAGTCGTAATTGGTCGCCGACACATCGTTGGCAATATGCATATCGAAGACGTGGAACAGGGCGAGGAAAAGCAGCCCCACCCCGGAAATGCGGAAGAAATACCAGGAGAAGGTCTCCCAGCCGCTGCTTCCCACCCCAGGTCGCGTGGTGCCGCCATAGCTGTTTACCCGGGCCGCGGTAGATGCCGCCGGTGTGGTCTCCATTGCCATAGTTACGTGCTCCTCTGCATACTTATACTCTTAACGGTAGTCTAACTCTTCTCACTCTGCTTTTCGAGTCAGGCGATCGGCCGTTACATTGTCGCCGAACAGTACCCGTGCTGCGGGCAGGCCCCAAAGATCGGCGCCAGGATAAAGACGCCCGAGCCTATCGTACACAGGACGCTCAGTACCAGGACGGTATAGAACATCTGCTGCTGGAATTTATAGCCGATGGGCCAGAAGTCCACCAGAATGATGCGAACGCCGTTAAAGGAGTGGTAGAGCAGCGCGCCGATGAGAGCGAGGGTGAAAATGCGGAATGGCGCGGTGCTGAAGACCTTCAAGGCATCGTTATACACGTTTGGCCCAAAGCCGATCAGCGTGATGTCTACAATATGAATCAAGAGGAAAATAAGGACTGCCAAGCCGGTTACCCGATGAAATAACCAGGACCACTGACCCGATTGGCCTCGATACATATCTGCTTCTCCGTAAAAACTAGCCGTACAAGAGGATACCACTGCTACTCCGCCAGCAGTGACGGTACGATGCCGGGGGGTGGAGTAAGAGGCATGGCGAGCGTGCCGGACCCCATCGTCACAGCGAGAGGCGCAGCGCCACCGGCGCCACGCCTCTAGATTATACGCCTATGGTAGAGCCGGTACAAGAAGCTACTACCGCGCTCGCGCGCCCCTGCCCTTGGGGCGGATTATGGCGACTAGCACTCGTTATTGGCAGGTAGCGGTACACGAGTTTTTTCGGTCACTCTCAGTAGTAGTTGGGGCATCTGTGGATGGGCTATGAACCAGCCGCCACCGGCAACGCCACCTGGAACCCGGTTTCGACATCGTGGCGGGCCGGCTGCTCCGATCGCATCCGCCCCCAAGTCGCGTGCTCACTCTTGGGTCGGAATGGGAGCAGACTCTCCATCAGACGGCTCGGTGTACCCTGCCGAAGGAGGCTCCGAGTGCGAGGTGGTGCGTCCCGTGACTGCTAGGAAGGACCACCAGTCTTGGCGCGTCACCGCTTCCAGTTCCGCGGGGTACGCAAAGCTGTACCGCTCCGCCAGCATGCGACCAAGCTGCGAGATGACGTCCTGATAGCGCTCGATCGCCGTGCAGATCTCCTCGCGATCGCGCGTCGGCGCGCCACACACCGCGAGCGGCTCAGCTCCATAGGTGCCTTCGACAGCCCGCGTCAATTCCGTGAGTCCATGGATGCCGGTGAAGTGTTCCCGGCTGGCGTCGCTCCCCGTGGCGGCGATGTACCACAGCCGCATCAGCATCTGCCAGTTGAAATAGGTGGCGGCGGGAAACATCAGATCGAGCCGGCGATAGAGCACTTTGCGGTGTTTGTGGCTGTTGACCCACAACTCGACGACGAGGCTGCGCACCAGATCGCCGGTCACGGGCGCGTTCACCGGCGCAGGCGCGTGACTGCTGGCGGCGAGCAGGTGAGCGAACGCCTCATCTCGGCAGCCGAGCACCAGCGTCGGCTCGATGCCGGGCGCCCGCGCCGCGCTGTGGATCAGCAGATCCATGATGTCTCCGTTGGTGAGGATCAGGTGGTGCAGGAACGAATCCTCACCCAGGCGCAGCATATGCCTGGCCAGCGGCGGAGCGCCGAGCAGCGCGTCGAGATCGGGCGTCTCCCAGCGGACGAGGTCTTCGGGTGGCACAGCGACGCGGAGGTCAATGTCGCTGTAGGGGTCGGCAGTCCCGGTGGCGAAGCTGCCACCTAGCCAGACCGCCAGGACGCGCTCGTCCCGCCAGAGCCTGGGCGCAAGATCGCGGACGGTCTGCGACTGCGGGAGGGCTGGGAGCAGGTCCAGACGTAGTTCCGCGTCCGCCGGAGGAGGCACGTCATGCATAGATGTCCTCGCCTTCTTGCTGGCGCGTGCACGATAAATGGCTGCACACCGTCTCCTGCTTCAGCCGGAGTGGGGGCCGTTCGCCGCCGGTAGTGACTGCGCTTCGCCCGGGGTACGATGCCGCCGACGCCAGCGCGACCACTGCAGGATGCGCTCGGGCTGCGGCGGACGCTGCCAGACCAGGCGGTAGACCAAGCGGCGCACTTCGAGCACGGTGACGGGGAGCAGTCTGAATTTTTCAGGCTTCGATCCCAAAATGACAAATTAGGGACTAGGGTGTGTGAACGCTGGCACTGCAGACAGACACCGACAAGTGGAGTCTATCTGGATGCCATTCAAAGCACTCTTCATTGGAACACACTCTGCTTCTAACTTCAATGCTCTCCAAATCAGCCCACAGTGCACCGGCATCTGCTTTGCGTGTCGGAAGGAGGGGCTGGATGCGCCACACCAAATTTGCATCGATACTTGTAATGTGCCTGGATATCCAGCCTCATGAATTCAGGACTGGGACGCATCTTTGTACAAGTACCGAGGCAATTTCCGTATCACCCCCGTGCTCCAAGTATGCCAGCACGCCAGCGGATTCACCAGGAACAGCCGGCATTTTCAGCGGCACTTTTCTTTTGGCATTCTCTTGATCGACACTCGCCGTGGTGGTATGCTGAGGCCGACATCAGCCGAGCGGATAGGGTGGTGTGTCGATTCACAGCCCTGGTGAGAGCCGTGGCCCGAGACCCGGGTGGACGGGGCACAGAAGATGGCGCTCGAGCGATCACGTACGTTTGCCGACCTGCTCCGGGAGTACCGGCGAGCTGCGGAGATGACCCAGGAGCGCCTGGCCGAGGGCGCTGGCCTCTCCGTGCGCGCCCTGCGCAAGCTGGAGAGCGGAGCGAGCGTAGCACCCCGTCGCGACACCATCGACCTCCTGGCCACCGCCCTCAAGCTTGCACCAGAAAAGCGGACCCTCTTGGAAGCGAGCGCGAGCCGGCAGCGATTCCTATCCGGCTCCTTCGCACCACAGCCAGTAGACCCCGTGTCGGTTGCCCTGGTGGGACGTTCCTCCGAGCTGGTGCTTCTGGAGAAGCACCTTGCTGGGAAGGGACCACCGCTGCTGGTGCTGGCCGGCGAGCCTGGTATCGGCAAGACACGATTGCTCCGTGAGGCGTCCAGTCGGGGACGTACGCAGGGCTGGTCGGTGCTGGAAGGAGGCTGCCATCGACGGAGCGGCCAGGAGCCCTACGCTCCCTTGCTCACGGCCTTAGCCAGCTCCGTGCGCGGCCAGTCTCCGCAGCAGGTGCGCCGCATACTGGAAGGCTGCGCCTGGCTGGTGCGGCTGCTGCCCGAGCTGGCCGAGTCCTCGCTGGTCCCCCTGCCCGAGTGGCAGCTGCCCCCCGCGCAGGAGCGGAGGCTCATGTTTGCCGCCGTGGGGCGCTATCTCGCCAACCTTGCTGGACCCGCCGGTACTCTGCTGGTGCTGGATGACCTACAGTGGGCGGGGCAGGACGCGCTCGATCTGCTCGCTGACCTGCTACGTACCCTCGACGAACAGACGGGCCGGCAGCTTCGGGTGGTGGCAGCCTACCGAAGCACCGAGGTCCTCCCAGCAGATCCGCTGGGCATACTGGTAGCCGATCTGGCCCGCGAAGGGCTGGCCGCCCCGGTTGAGCTCGGTCGTCTGGCGCTTGAGGCGGCGCACGAGCTCGCCAAGGCGCTCTTCGTCGATCTTCCCTCGGGCGATCGGGACGAGCTGCAGAAACAGATGGTCGAGCGGACCGGCGGCGTACCATTCTTTCTGGTGAGCTGGGCTCAGGCGCTGCAGAACCGGGTGAACGCCGAGGTGCTGGAAGCGGAGAGTGGCGGGCAGAGTGAGGAGAGGAACGAGGACCAGCTGCCCTGGACGGTGACTCAGAGCATTCGCCAGCGACTGGCGCTGCTGCCGGAGGTGGCGCATGACCTCGTCAATATTCTGGCGGTCTCGGGCCGTGAGGCAGCCATCTCGGTGCTGCTCACGGTAGCTACCCGGGGTGGTCTGGAACAAGCGGAGACGCTGGCGGCGCTGGATCTGGCGGGTCAGGCGGGCTTACTGGTCGAGGAGGAGGGAGGGAAGGGGTATGCCTTCGCCCATGATCTGATTCGTGAGGTCGCGGTGGCGGACCTGGGAGCTGCTCGCAGCAGCTCCCTGCACCGCTGGGTAGGCGAGGCGATCCTAGAGGTGACCCCGCCCGGCCGCGAGCCGCCGGCGGCAGAGCTGGCCTGGCACTTCGCCCGGGGTGGCGAGCCGGCACGAGCGTTGTCCTATGCCATTCGGGCCGGCGAGCAGGCTGAGGCTGCCTATGCCCATGCTGAGGCGGAGCGGCACTACCAGATGGCCCTGGAGCTCTCGCGCGAACTTGGGGACACGGAGCGGGAAGCGGAGGTGCTGGAGCGACTGGCCGATGTCCTCCGCGTGTCCGGGCGCATGCGAGAGACGCTGGCACTACTTGAGGCGGCGGCTGAGATCCGTCGGGAAGCCGGAAATCTGGATGAGTTTGCCTGGGATAGTGCCCAGATGCCCGGTCCGATTGGATTTTTGGCGCCACCACAGGAGAACCTAGCCCGGCTGCGGACGCTCCTCAACTACCTGGCCAGGCAGGCAGGCGTCACACAGACTGAGGCTACGCAGGGCGCTGCCAGCGACCGGGACATGCACGAGCGCCCGCTCCAGACCGAGGCTATCCCAGCGGCTACCGAACCAGCGGACCTGGCGGATTCTGTGGCGCAGGCCGACACATTGTTGGAGCTGGCCGAACGGGCGGTAGCGCTACTCTCGGCACGTACAGCGGGTCTTGTCTACTTCCGTTTGGCACTGTACTTCGGTGAGCTGAGTCAGCATCGGGAAGCGATCTCCCTGAGTGAGCGCGCTCTGAGCTATGCCCAGACCGCCGGTGACCGCACGCTGCAGGTGCGGACGCTTTACTGTCTGGGCGGCGCCCTGAGCTATCTTGACCAGCCGGCCGAAGCCCTGGCGGCGTTCGAGACAGCGTATCCGGTTGCCGAGCAAGCCAGGGATCTCGAGGGGCTGTGCCTCATTCAGGCCAGCCGTGCGTTAGTCCTCATGGACGTGGGGGACGTTGCGGACGCGAAGCGCTCGGCACAGCAGGCACTGGAAGCAGCCGAGCAGTATGGTATGCCGGATCTCATTGCGCGGATGCTGGGCACCATGGCCAGGATGTCGTTCACGAGCGGAGACTGGGACCAGGTACTTGACTCCTGCCGGCGTGCCGCGGAGATCGTACGCGGGCTCGACGCGGCCTTCCCGTCCCTGTCCGAGGATATTGCCGCGCTCCAGGGAAGGATCTATCTGGCCCGTGGCGTGGCTCAGGCGGCCCACGAATGCCTGCAAGTGGCGATGCACGAGAGCCGGGGCCCAAACTCGATGTTGGCCGTACTCCCAGTACATGCAGCACTGGCGGAAGCGGATCTGGTGCACCAAGACGCCGCGACCGCTCTCGCCCGCCTGGGACCCTGGCTTGACCGTACCAGTCCGTACGAGCAAGCGTTCACCGGGCTGATACCGCTGATAGCCTGGGCCTGTTTGCAGCTGGGCGAGGATGAGCGGGCTGCGGACGTGCTGGCCGAGTGCCTGGCGCACGCGCGGGAGCGGCACTACCAATTACAGCTGGCTGACGCCTTGCGCATTGAAGCGATACTAGCCCTGCGGCAGAGCCGCTGGGAGGACGCCAAAGCCGCGCTCGACGAGGCACTGGTTCTGGCTCGCTCGATGCCCTATCCCTATGCCGAGGCTAAGGCCCTCTACGTCTATGGGGACCTGCACGCTGCGAGAGGGAATCTGGAGCGGGCTCGCGAGCAGTATGCGGCGGCGCTGGCCATTCTTGATCGGCTGGGCGAGCGGCTCTATGCCGAACAGGTCGAACAGGCACTGGCCAGGGTGAGTCGTCCCCAGTGGCGCAGGAACAGGGGGACGGCAGATGATAAAAATGACGCCGAGTGAATGCAGCACTGGCTCATGGGGATGGCCTAGAGCGCCTGGTTGTGAACGCGCCGCGAATGGGCTACAATGCGCGCGGCGCACAGCAGGCGCCGAAGGGACGGAGGAGCACGAATACATGAACACCATGAACATGCCGAGCGCCCACGAACCGGTGGTGGTCGTCGACTACGACCCGGTCTGGCCCGCGCTGTTCGAGCACGAGTGGACGCGCATCGGGTCGGCGGTCGCCGCGTTCGCCGTGACAATTGAACATGTCGGAAGCACCGCCGTCCCCGGCCTGTGCGCCAAGCCCATCATCGATATATTGATCACCGTGGACCCGTTCGGCCCTGCCGATGCCTACATCCCCACGCTGGCGGCGCTTGGCTACGTTTTCCGCGACGATCCAACCAATGTCGACCGCCATGCATTCGGCATGCGCGACGCGCACGGCTACCGTCCCGTGCCGGGCTTCAATGCGCATATCGAACAGCACGGGTGCCCAGGGGTGCGCCGCCTCATCGCCTTCCGCGACTACCTGCGCACCCATCCCGAGACGGCGCGCGAGTACTGTGCGCTGAAGCGTGCTCTGGCTGCCACCTATGGTTCCGATCGGGACGGCTATACCGCCGCGAAGACGGTTTTCGTGCGCGCCGCCCTGGAGCAGTGCATGTAGTTGTGTGGCCACGTCGCGCGGCAACTCGAGGACGGCACCCACTTGTCGGTCGGCTCGACGCGCGTCCGCTTCCCTTCGGGCACGGAGGCGTCAGCGCTTCCTGGGAGGCATCCCCCTGGTCTCGATATTGGCCGAAGATTCGCCTCTCAAGCCAGATTGGGTGAGACACCTCGCCATCAACTTTGGGCGCTGGCACATTGGCCGTGAAGTTGAGGAAGCCAAACTTGAGCACGTCCCCAGCGACGCGCTCCTTTACTTAAGTGCCTAGTAAAAATTGGGCCTCATCCAAAGAGACCGCAGGCCAGAACCCAACTTGTTTGGTGACGTGCTGGAGTGACACCAGGCCTAGAGCTGGCAGCGCTGAATACTTCCGACCGGCTTTGGGGTGTTGGTGCAGAAGAAAGGATATTGTAAACAGCCGATGTGATAGTAAATCAAGAAACTATCCAGGCACCCTCTCGTTCGAAAGAAGGACCACGAGCAATAACATAGAGATGTGTATGTACAGTATCCCAACATTAGCCAACGAATGCTAGATTGGTACGATTGCCGCGGCCACCTGCGCCCCGGGCAGGATTCACCGAACCCACGTCTAAGCGTACTGGCCGTACTGCCACGGCCTCTATCCCCTGCCTGAAGGAGTTGGGGACTGCTTTTCTCCCAATGTTGTACGAGCCGTTCACATCCGCGTGAAT
>JBKQTH010000334.1:0-16756 GCA_052143275.1 Ktedonobacterales bacterium | reverse complement strand
CGACGCCGGTCGTTGAGTTGACAAGGCTTAAAGGTCGCTTTCGCCCATTGCTGGGCATCCAACAGCTCTTGGGTTTTCATCGTCCTATTCTAGCAAATGAAAACTTGTGTATAAAAGTCAGGCCTTCTGGGAGGGGTATGGATTGCGCGCGATTGACGAGATCGATTGGGTAGCGCTCACGTACTTCCGCTGGGAACGGGTCATTCAAGATCTGATCGAAGAGGCGCAGCAGGCGCTCTTCAGGGACGATGTGGGCGATGACGCCAAGGCGACTGCTGCTCAGCGGTTCGCTGCCACCTTCGCGGCGGGCAACAACGTCGATGCCGCCTACGCTGCAGCGGGTCACCTCCCCAGAGAGCTCAGTGCCCCAGCACGGCAGGATGGTGGGTGAGAGTCGGTGGCGCTGGCAGACCCTTGCAGCAGTGCTTTCTTGCAGTGGTCCCTAGCGTTTTGGAACTACCTCTAGTGAAAAAGGAGCCAATCCAGTCCGCGTACGAGGCCACGTACCTCCATCACTTTCCGCGCTGCAAGGAGGGTGCCATTCACATACGGCTCGGCACCAGACCCAGCATCGTGGCGAATAGTCAGGCGTTCCTCGGGCAACCCAAAAATCGCTTCAAACGCAATAACATAGCTTGGTAGCCGTATGGAATGAACTTGTGTCCCGTCGATTGTTGCTCCACGTGCCTCTTTTGGACCATGGGTATTTTCCAGCGTAACTCCCAACTGGTTCTGGGAGATGGTTGCAAGCTCTTCAGCCAGTTCGCGTGTTGTCCCACTGGGAGCATCAATTTTTGCAGCACTGGCATAATCGATGATCTCCCACGAAGGGAGGTATTGAGCCGCAATCAAGGAAAAGTGCTTTGCCAGAGCAGCTGTCAAGGAGAAGTTGCCCGCTGCGATGATGCCGAGCTTTCGTTCCTGCGCTCTTTGTTCAATGTCTGCGTAATCGGTCGCTGTCAGCCCGGATGTACCAACGACTACTCGTACGCCTTTGTCCAGTGCTGCCAAAATGTGGTCCTTCACCACATCCGGTCCAGTGTAGTCGATAAGCACATCAGTTGGTGCTGCCAGCGCCTCTTCGAGTGATGCGACAATGTTGACATTGGCTCTATCACGACCCAGTGCCTCTCCAACATCTTTTCCAACTTGCCGCCGAGCAATTGCGCCCACAAGTTGAAATTCGTTTGAAGCTAAAATGGCACCTGCCACTGCACTGCCGGCCCAGCCTGTCGAGCCTGCCACACACACTCGAATAGCCATTGATTCAAATCCTTTCTCCGCTCGTTTTCTCTCTTCGAGTCTACCACTTTTGCCGATAACTCTCACTGCGACCTTCCTGGAAAGCCCTTTGGCGTTCGCATTCCCATGCCTTGCGCTTGGCAGATCCGCGGTTATCCGCAATGGAGCGCTCCAGTTGTTAATCCTGGATCTCTCACGAGCCCTGGATGCCTGGGCCTATGACAACCATGTGACGCTGGACTATATTGATCCAGGCAAGACGACCCAGAACGGATTCATCGAGAGTTTTAACAGGAAGTTCTGTGTCGAGCGTTTGAATCTGCATTGGTTCCGGAGCCTGCCCCATGCCAGGCAGTTCATCGCTGTTTGGTGGGAGGACTACAACACTCGACGCCCGCATATCGCCTTGCAACAGCAGACATCAACCGCCTATGCTCAGGCATTAGCAACCTGATGGTAATACTTATTGTCCATGGTCGTTCTTTGGGACGCAGGTCACCAGGTATATGCAAGGGCACGGAGTCAACTGAAAAGGCAGCCGGTGCCCTGGGTGTTGTTTAGCAATATGAAGTCACGTGTAAAGATCTCCATGTCAAAACCTTCGAGGATATTCCGCTGCGGGCTGGTGACACCGGGCGAAGGCCCTCCTGCTCTACTGTCGGTCCTCCTTCGTGATGTTCCAGCAAGAGATCTCAACGTTTGAGTGGTTGGCCTTTGATGCGCTAGCCTGGTAATATGTCGTGTGAGCGAGTGGGCGACAGACGAGCATGTTGACGGTGACTGGCAGCAAGCAGGGGTCTGGGAGCTTCTCCGTTGCTCGTCTCTGGCACGTGTTTCCCCTACTGAGTGAAGTGCGTAGGCATAGGAGGTGTATACGATGACGCAGACACAAAATGAGCACCATCCCCATATTGCTGATCGTAGTGCAGTGCGTTGGAGCTACGTCAGTGGCACCAGTGATACGTCGTTGCTCGGCATGACCATCGGTGACGCGCTTGACCGCACCGTTGCACGGTTCCCCGACCGCGACGCACTGATATCACGCCATCAGGGGCTGCGCTACACCTGGCGACAACTCCAGGACGAGGTCAAACACTTCGCCCGGGGCCTGATGGCGCTGGGCATCCAGAAGGGCGATCGCGTCGGCATCTGGGCACCGACCTACGCCGAGTGGGCGATCACGCAGTACGCCTCGGCCAAGATCGGCGCGATTCTGGTCAACATCAATCCCGGCTACCGGCTCCACGAACTGGAGTATGCGCTGAACCAGTCTGGCTGTAACACCCTGGTACTCGCGCCCAACTTTCGCGCCACCAGCTATATCGAGATGATGCAGACGCTTGCGCCCGAGTTGGAGCGCTGCGCGCCAAGCCAGCTTGACAGCCACAAGCTGCCCCACCTGCGCCACATCATTCGCCTGGGCACCGAGCGCACGCCGGGCATGTGGGTCTGGGGTGAGGTCATGGAGCGAGCCAAGGAGATCGCGCCAGAACAGTTGGCGGAGCGCCAGGCGCAGCAGGAGTTCGACGATCCCGCGAACATCCAGTACACCTCCGGTACCACCGGCAACCCCAAGGGAGCGACGCTATCACACCACAACATCCTAAACAACGGCTACTTTGTCGCGCACCTGCAGGGAATGACAGAGCACGATCGGCTCTGCGCGCCAGTGCCCCTCTACCATTGTTTCGGCTGCGTCATGGGCAACCTGGGCACCATGACGCACGGCGCCGCAATCATCTATCCTGCGGAGACTTTTGACCCGAAGGCGACACTGGAGGCGGTTCAGGCGGAGCGCTGCACCTCGCTCTATGGTGTGCCGACCATGTTCATCGCCGAGCTGGCGCATCCGGACTTCGACAAATACGACTACACCTCGCTGCGTACCGGCGTGATGGCTGGCTCACCCTGCCCGGTTGAGGTAATGCGCCAAGTGGTGAGCAAGATGCACATGAGTGAGGTCGAGATTTGTTACGGTATGACCGAGACCAGCCCCGTCTCCTTCCAGTCGCACCTGGACGATCCCATCGAGAAGCGTGTCTCGACCGTCGGCCAGATCCACCCGCATGTCGAGGTCAAGATCATTGATCCAGGGACCGGGCAGGTGGTGCCCGCCGGCGTGGCTGGGGAGCTGCTCACCCGAGGCTACTCTGTCATGTTGGGGTACTGGAACAATGACGAAGCGACACATAAGTCCATCGACGCCGCCCGCTGGATGCATACCGGCGACCTTGCGACCATGGATGCACAGGGATACGCCAATATCGTTGGGCGTCTGAAAGACATGGTCATCCGTGGCGGTGAGAACGTCTACCCGCGCGAAATCGAGGAGTTCCTGTACAGCCATCCGAAGATTAGTGACGTGCAAGTCTTCGGTGTGCCCGACGCGAAGTATGGTGAGGAACTGATGGCCTGGGTCAAGCTCAAGGACGGCCAGACGGCGACGCCGGAAGAGTTGCAAGACTTCTGCCGCGGCCAGATCGCGACCTACAAGATTCCACGCTATTGGAAGTTTGTCTCCGAGTATCCGATGACGGTGACGGGCAAGATTCAGAAATTCATCATGCGCCAGCAGGCCGTCGAGGAACTCGGCTTGCGAGATGCCGCGAACATCCATACGGCGTGAGACCTGTACTCACGCATTGTTACCTTTGCGCCGGTGAACAAGCTCATCGATACATGCCGCATCAAGACGCCTGTTGCTCGGATGGCGTATCATGCGACTACGGCATCGGTGACATGCTCGGGTCCTGCACACTCTCACTGCGCCACGGCACGCCTGCGTCCGGATCGCCTACCATGGCATGCGCACCGCAAAGGAGCAAGCCCATGACTGTGTTCGTGACCGGAGCTTCGGGGCATCTGGGGTTCACGCTGGTACGCCGTCTGCTCGATGATGGTCGCCACGTGCGCACGCTTACCCGCTATCGCACCAAGTATCTCGCCGACCTGCCCATTGAGTTTGTGGACGGCGACCTGAGCAACGAGCAGTCGCTCCACACCGGCTTCGAAGGCGTGGACGTGGTGTATCACACCGCCGCGCTGGTCTCACTCGACCCCCATGCTTGGCCTGCCATGCGCGCCCTCAATGTGGAAGGTACGCACACCATCGTCTCGCTATGCCAGGCGCACCATGTGCGGCGGCTCATCCACGTCAGCTCGCTTGAAGTCTTCCGCACCGACCCTCTAACGCAACCGCTCGATGAGATGCGCCCACTTATTGCTGAGGATGTTCCCCTGCCCTACCCCCGTTCGAAAGTGCTGAGCCAACGCATCGTGGAGCAGGCTATCGCGAACGGACTAGACGCAGTGATCTTGTTCCCTAGCGCCATCCTGGGGCCAAACGACTACAAGCTCAGCGCCGCCAACGCCTACATACTCCAGCTCGCACGGGGAGAGTTGCCAGGGCTGGTCAACGGCGGTTACGACTGGGTAGATGTGCGCGATGTCGCCGCTGGCGCCGTGCGCGCGGAGCAGGTGGCCACTGCCGGAGCGACCTACATCCTCTCCAATCAGTGGGCCTCGTTACGTACTATCGCTAACATGGTTGAAGCGAATGGTGGTGCTCGTAGCCCACGCTTCACCTTTCCCGTATGGATGGCCTACCTGGGCATCGGTTCGCTAGGCTTCTTGGCCTCGCTGCAGGGCAGGCAATCACTGTTCACCCAGCAATCCCTTGAAGCCGCTCTCACCAGCAATCACCACATCCAGCACGATCACGCCACAGCCGATCTGGGCTATCAGCCGCGCCCATTGGCGAAGGCTGTGACAGACACGGTGAACTGGCTTGAGGAGATCGGGCTTCTCACGCGTCAGCGAAAGCGACTCATACGATGAACGAACAGACCCTGTACACGATCGTGCTGGTTGGGTACGTGGCGACGGCGGTGCTCACGTTCCCGTTGCTCATCGTGGTGGATGCGCCATACGGTCGCCATGTGGGCAAGCCGTGGCAGGGCCCAACCATCAATAACCGACTCGCCTGGTTGGTGATGGAAACGCCGGCGGCGGTGGTCTTCGGCTTCTGTTTTCTGGTGGGGCCCTACCGCGACACTCTCGTCGCACTCGTCTTCTGTGTGATGTGGGAGAGCCACTACGTATATCGAGCGTTCATCTACCCTTTCAGGTTGCGCAGCAGCGGCAAGCGTATGCCCGTGATGGTCGCGGCGTTGGGTTTCACCTTCAACGTCCTTAATGGCTATCTCAATGGCCGCTACTTGTTCAGCTTCTCTGGTGGCTATTCGGGCCGCTGGCTGCTCGACCCGCGCTTCTTACTGGGGGCGCTGTTCTTCATCGCGGGCATGTCCATCTGCCGCTACTCGGACGCCATTTTGCGGCGTCAGCGTCATTCCGGTCAGTCCGGGTATCAGATTCCGAGCGGCGGGCTGTTCCGCTGGGTGTCTGCGCCGAACTATCTGGGCGAGATCATTGAGTGGGGCGGATGGGCGCTGGCAACGTGGTCCATTCCAGGGGCAGCGTTCTTCGTGTGGGTGCTGGCCAATCTCGTCCCGCGCGCGCGAGCCAATCATCGCTGGTACCAGCAGCACTTCGCTGAGTATCCTTTGGAGCGGCGAGCGCTTCTGCCCGACATATGGTGACCCGTGAGGATGAGCCGCACCTGCGGCGTGGCATTTGCTGGCGGATGCTGCCCCACGACTTTCCGCGCTGGGAACTGGTCTACCAACATCGCCGCTGGCTGGCCGCCGGTTGCTTCGGGGCCATCGTGGATGATCTGCGGCTGCTGCTTCGCCTGTCTGGCCCGCGACTATGAGCTGCTGCCAACGGTGCTGGCACGTCTGCATTTCATTGCCTTCGCCTGTCTCCTGCTCCATCAGGTGATCCCCTTGATCTCACGTCCAAAGCACGCTCTCAGTACGCTTCGGAAGGTCCGCGTACTGCGTGGCCGGGAATCTGTGGTGGTCTTGTGAGACGCCCCGTCTATCCTCACGGGTACTGGCGCGACCGCCGTACACTGGCACCTGACTGCAAGCGTCACGGCGCGGGGTAGAAAGGTTTGGTGACGGCATGGTGGATACCTCCACGATGCATGACCCATACCCGCAGAGCGCACCACGCACCACGGCCGGCCGAGCCTTGCTCCGCGCGCTGCAAGAGGACCCTGTGTTGCTCAGCGCGTTTGTACTCTCTGCCCTGCTGATCAGCTTCCAGTTGACGATAACCCTGGTGCAACCCTCCTGGATCGGGCCGATCACGGACTGGCTGCGCATCGCGCTCGCCTGGCCGCAATTCCTCGTCGTGGCCTGGGTCGCTGTGTCCCTCCAGCGCGTCGGCCACCGCTTTGCTACCGCGTGGATGTTCGCGGCCCTCGGGATGCTCTCGTACGCCGTCGCGCGCACCCTCTGGACGATTGCCGGCATGTACGTCTACCCTGAGGGCGTCCCGTTCCCGAGCTTCCCCGGCTACTTCTTCATCCTCCAATACCCCTTGTTCATAGCTGCTATCTTCCTTGTCCGCGAAGGCGCACGTCTCCTCGTGGGTCTGCGGACGCTGGTGGACGGCCTCCTCTGGATGGGCTCCGTCACCGCCCTCACGTGGTACTTCGTCCTCGACCCGATCGCCGGGGAGCATGGAGTGACACAACTCGCCAAAACCATCGGCATGGGCTACCAGGTCGGCGACCTCGTCCTCTTCTACGGCGTCGTCCTCCTCTTCATGCATCGTTACCACACGACCGCCGACCTATTGGTCGGCTCTCTCCTCTGCGTCGCCTTCGCCTGCCTCCTCATCGCCGACACCTGGGCCGCCGTGCTGCTCTTCACTCCGCCGCACACTCATCGGTCGGGGAGCCCGCCCGACCTCTTCTGGTCCATCTTCTACCTGCTGCTTCCCCTCGCGGGCCTTGTCCGGCTCCGCCTCGCACCGGACGAAATCCCCCCCAGTCCGGAGGGCCCCTCAGAGGGACTGAACTGGCGCGACCTCTGGCACGGCACCAAGTTTGTCCTGCCGGGCATCGCCGCCCTCGGGGCAAGCGCAGTAATCATCGTCCACGCGCTGGTGACGGAGCCGAGCAGGTCCGCGCTCCGCCTCCCGATCCTGGTCGGTTTCGTCCTCCTCGCGCTCGCGCTGTTGCGGCCGGTGGTCTTCTTCGTCGAGCAGCAGCAACTCCGGCGCGAGCGCGACGCGGCGGCTGCGCGGGAGGCGGCGCTGCGCCTGGCGTATGAAAGGATGGAGCAGTTCCTCGGCGTCGTCAGCCATGAACTCAGGACTCCCCTGACCACCCTACAGGCGAACATCCAGCTGCTGGCGCGCCGACTCGATGCCCTGGCCCAGTCTCGGGGCAATCCTCCGGACGACACCCGCGCGGTGGTGGTGCTACGCATGTTGGTCGAGCGCTGCGAGCACAGTCTGCTACGGCTCCGGCGGCTGATTGGCGATATGCTGGACACGGCCCGCATTCAGCAGGGTCGGCTGGAGTTCCGCATGGCACCCTGCGATCTGGACACGGTAGTCAGTGAGATGGTGAAAGACCAGGCGCTGCTCAACCCGACGCGCCAGATTCGGTGGATGGCCACGGCGTGCATGGTCCCGGTGATCGCCGATGCTGGGCGTATTGAGCAGGTGGTGACCAACTACCTGAGCAACGCGCTCAAGTTCTCGCGCGAGGACCAGGCGGTGGAGGTGCGCTTGGAGACGGCGGACGGATTGGCCCGCGTCTCCGTTCATGACGAGGGCATCGGGGTGCCTCTGGAAGGGCAGGCACACCTCTGGGAGCGCTTTTATCAGGCGGAGGCTACACCGTGGCAGAGCGGCTCGCAGATCGGCTTGGGCATGGGTCTCTACATCAGCAAGACGATCGTCGAGCGGCACCACGGGCAGGTAGGGATGCAGAGTACACCCGGCCATGGCTCGACTTTCTGGTTCACCCTGCCGCTACGTGGCGACAAGCGCAGCTAGCGCAATGCAGGGCTACGCGTCCACTCCAACCCTGGCGCGTTTGTCCAGCATATCCGGGACACACCCGGTCTATCCTTCGTCTGAGCCATCTGAGAAGCCGTCTGGCCTAGGATTAGGCAAGGCTGCGGAGCATGATACGGATCATTGCCAGGTAGATGATGTAAGCGGAGGTCGCCGGCAAGTATATATCGTCTTTGCTGGTGCGGCGCCACCGGCCACGCCATCCGAACGTCCTTGAGATGTTCCGGCGGTGCGGGCATCGAGCGACTCTCGCGTGGTGTGATGCGATTGTGACGGCAGCGCCTTGATTTCGGTGCCGGCGATGTACTACTGTAGGAGTACACCTCGATCCGACACAAGCGCCGTCTCGAGGGGAGGAATGAGAAAGGAGTTGCCATTGTGCACATCATGACATACGTTCTGCTCATTCCTGCACGAGTGGCGTATGGAGTCAGGCAGGTGGACAGCGTGGGCCTGTAGAGGCAGGCGCCGAAACGGTGCGAACCTGTGCGGACACATCCCCGACAGCGCGCCCACACAATGAGCCTTAACCGGCCGGGGCGTTCGAGAATACCAAGCGGCATGAGGTGTCACGCGCAGGGAGCAGAGGTAGAGCGAGTCGCTGCACATGACGTAGCGACTCGCTTTTTTGTGTCTAGCGCCTGGTGTTTCAGAGCGCGTCTGACGGCCAGCCTCGCGTATGGAACTGCCGGCAGAGACACTGCCGTTCCCAATGGGAGCCGGTGGAGACGCTTTTCGCCGTAACGGATCATTGGCCAGGTGAGCACGGACAACCAGGCATACTGGGCGAGACGTACACCATCGTCACAATGGTACGCCTACAGCGCGTGACGCGCTACCGTTTCAGTGCCAATGCGTGCGCTCGGGAACGTCGTGCTCAAGCCGACAAGCGTCGGCAGTTCCGTTACGATGCCGCAGTGCCACACACGCCCGCATGGGTCATGCGGACTTCTCGAAGCGGCCCGTGCGCTCGCGAAGCCGAATGCGATAGATCGCTAGGTTCTCGGCGGGCGTGCCTGCCGCCAAGGTCGCGCGCGCTTCATCGCGAGTGGCAGGGGCGCCTACGCCGGCAAGAAGGGGCAACAGCCGGTCGAGGAGCAGCTCCATTGCCCGCGTGGCTTCAGTGCCCTGCAACTCTTCGAACGTGCCCCAGGCGATCACGCTCTGCCAGTCGGAGAGGCCCGTACGGCGGTCCACCTGGAAGCAGACCTCGGGATTCGCCCGCATCATCCGCAGCTTCATCCCATCGGCGGCATGCCCGTAGAGGAACTCGCCGTCGTAGACGTAATTGACCGGCACCACGTAGGTCCGGCCCTCGGCGTGGCAGCCGATGCGCCCGACGACTTCACTATGCAGCAGATGCTCGATCTGCTCGCTGCTCAGCTCTCCCAACATGGATCTACTCTCCCTTTCGTGTCAGCATGCTTGCTGAACTCTCAGAGTCGATTTTTCAATGGTATCTCAGCAGTCCACATTTGGTTCCTCAAGGGGGAGCCAGACATGGAATGCGCTCCCTCCGTCAGGGCAGCTTTCAGCCCAGATACGGCCCTGGTGTAAGGTGATCAGATATTTGCAGGTTGCCAGCCCAAGTCCCAAGCCGTAGTTCTCGCGGGTGAGACCAGTATCGACCCGGTAAAAGGGATCGAATATCCGCTCGAGATGCTCATCAGCAATGCCCACCCCAACGTCACAGACACAGATCTCCCAAAAGGCTGCGGCTACACTATCCGTGCCAGCGCCAGCATGCACCGATACGCCCGAGCGTCGTGGTGAGGCAGCTGGTTGGACAATGAGGTCAATCCTGCCACCCTCTGGCGAATATTTGATCGCATTGTCCAAGAGATGCCCGAGCACCTGCTGCAAGCGGAGCACATCCCCCTTGACGAGCGGCGGGTCCCGCAACGGGTTCTGCAGAGCATCCCGGCACTGCAGAACAAAAGTGAAGCGGTCCCGGAGTGGCGTGGGGACCCGTTGCTCCGCCTGGGTCATCGCCTCGTGCGCCAGGGTGGAGAGATCGACCGGGCTGTGGTGAAGCTGGATGATTCCGGCTTCAAGGTTGGCGATCTCCAGCAGCTGCTCAGTGAGGTTCCCCAGACGTCTCCCTGCCTGCTGGATCATCTGCAGAAACTCATCGTGTTCCTCGGGAGCGAGACGCTGTCGTTGCGACAAGAGCGTCGACGAGTAGCCTTCGATCACAGCGAGAGGCGTGAGAAACTCATGACTCAGGGCCGCCAACAATTCCAGCAACGACGACCCGGCGCGTGGCAAGGGTGGTATTGGCGCTGGCAGGGAGGATGGGGAGGCGGCAGTCTGATTCTCGGGTCTCCCTGGCGTTTTCCCTTTACCCGAAGCCCTCCTGGTCATAGGAATCCCCTCTTTTCAACGCTTGCTCTGTGCGTGCTCACGTGAAGCGGTTCCGATAGTTGCCACCCTACCGAGGCAACCTCACGGTTCGATCACAATCAGGCGAATTGAGCACACAATTGCCTCACAGCCCGAGAGATGCTGCGATGCCGCTCTCGGTGCAGGTACAGAGGGGGCGTAAAAGGGAGGAGTGGAAGCCTGCTCATCGTCGTTATTCTTCGGCAGGCAAGGATGCCGAACGGGCTCAGATGAAAATGCGAGGCGGGCAATAACCGCTGTGACGTTGTAGTGATGAGCCCAAGCAGTCCGGAGCGGCAAGTCAGATCTATGGCATGACTCGGGGACGTCTCAAGTTGAAGCATACCGTCTCAGGGGTGTAACTGACCACTGAAAACAGTGGAAATGGCGAAAACGTCTTACAGCACGTGTATTTTCGTATGTAGCACTTCTGTGCGCCTGGTACGGAGAGACTTCATTCCTGAGAACGAGAGTGAGGTGGATGGGCAAAAAGCAAGCGGCTGTACGCAAAATGGAGCGCAGGCCACTGACCTCGAGGCATTGGACGCTTTCTCCGGCTCCACCCTGTGGCATCGCCAGTTTGCCGGAGAGCTGGGGGACGGCACCATTGCCGCCATCTCTCCCTCCGGCGCCACAGGCGCTTGCAAGCTCCTGGCAGGGCTCACTTCGCTCGTCCCACGGGCGTAAAGGGGGAAGGGTAGACGTGCGCTCCTTCTTATTGTCGTCTGATGCTAGCCATCTAGCATCGCTATCCTCCGACGCGCCGGCCGTACATCCAGACCGAGAGTGGGATGAACACGACCAGGATGCCCAGGCACCACACCAGCGACTGCCAACCGTCTGCGCCGACCGATTGGCCAAGCAGCAGTGAGCGCACCGCGTTCACGAAGACCGATACCGGCTGGTGATTGGCAAACCCCTGCAGCCAGTTGGGCATCCGGCTCACCGGCACAAACGCACTGCTGGCAAACGTCAGCGGGAAGAGCCAGATGAATCCCGCCGACTGCGCCGCCTCCGCGCTGTGCACCAGCAGGCCAATCGTCGCTGAGATCCAGGAGAAGGCGAAGCTGACCAGCAAGATAAGCCCGAAGGCGGCGGCCCAGGCCAGTGGCGACCCGGACGGGCGGAAGCCAACGATCAGGCCGACGACGAGCATCACGATCACCACGAAGAGGTTGCGCACCAAGTCGGCGATCGTCCGGCCGGTCAGCACAGCAGACTTGGCCATCGGCAGCGAGCGGAAGCGGTCGATCAGCCCCTTTTCGAGGTCCTGCGCCAGCCCGACGCCCGTAGTCGTCGCGCCGAAGATGACGGTCTGCACAAAGATGCCGGCCATCAGGTAGTTGGCGTAGTTGGGCCCGGCGCCGGTGATCGCCCCTCCGAAGACGTAGCGGAACAGCACGACGAACATCACTGGCTGGATCGTCGCGAAGATTAGCTCGTCGGGGATGCGCGGGATCTGCGTCAGGCGCCGCTTGGCGAGTACCCACGCATCAGCCAGCGCCCAGAAGAGCCGCGGGCGCCGGAGTGGCCGCACCCTGGTGGTAGATGGTACGGAAATGGCGCTCATGCGCTCATCCTTTCGTTAGGTGCAGTGTGCGTGCTGGATTTGTCGGACCTCGATGCACCGGTGGGCGCCTCCTCTTCGGAATGACTCGACGAGTCCGCTCCACGGTCCTCGGCGGCGTGGCCGGTGAGTGTGAGAAAGACGTCGTCCAGTGTCGGGCGCCGCAGCGCGAGGTCGTCGAGCCGCAGGCCCGCAGCGTCGAGGTCACGGATCGCGTCGGCTAGCAGGCGCGAACCATTCGTCACGGGCACGACCACATGGCGATGCTCAGCGTCCACATGCAAGTCGCCCGAGGCATAGGCGCTGAGCGCCCGCATGGCCGCGTCGAGATCACTGCCGCGCGCCACGGTCACCTCCAGCCGCTCGCCGCCCACCTGGGCCTTCAATTCGTCGGACGTGCCGCGTGCGATCACACGGCCGTGGTCAACTACTGCGATCTGATCCGCGAGGAGATCGGCCTCTTCGAGATACTGCGTGGTCAGCAACACGGTGGTGCCGTCGGCGACGAGGCCGCTGATCACGTCCCACATCTCGGTGCGCCCGCGTGGGTCCAGGCCCGTCGTCGGCTCATCCAGAAAGAGCACCGGCGGCGAGACGATCAGGCTGGCGGCCAGGTCCAGGCGCCGACGCATGCCGCCCGAATATGTCTTGACGATGCGGTTGGCCGCATCCGTGAGGTCGAAACGTTCGAGCAGCTCCGTGGCGCGCTTGCGGGCAGCCGATCCCGCGATGTGGTAGAGCCGGCCAAACATCTCGAGGTTCTCGCGCCCGGTTAGTAGATCGTCCACCGCGGCGTACTGGCCTGCCAGACCGATACGCGCCCGCAGCTTGTCGGCGTCGTGCACCACGTCCAGCCCAGCGACTTGGGCATGACCGGCGTCGAGCTTGAGCAGCGTCGTGAGGATGCGCACGGCCGTCGTCTTGCCAGCGCCGTTCGGCCCCAGCACGCCAAGCACTGTGCCCTCCTCAGCCGCGAGATCGAGACCCCGGAGGGCCTGCGTCTGGCCGAAGCGCTTCTCGAGCCCCTCGGCCAGGATTGCGTCTCTGACTCCCATGTGGTATCCTTTTCCTGAACGGACTCATTACCGCAAACTACACTTTGAGCTTGTCTATAGTGTATATGTACAGGAGATTCGACCAAAATGTCAAGAGGTGGTGGGCCTCATCTTGCACATTCTTTCTCAGGTCATCCAAAGCGGTCGGCGTCGCAGGAGCCAGGTGTGCGCGGACCAGATACCTGCCCTGACGATGGTGAGCTCGATCTGGATCCAATGGCATCCCAGCGCCACGATTGGCCGCTGCCACCCTCTCCATCTGGCGGTCAGGCAGAGCTAACCGCCGTGGACCTGGCCGAGGCGCTGCTCAGCACCACGCACGCCTTCAAGCAGTGGGGCAACCTCTGTTTCTCCCACTCGGAACCGGAGCTGAGCAAACTCTCCATGCCGCGCGCAGCTCTGTTGGCTGCGGTGGTAGACGTGGCGCCGGGGCGGGTGCGCATGGGTGATCTCTCGTCCGCGCTTGGTGTGACGGCACGCAACATCACTACAATTGTGGACGCGCTCGAACGCGAGGGCCTGCTGGTGCGCAAACCCGACCCCACCGATCGCCGCGCCATCCTGTTGGAGCTCACCGAGAAGGGCCACGCGCACGTCGAGCACATCCACGCCTTGCAGCTCGACCTTGCCGAGCGTGTGTTCGCGCCGCTAAACCGCCACGAGAGGTCCGCCCTCTACGCGCTGCTCACCCGGCTGGCCGGCCATCTGGCGCAGCTTGCGGGCGCTTCACGCGACAAGACTTAGTCGACACTCTTAAGATACAAGAGTGTGTCCGGTAGGACATCGACTCAAGGAGACAGAGGACCATTCATTGTCGGTCGGCCAGATCTCCCTGCGCAACTCCACCATCGATCGGTTGATCGACATTCGTTGGCAACGCTTCTAACTCAGCCAGAGAAATATTCTCACATCCTGCGGACACGATCTACGGGAGCAAGTCATATCGGCAGAAGGGCGAATTTCCCTCACACGACACTTGGATGCACTGTGGACACATTTCCCAAACATCTGTGCTTCGTCAGCAAGGCACGGTGGCGTCGCATTATGCCGCTTCGTGGTGAAGAGCGCATCAGCTGGAAGCTGCTGCAACACTAGATGGGCTGCAGCCAGGCTTGACATCTCCTCATTTACATGACTTTTAGACAGCAGAAAGGTCTTACAGAAAAAGTCTTACCCCTGTTCTAAACGAGCCATCAACGGCTTGCTGCCGACTAGCGAAGCGAGATGCCTATGTACCGCATGCCACCACGCCTGACCGATTGGAGTCTTGCGTTGGCTACAGGAGTGGCTGCCACGAGCGGCCTTGTCAGTCTGATCAGCGGGAGGCCGAATCTGTGGCTGGTCTTCGCTCTGCATGGAGCCGCCGGTCTGTGGCTGCTGCTTCTGCTCTGGGGCAAGCTACGGCGTGTCTGGCCGCGGCTCGTCCGGCCGCAGCTGTGGGACCGCCGTACCGTGCTTGGCCTTCTTGCTACCCTGGTCGTAGCGGTAGCGATCGGGTCAGGTGTCTGGTGGATGGTTGGAGGTGATGCTTACCTTGCCGGCTTTGGCTTGCTGAACTGGCATATCATCTTTGGGTTCGCTCTGGTGGGCATCGTCGTCCTACACATGCTGGCACGCGCCCGCCGACTGCGGGCACGCGATGTACGCGGGCGCCGTCAGGCTGTGGCCCTTGGAGCGCTGGTCCTGAGCGCTGCCGTGCTCTGGCCGGCACAGCAGCTGCTCGAACGCGCGTTGCGGCTGCCGGGCGCGCAAGAACGGTTCACTGGTTCACGAGAGTCCGGCAGCTATGCCGGCAATGATTTTCCCTCATCCAGTTGGGTCGCCGACCAGCCTCGTCCCATCGACACCCATACCTGGCATCTCACCGTGGCGGGCGCCGTTGCGGCTCCTTTTACGCTCACCTACCAGGACCTGCTGGGTTACGGCGACGCGCTTGATGCCATCCTGGACTGTACCAGCGGTTTCTACTCCGCGCAACGGTGGCATGGTGCCCGTATCGGTCACATCCTGGAGAAGGCTAGGCCCTTACCGGCGGCTGGGTGGGTGAGCTTCGTCTCCATCACCAGTTATCGCTGGAGTCTTCCCCTTGATGAAGCAAGAAACGCCTTGCTGGCCACTCATACCGACGATGAGCCTCTCAGTCACGATCACGGCGCACCGGCGCGGTTGGTCGCCCCGGGACGGCGCGGCTTCGAGTGGGTCAAATGGATCACCCGTATCGAAGTCCTGACCGAGCCCGACCTCGGCGAGCTCATTGCTATTCACACCAGTTGGCTGACTCCAGCCGGTCGCGGGCAATGACAAGGAATTACTGATGCGTGCACTAATATCTAAACGTGCGATGCCAGGGACCACGCCGCACTGGTCAGTGCTCTTGCCACCACGCCTGAATCGCGCGCTCATCAACATAAATTTCCGGACACATTCCCCGAACATCTGTAGTCGCGCACCGAGAACCGCCAGACACCCACCACTAACAGCACCAGGGCGACGAGCAGCAGGGTGCGGCGAATCATCCGCTTGCTTCCTTGTCCGCTTCATCAAATACGCTCAAGAGCCAATCATATAGTGGCGCAATTAGAGTCGTATAGGGAGCCAGAGCCAGATGGGGAATTTTGAACTGCGAAGCTCACAGTCTCCGGCGGGCGGTTACGGTTGTCGCGTGGACCCGTATTGTGTCGAGACCATTGCTTTCATGGGATTCCTTCGAGCTGGCTTCTAGACACGTGCACGAGGAGCTGGATCGTAGAGATACGTTTGCTATTGCGCTACAGTTATCACGATTTTTCCTTGGGCGTGCCCTTCTTCAAGATAGCGGAGAGCTTCAGCCGTCTCACCTAACGGGTAAGATCTATCTATAACAGGTGCGACTTTGCCGGCTTCAAGAAGCTCTTTTACAAAAACCAAGTCCTCTTTGTTTGGTTTCGCCATCACATTACCCATTTTCTTACTCCCGGTCATGGAAATCCAGGGTCCGAGGAGCATAGCTTGGAACACTTGCGTCATGGAACCTCCGCTCATGACGTAGATTCCCTTGGGGCGTAGTGCACGCTTGTATGCGAAAATTGGATGATAGCCGTTCGCGGCAAGAATCAGGTCATACTGCTGCCCATTGTGGGTGAAATCTTCCTTTGAGTAATCAATGACGTGGTCTGCCCCAAGCGAGCGCACCAGGTCCACATTCCGCGTGCTGCACACCGCAGTGACTTCGGCTCCAAACGATTTGGCAATCTGCACGGCAAACATACCTACACCGCCAGAGGCACCATTAATCAGAACCTTTTGCCCTGGCTGAATCTGTCCTTTGTCACGCAGAGCCTGCAGGGCGGTGACGGCTGCTAGCGGGACGGCTGCTGCTTGCTCGAAGGTGAGATTGGTTGGTTTCAGTGCCAACGCGGTTTCACTAGCACAGACATATTCGGCAAAAGCGCCCCAACCACACGCGCTTAGAGCAACTTGCGAGAAGCAGCGGCAGGCATGAGTTATGCAGTGATCCCAGGTATGCGTGCCTATTCGACCGACCTCAAAGAAAGACTGGTACGAGCGGTGGCTGAGGGTCAGCCCATGCGAGAAG
>JBKQTH010000333.1:0-8815 GCA_052143275.1 Ktedonobacterales bacterium | reverse complement strand
CGGGACCCGAGTCGCAAATAGCCGGGGCACCTCCCGCCATTCCGTCCCGACTGCCGGCATGCTATGGTCCCCTGCACCTTTCGGATTCAGGTAAGCCGGCTGTCCCAAGACACCTCCTTCCCAGTGTCTTCTTGCCTTTGGCAAGTTTACGGATATCCGTTCCTTGGCGCACTCCTCACGTTCTACAACAGTAGGCTGAGCCCGCGTATCAGCCTGCCCAGGCACTGCCGAAGGCGAATATCTGCCGTGCTGCCAAGCATCACTCCACTTATTGCAAAAGCCCGGCGACGCGCAGTCCTGCAATACAGATGGCCTCTGCTGGGTTTTCAGCATGTCCCCAACAGGATGACCCCTCTTTGTCCATGTCACGAAAGCCAGCAGTGGAACTTCCTTTAGTCTCGAATCGCTCCAAGGAAAAGCGTAAGCTGGGGTACGCGTCAACCACCTGCCAAGCTGCTGCGATATCCGTCGAAAATGGCGGCACGTGTTTCCTGCCTGAAATGCGCTTTTCGGTCCAGCCCAGCACATGCCTGGCCACGAGTTCATCCCGCTCCCGTGTGGTAAGTTCTTCCCAATTGTCCGGCGGAGGATTGCGACCCATGCTCTTGTCCTACCTTTTCGTGCCAAACTATTTGGAGCGATTATCTGTGCTGCTGAAAGCTTCGTGAGTCAGCGGGTGGCATGCCGGTTGCCACATGTCAATCTGCCTTTCTAGCGCTCAGTATACGCGCTAGCAGCGTATCCCACTTTGACTCAGCGCTCCCACAATTCAAGCCAAAGAGAAGCCCCAGGCAGTGGCCCTGGGGCTAACCGTGATCCACCCTCATCGGCTACTTTCTACTGCGAAGATCGTTCACTTCCGTTTGCAGATCTTGGATATGCTGCATGAGCTCTGTAATCTTCCTTTCCTTCGCATCTGAGGATTCTGGCGCGTCCTCATCTTTCACGGGCACCCAAGACCTCTCAGACGCTGAACTACCAACAAGCGTCCAGGTCTCTCCATTTTGGGTATCGAAACGTATAGGGGCGTTACCTGAGACATCGAGAATGTACCGTGGGCTGTCTGGCATTGCTCGCTCCTTATGAACTCATGCATCGCACACCTGCCAATATATCGCCTGTTGCGCTCCCTGCCCGGCTTGCTGTTCTCGCCCACAGACCTACCGGGTGCGTATACTGCCCTGACCTTCGCCTCTACAGACTGCTTTAGATGGTGGCGGCCACGAGCTGCGAGTCGAGACAGGGTGAGGCTCAACGGAAAAGAGGTCGCGATGTACCCACTACATGTGGGCGGGGAGCTTCTGCTGCAAGGGTTGGTATGAGTGAGAATAGGCACACACCCTTTCCCGCCCACCCTCATAGACCGTTCCGCACTGCAGAATCGTGACCTGTGCTCTACACTGCGTGGCATGAGCACGACCTATCCAAGCGATCTCTCCGACTTAGCAGGCGTCACCCCATACGTTCGTCACTAGGGTCGCTTGCTGGACGTCACCAGCCTGCAATAGCGCACATTCTGCTGGGGTGTCCAGACTTTTATCCAGGGTCGCGATGGAACCGCTGCACTGCGTATACTATACTCGTGGAGTGGGGCAAACTGTGCTCGTACCTCCCACTCCTTGGCAGCTGATATCGTGTGCCGCGGGGATGGGGAACCGGCATGAGGTAGCGCAGTGGTTGCTGGAGCGCGACGATCTCTCGAGCTATCGACAGCGTTGCCTTCAGGCGCCCTCTCCAGAGAAGAGTCATCCATGGCCACGAAGCGACCTCCCAGCGTGACGACGAAGAAGCGGACCGGTCGCAAGACCGACCCCCTGTGCCTTCTCGATCCCATGGGATCCGGGCCTGTCGGCCTGCTGTCCCAGACCTTCCTCGAACTGGCCCCCGATGCCATCATCGTTGCCGACCCCGCCGGGCATATGTTGCTGGTGAACCACCAGACCGAGGTCCTCTTCGGCTACCCGCCCTCCAAGCTCCTGGGGCGTCCCGTTGAGATGCTGTTGCCCAGCCGCCTGTCTGCCGTCCATGAACAGCACCGGGCCGACTACCTGGCCGCGCCGCACACCCGGCCGATGGGGACGGGACTGGAGCTCTTCGGCCAACGCCAGGATGGCAGTGAGTTCCCCGTGGAAGTGAGCTTAGGCCCGTTGCAGTTGGGTGACGACGTCGTCGTCATGAGCATCATTCGCGACGTCACCGCCCGCAAACGCCTGGAAGCAGCAGAGCGGTTGGCTGTCCAGCAGCGGCAAGCACTCCTGCAAACCCTGCAGATGGCGCTGGGCGAGCTGCCGGGTGGAGCCTATCTGGTACGAGGCCCAGAGGCCGCGCTCGTCATGGCCAACCATGCAGCGATGGAGGTCTGGGGCGCCACCTGGCCGGAGGGACAGCCCATGGCGGACTTCCTGCAGACATCGGGCCTGCGCTATTTCACCGAAACCGGCCAGCCGCTGCCGCCAGAGGAGCTAGTCACGCTGCAGATTATACATGGTGACCTACCGGCGCTGCAGCGGCGTGAAGTGGTGCGCCGCCCAGATGGCACCCGCGTGCCAATCCTCCTGAATGCGGTGGCCATCGATGCGGCGCTGTTGGGAGAAGAGCAAGTAGAGCAGGCCATGACCGCCTCGCAGCAAGCACCTCCAGGAGTCATCAGGCCTGAGCGAGCCGCCCTGGTACTGGTGCAGGATATCAGCTCGGTTCAGGCTACCGAGCAGCTCAAAGACGAATTCATCAGCGTCGCCGCCCACGAGCTGCGTACTCCTCTCAGTGCCATCCAGGGCTTCGCCAGCATGCTCGAAGTGCAGACGCGGCTGGGGCGTGGGCCGGACCTCGCCGACTGGCAGCAGGAGGCCATCGCCGAGATAGGGGTCGCCACGGCCCGGATGAATGCGCTGGTCAATGACCTGCTCGACGTCACCCGTATCCAGGCGGACCGGCTGGAGCTCCACCTGGCCCCGGTGGAGCTAGTGGCGATGGTGCGCCGCTGCCTGGCCCGTCTTCGCATGACGGCGGAGCACCATACGCTGATGCTGGAGGTAGAGGCACTGGAAGCCGACGAGCCGGTAGTGCTGGAGGCCGACAGCATGCGGCTGGAGCAAGTATTTGGGAACCTGCTGGGCAACGCCATCAAGTACAGTCCGCAGGGCGGGCCGGTCACGCTCACGCTGCGAGCCGACCGAGAGGCGGCGTTAGCGGAGGTGCGCATCCAAGATCGTGGAATCGGGATACCGGCTGAGCAACAGGGGAAGATGTTCCAGCGGTTCGCGCGGGCGAGTAACGTGCACGACCACCAGATCTCCGGCACCGGACTCGGTCTGTTCGTCTGTCGCGAACTGGTCGAGCGGCACGGTGGCCACATCTGGTTCGAGTCGGCCGAAGGGGTGGGCACCACCTTCTTCCTGACCCTTCCCCTCGCTGCACTCCCTGATGACCTCCCTAATGATCGCCACCATGAGGCAACTGGGGGGCGTAAGGCAGGCACACGAACACCCAGACATACCAGTTCGAGCTGGCGGTAGGAACGGTAGGACCCGACCGTCACTCAGCCAAACACTTCTTTGTGCTCCCCATAATGCTTCTCCCCGGTTTGTGCCTCCTTTGTGAGCGATTGGGGAGCTTCTGTGACAGGTGTGTGAGATGCACACAGTACACTGGGCCGATACTCTTGATCCGCCATTGATGTCCGCATCCTTGCCTGGCAACGTCCCACGAGTTGCTAGCCGATGGGCATGCTAGCCTGGCCTCGCTGGCGAGAGACTGGTCCACTACTTGGGAGATCGCCCAACACAGGAGCGTGCACTATGTCCTCACTTAGCTCACCGGGCTCATTGGCCCTAGAATCCACTGCGTCGCTCCCGATCGTCGTCGCGACCTACGACCGGGCCATCGGACGGATGATCGTGATGGCGCTCCGCTTAGCGGGGTATGCCCCACATCTGTACGCCAACGGGGAGCAAGCTATGGAGGCGATACTTCGCGGGCCCTGTGCAGCGGCCATTCTGGATGCGCATCTGGGCAAGGTGGATGGGCTCACCATCTGTGGGCGAGTGCGCGATACCACGTCTGTCGCATCGGTGCCAATCCTCCTCGTGTTGATGCACGATGATGCGTCCTTGCAAGCGCGCGGGAGTCACCTTGGGATCAATACCTTCCTCTTCATGCCATTCGAGGTAAGCGAGCTCCTTGCAGCGGTCGCTGCCATGGTGGCGGTTGTTCACTCACCGCTGGATGGGCATGCCGAGTAACCTTGAGGAGCCTATGACCTGCCGACGGACCCAAGGAAGCCAGTGAGGCCATACGCATCCAGGCCGCTGTGTCCCCCGCATCTCGGCCGACGCACCAATCGGGCAGATACCACTCCCGGCGCTCAATAATGGTTGTCGGCATCTCTGTTATCTGGGGAAGTACTGCAGATACTACTAGTCCTTAAGGAGATCAAGCAGGGTCAGCAGTGGCAACTGACTCGTTCACATTACTCCGACAGGTTCGGAGGTCGATCTGCTCACACGCTCTGCCCGCCGCTTGATGCCCAGCAGGCACTTGCGCATCATCGCGACGTCGGTGAACTCCACAAGCAGGCTAAACAGGATCGCAGGCGAGAGCCAGCGGTAGTGCAGGCGCACCCGCGCGATCAGGCAGGTCTGGTGGTCATCCTGGGAGTACAGACCCTAGTACCAGGTAGAGTCACCTTTCTTATCCCACCAGAGCAGATATCGGTTGGCGTCAAAATCCTTGACATACATGCCCTGTTTTCCATCTGGACTGAACGGTACCGCGTCTCCCACGGCCACGTGCTGCCACTCTGGGAGGATGCGCTGGGCACTGGGCTTACCTAGGTTATCCAGCCAGTCATAGCTGTACCAGCCGGCTCGTGTGATGACAATCTGCACCAATCACGGCCAGATCTGGTCCGGTCTTGCCTGGATGGTCACGGCAGGAGTGGCGTTAAAGGTGGGCCGCTTCACTACGTCATCGCCAGGCATGGCACGGGCAACCTCTTCAGAGGAAGCGCACATAGACGCCCAACACAGTGACTCCAAGGGCGGCTATTCCTACACCTACCCTTTTTCCCATGACTAGTTTCCCCTTAGTTGTGCGCTGTCCTGCGAGCATTTTTGACTCACTTGAGATGCACAGGACACCTGTATGGTAATACACTCACAGCACCACCACTGGTGAGCTCATGTTCACATACCCGTCACCCTATTCTCTTACCAGCCCAGTGCAATGGAAGCTGTCACCATGTGCCATGACGGTAAAACAGCTCTATTGCTACGTATCTCGCTGTTAGTGGAAAGCGAGATACGTAGTGCCATTGATGCCAGTGCTTCCGAATGTTCCAGCCGATCTGCGCGTGATGAGCGAATCTCAGTAGACGCTACTCAAACACAATCAGCGGTTTCAGCACCCCATCCAGCTTCTTATCCATGATCTCGAAGGCCTGGTCCATTTGATTGAAGCTAAAGGTGTGGGTGGTCATCGGAGTGGGATCGACCCGCTTCATCTCCAGGAGCCGCAGCAGACGCTCCATACGCAGCCGGCCACCGGGGCAGAGCCCAGTCGCAATCGTCTTTTCGGCCATCCCGACTCCCCACTCTACTCGGGGTAGATGCACAAATTCACCCTCTCCGTGGTAGCCGACGTTCGAGATTGTGCCCCCAGCTTTGGTCACGCGCACACAATTCTGGAAGGTCGAGTCAGCACCCAAGGCCTCAATGGCCGTGTCGACGCCAATGCCACCCGTGAGCGCTAAAATGCGCTCCACTGGATCCTCTTTGGCGAAATCCACGATGACATCAGCGCCGTACTGGCGTGCCAGGTCCTGGCGCTTCGGGACGGTTTCGACCCCAATGATCAGCCCGGCTCCGCGTAGCTTCGCCCCGACGGTGGCCATGAGTCCCACCGGTCCTTCGGCAAAGACCGCCACGGTGCCGCCAATCGGGATATTGCCATTTTCTGCCCCCATGAACCCGGTCGAGAGCATATCGCAGCAATACACCGCTACCTCATCAGCGACGCTATCTGGGATCTTGGCCATGTTGGCATCAGCCTCGTTGACATGGAAGTAGTCGGCAAACACCCCATCTTTGGTATTCGAGAACTTCCAGCCGCCTAATGGGGCGCCGGACTGCGAGGAATGACCTGCCTGCGACGCTGGATCTCCCCAATCGGGCGTGATGGCGCCGACCAGTACACGATCGCCTGCCTTGAAGAGCTTGACATTGCTGCCGACTGCGTAGACCACTCCAACCGCTTCATGTCCGAGCGTTAGGTTTTCTCGTGGTCCAACCGCACCACGTACGGTGTGCGAGTCGGACGTACAAATCAGCGCCCGGGTGGTCTTGACAATCGCATCATCAGGTCCAGGGGTGGGTATGGGTTTGTCCATGAACCCCACGCTCCCCAGGGACTTCATCACAAAGGCACGCATCGTGATCTCCTCTTTCCGCTTGGTAGCGGTTGCTTGCCGTCGAACGTGCGCCAGAAGGCGCAAGTATAGAGGGCATAGTACGCGGAACACCTCACACTGTCGTCTCGAGTACCAGGGCAAGCATCACAACTAGGTCACGCTGATGGCGGAGCAGGTCGCGCAAAAATCACCGTCCACACCAGCTAGGGGAAGCGCTAGAGTGCCAGACGAAGTGGCAACGACCATACCGACCGTACGGCAACATCCGGCAATGGCAAAAGGTGATCATGCTCGCGGGTCGTGGGCCTAAGCAGGTCTATGGCAGTGTGGCGGACGTGGGTGGACTTGCACGCACATTGCCGCGTGGCCTTCGGAACGCCTCCGGACGGGCACTCCATGCAGGGGCGTGATCGTTGGTGCAGGAGGGAACACAACCAAAAGGCACAACAAAAGCGCCCATCGTGTTGTGACACTGATGGGCGCTTGCCTTGTCGGTGCGAGGTGCGACCTCACTCCCTTGCGGCTGGCATGTCTCTTTTCGCATGTACACGTTTGAGACTACTCACGACCTGCTCTGGGGAACGATACCCAGTTGAGGTTCCTTTTATGTGAGCGGCGCTGTCGTCGTCGGATCGTTCATGTTCGATACCCAGACTATAGCCCCGAACGCGTTCCCCGTCAAGGAAATACTGGTCACGAATCGATCACAGTGTACCTCCATCCTTCCTCATGGACTGCGCGGCCTGATGGGAGCACGTCGCCCAATACCTGAACAATCGCCGTCCGTAATGATCCGTCAGCGTCCCTTAGGAGCATTGCTGGGCGTGGGAGGCGACATCTGCGCATGTTGCCGAAGAATGTCCTCCGTGCTCGATTGTCCCGTTGACCGCTGCTCCAACCACATCTGGAGCCCTGTCTCAACAATAACACGGAGCGGGCTGGCCCCGGCAGCGACCTCTACCGCTGCGAGCAGCGCCTCATCTAACTCGAGCGTCACGCCCTGGAGCACGCAGCCCGCGCCCGTGGCGAACGCGTGCCCAACCTCTACACCGACCCCGAAGCCTACGTCCTGTGGCTCCAGCGCCAGCGAGCGCAACCCTACGTCACCCCACGTCGACATGGCGCGGCAGGTCGACCGAGAGAGCCGCTACGGCCGGTAGTGAGCTGGCGGGAACATGACCGTGCAGGACTGGTTACTCATCGTTCTCCTCGCGATCGAGCTGGCACTGCTCCTGCTCGCGCTCTCCCTGCTCGTTCTGCTGAGCCGGCGTCTCTTGTCCGGACCCAGCCTCAGCGGCAGAAGCAGGCGGGCGAGTGTTGATCACCTCCACAATCCCCCCACAATAAGGGACGCGAGAAGCCCAAATATTAGGACGCCGCAACCCACGACTACTGCGACCCGGTCGGCCAGATGCCAGACAACAGCGCCGAGGCCGACATAGACCGGGAAAGGTCCAAGAAACTCGCAGACCAGCTGCATGCCCGTCATCGACGCTCTGGCGACTCCCTCGATACGCCGATCCATTCCAGGCTTGTACTTGGACACGGCAGACAAGAGTGCTAGGCCCAGCAAGGGAATCGCGACTACAAACGCGTATACGGCTACCTTCAACGACGTGTCCAAGGGCGACACCGGCACAACGGCCGCAAGGAAGAGGAAACATAAGCTCAAGTAGCCAGCGTTTATCACGATTCGAGGCGTGTCTACGACATGCTGCGTGTGCGTCAACACGTCTCGTGCAACACTTTTAGCCGAAAGGTCTGACTGCTTGTCTCTCATGGTGGATGCCTGCCTTCATGTGGGCGCGAGGGGGCGCCCAGGTCGTCGAGATATCACCTGCACATACGTTCTAGCTACTTGGAAAGTGACGCGCTAGGCGTCCCTGCCGCGCCTGCCCGGTGCTCCCTGTACACCGGGACTCGAAGGGGGTCTAGCCCGCCGGTATCCGCCGCACACAGAGAGCGGACCTGTCGCGGGAATGGCCCGTGACCGCATACTCTTTCCTGTCCTCAGCTAGACTTTCTCTGAAAATGGCCAAGTGAACGTGCGACGAGAGTGACGAATGCGTTCGTTCCCAGGATCTCAGGCGACCTGGCTGGGAGTCTCGACGGTGACCTTGAAGCCCAATTGTTCGAGACGCCGGATGGATTGGCGGGCTACCAGGGTGCGGTCCCGTTCATCAAAGTAGTTGCTGCCCAGATCTTGGTAGGGCTGCTTGCGGCTGAGCACATGATAGGCGATGATGAGGATACTATGTCCAACGGCGACGACGGCTCGGCGCTTGCCCCGTCGCTGGCTTAAGCGGCGTCCCTGGGCGCTCAAATAGGTCTGTTTGGTCCGCATGGCGCCGTGCGCCGCTTCAATGAGCGCCTGACGCAACCAGCGATCTCCCTGCCGGGTCTTGCCGC
>JBKQTH010000332.1:0-32579 GCA_052143275.1 Ktedonobacterales bacterium | reverse complement strand
GGCGTAGTGGGCGACAAGATGGAGCATACGGGATCCTGTCCCCGAAACCTAGTCAAATGATGCTTGACGCTGGCGGGCAGTATCTCCTGGAATAAAACCTCCTGTTGGATCGCCTCGACCTTGCTCTGGATCCCATAAAGTCCTAAGATGGGTCGTACGGAAAACAACCGGAAGTCAGCAGGTCATGCGAACGAGGAGGTGAGCATGCCCAGACAGCGGTACCTGCGACATGAACCGACCCAGGAGTGGTCACAGCTCCGTCCCTTGCTCAAGGATTCCGCCCAGGTCTACTACGAGATCGTGCGTCCCGTCGTGCTCTTTGGGGTCAGCCCACTGGAACGAGCACAGCAAACTGGCGTAACCAAAAGCTGGCTGTATGCCAAAGCCAATTTGTTTGACCAAGCCGGTATGGCAGCCTTGTTGCCGCCGGTGTCGCCGCCACAGATCTCCACACACGGCAAGCGAACAGTGCCACCCCGATGCGGCTGGCCATCGTGGACGTACGTGCCGAACATCCTGGGTTGTCGTTGCACGAGATCGCTCGCATGTGCTACGTCCAGTTCAATCGCCGTCCGTCTCATCACACCATCCAACTGGTGTTGGCCAACGGACCACCGCCGTCGCATGGTACACTCCGGTTTCCCCGCTTTGCCGAGATGGAAGACCCAGCTGAACGGCGACGGGTGATGCTTCGACTGCATGCCAGCGGCTGGATGCCTCACTCGATCGCTGATTATTTGGGGATCTCGCGCCAGACCGTACATAGCACACTCCGGCGCTGGGCAGAGGAGCAATTTGCCGGGCTGCCGGACAAACCACACAGCCGTAAACGAGCTGCTCTCAAGACCGATCTGCAGGCACTGCACTGCGTCAAGCGACTCCAGGAGAATCCAGAACTAGGTGCATACCGCATTCATACAGCGCTCTTGCAGCAAGGTATCAACCTCTCGCCGCGCACCTGTGGACGCATTCTGGCACTCAATCGCAGGCTGTACGACCATCCGCTATCTCGATATGCATCAGCTCGGTGGCGGCATGATTTACTGCATCAGTATTCTCGAGAACTTTTCACGAGCGATCTTCTCCTCGGCCATCTCCCGCCGGCAAGACACTGAGGCCTATCTGGCCGTATTGTATGTTAGATATAAGCAGCGATCCGCCAGCACGGCATTCCCGAGGTGCTGGTCAGTGACAGTGGCGGAGTCTTCCGTTCGCACGAGGCGCGGAACGTCTACGAGGCCTTGTGCATCCAAAAGGTGGAAATTGCCAAACGGCAAGCCTGGCAATCGTATCTGGAATCCAATTTAAATGCGCGACGACGTCTTGCTGACTGGCATTTTGAGCGAGCTCAGACCTGGGAAGACCTGTTGGCTGCGCATGAGAAGTGGCTTCTTGATTTCAACTACCAGCACCATGCCGCCCACGAGCATCGACAGGATGGGTGCCATTCGCCCGCTGAAGTACTCGGATGGGTGAAAGGCCGACAACCGGAGCTCGAGCGTGTCTATCGCGCGTTCTCCGCCGTCGGTGAGAGGCGTACCCTCACGAAGGCTGGCTACGTACGCTTTCGGGATTTCTTGGTGCATGGGAAAGGAACCTGGCGGGCGAAAAAGCCCTGGTCACGATCTTCCAAGAGGTCTTAGCCGTGGAGTACCAGGAACATCCACTCGCTCGCTATTCGGTCGAATGGCGGCCTACGAACCAGAAGCGACTGCGGCGAGTAGGTAATCCGCGACTCTATGGGCACCCCTACCAGAGTGGGCAACTGGAGTTGTGACCACTAGGTGAAGTTGAGTGGTCTCTGATCCTGCGCGCGGAACCATGCGGTTCACGCCCCCGACGAAAACAAAAGGGCCTATTCTTTCTGCAACTGCCACTCCCGGGCGACGACAATGAGACACATGAGTAAGTTCTAGAGCACTTGGTCGTCAGCATTCAGCATACAGAAGGATTGGCACGAGTGATACTGGGTCGCACTCCATCGTTGTAGTTTGTTGCCCTCGCCAAGCCACGCGCTGCCTCGAGAGGTGAGAGCCATTCTCCAACTGAATGACGCGACGCCGTATGACTGTGCACAAACCGGCGCGGTAGCTACCAGTCTCAATATTCGTCTTCTGTACGCAACATACTGCTACGAATACAAACTGGCATGAGTTCGTGTAAGGCGAACGTAACTCGCTTACTCGAAGTACGTGTCCTGCTCACCAGCGCAAGACGTGGCATTATTGGCAGAAGTATGCCCTCTCCCTTTTGGGGGAGGGTAATTTTTGTCTTGGAGGGAACAGCTACACTCTTTCCCGCATATACATAGATAGCTACCATTGAATGAATTTGGTGAAATTTGCTACAGATGGGATACCCCATGGAGGATATCATTCGCCGCGCGCAGCACCATGATCATGAGGCGTTTCGACACCTCGTCGAGACCCATCACGAACTCGTTACCAAGACGACGCGGGCACTCTTGAATGATCGCAGTCTTGCCGAAGACGCGGCGCAAGAAGCCTGGTTAGATGTTTGGCACGGGTTAGGGCGCTTTCAGCAGGGTGCAGCCTTTCGCCCCTGGTTGCTAGCGATCGTCGCCAATCGCTGTCGCATGCTGACGCGCCGGGCGACACTAGCCACCACGCCGCTTGAAGCGGATGAAGCCCTGCTGCTTCCTGGACCGGACGACGTCGCCTGGACGGCAATCCAGCGTGAGACCGGCACCGAGATACTTGCCATAATCACCATGTTGTCAGACGAGCATCAACGTATCCTGGCTCTGCACTATTTTGCCGATCTCAATATCAGTGAGATGTCCGTTGTGCTCGGCATCCCATCTGGCACAGTCAAATCCCGGCTGCATCGCGCTCTCACCCTCATTCGCACCGCCATGAGGGCGCCGACACAATTGGAGGAACACCCATGAACGAACGCCACTTCACCGATGACGCGCTGGATGATCAACTGCACCGCTTTTACCAGGATGTGTATGATCCGGTGGAGCCAGCCAGCGCCATGTGGAATAAGCTTGCACCCCGGCTTGATGGGGCACAACCGCCCAGGAACGACGCTCTCATGACCATGCTGTCGTCTGCGCGCGCATCCAGGATACGTCAGACAACGCCCTATGCTGGCAGCATCAGACAGTGGCTTGGTTCGGCTGTTGCCCTCCTTGCGACAGGAGTCATCATTCTCGCCAGTGTAGCACTCTTCCACGCGTTTCGTGGTCATGGGTCACTGCCGGCTAACAATAGCATGGGTCAATCTCTGGTGGGATGTCCATCTGCAGCAACGCACGTGACGCTACCGCACAATGCTTCCATCTGGGATATGGCGCTCACTAGCCCAACATCTGGTTGGGCAGTAGGATGGATCAACTCTGCCCAGTATGGCTCTCCTCAGCAGAGCCTGATTTTACAATTCAAGAATTGCCAATGGACGCCCGCAGGACCGACGATACCAGAAACCGAGCTATACAGCATTTCTATGGCCGCGCCTGATGAGGGTTGGATCGTTGGGGATAACGTGCTTCTCCATTTAGTTGCGGGACACTGGCAGGCGATCACGATCCCACTCGCACAGGCGGCTACTGCGTCGTATAGATCGGTGCATATGCTTTCAGCGACCGAAGGCTGGATTATCGCATATCTTCCTAAAACGTTTACTGGCCAAGTGAATGAAATACTGTTCCATCTTCATGCCGGCGTGTGGTCTGCCGTCACCCCACCCTTAGGTGGCGTGGACGCTGTCATGCCTATCGCGCCGAACGATGCCTGGATATCCACTGGCACGGAGATGTTAGGCCAGACGAGTCAACTCTATCATTACCTAGGGGGAACGTGGACGGAAGCGCCGGTGCCGACTGGTATGACGATCTTCCGCTTGCATCTCAACGCACCGGCTGACGCCTGGGCGACCGGCGCTGTGCCTCCTCCCGGCGGCGCATCGTATGATGAGTCGCCGGCATTGCTGCACTTTGACGGCGCCACCTGGTCGCCGGTCGCACTCAACACCCTGCGCAGTCCGGCACAAGATCTTGAGATGCTCAGTGCTGACGATGGCTGGGCAGTTGGTCAGACGTATGGTAGTGCATTGCCTCAGCTTGGTAAACTGACCGTGTTGCAACGCTATGTCGCTGGCACCTGGCAAAAAGTTGTGCTACCTCCTGGTACATGGCAAACCGTCACGCTGCCAGGTCTGTCACCACCACTCTCGGCCATCGACCCGATCGTGTGCGCGACCGCCGATGATTGCTGGGCCATTGGCAGGACACAATTCGAGATAGACGTGACACAGGGACCAGCGTCCACATCGAGTGCATTTGGTGAAAAGACGAGCTTGCTCCATTATGTTGCCGGTCAATGGACCGTGTATCCTTCAGCGTAGGAGTCGGCACACTCAGGAATAGGTGGTGATAGGGACGACCGTTTACCTGTCCCTCTTCCGCCGATGAGAATAGGGGAACAGGATCTGGTCTGGGCTCACAATGGGCAGTGTTGACCGAGAAATACTTCCCCTGATATGTCACCTGCATTTCGGTCCACAGAGCTTTGACAATTTCAAGCGTCTCTTCAAGCTGATCGACGCGTGTTGCAGATTCCGAAAAAGTTCTGCCGGAGTGTCCTTCTCGTCGGTAAGTCCCACATCATCCCTATGCAGCTTCCGTTCTCCAGGTCCAACTTATCCTTCGCCAATGCCGTTCGTTTCAGATGATTTGACCAGATGCGCAGCTATCCTGTCCCCACTGCGAGACCCTGCTGATGAATGCCCTGACCCGACCGCATGACCTGCAGCATTTACTCCTACAAATTCATAAAACCCTGAAAACTCTGATTCCCTACTATCGTCACCAGCGTCAGTGTCTGCACTGACGCTGAACTGCTCTTCCAGGGCAGCTTCCACATTATCGTGCCATCTTGCTTGCTCACACCGTACAGATTCTGGACCAGGGTTAGTGGGTCTGGCTGCAACACTTCCTGAACGATGACCACAGCGTCCGTTGCGCTCAGACTGAAGAGGCTGGGCTGCAAACTATCCACACACCAACGATCCTTGCCGGTCATGCCATCGAGCCAGCAAAGCAGCTTCTTTCCTTGTGGATAACTGCTAGGATCGTATCCTGTATAGCCATAGAGATCCTGCCCATCCAGCACACTGATCTGATTATAGCTATGCTTGCGAAGCCAAAGCCGCTTGCCATTGCTCGCCTGTAAAGCAACCAGCAGATACTGGTTCCGGTCCAGCAGATATTGGCCGTTCAGATAGAGAGTATCACCAACCCTCAGCACATAGATCTGCTCCATATTAGGAGGCATGCGCGCCTCCCAAAGCACTTTGCCACTTTCGCCGTCTAGAGCCTGCACGCTGGCAATCGGCACGAACGGATCCTGGGATGGTTGTGACGGCACCTGGTTGATCACATACACCGCCGACCCGTTCGCCACGAGAGTGAGCTGCCTCCCTTGCTGGGTACCATACGATGTACGCCACACTACTTTTCCATCGTACATCCCCAGGGCTAGTACAGCCAGGCTGATACTACCCGAACTGGTCGGCTGCTGCTCCATCAGATACACGGCCTGCATTGTAACCACCGGATTCGACACAAATGACATAACAACATTCTTTTCGCCATAGCTCCACAGCCGCTTTCCAGTGCTGGATTGCAGTGCCGTTATCTGCGCAGCGCCAGTGCGTAGATACACCTTGCCCCCGCAGACAGTCAGCATCGACACACCGCCCTGCTGTTCCGTATGCTGCCAGATGGCATGCCCATCCCGTGTATCCACCGCCAGCACCAATGAGCTCTGCGAGCTGATGCCAGCAATATAGAGCACCCCATCCACCATCTGCTGTAGGCTTGATTGATACAGCGCGGTAATCTTCGCTAGCATCACCTGCCACAACACTGTGCCGTTTGCCACATCCAGCGCGCTCACGTGGAGCGCCGACACTCCCCGATTAGTATCCGCGTCTGCTGCCACAGCGTCCCAACTCACTGTGTACGCCATCGAGCTTGCTCCTGCATTCTCCATTGTTTCCTCCAAGGGGCAATTTCCCTCCGGCGCTCCCGAATCCTGGACAAGTTGTCCTCGCGACCTAGTATGCGCTGAGTTTCTCTGCTATTCGCATCTCGCCAGTAACCTCATCAGCGGTATGATAGATATTGCCTTACGTTTTCTTGGCAAACAAGACATCCTCTTCATGATGACGTTCCTAAACTGCAATGACAAAACAGGTGCTACATATTGCCTGTGAGCTATTGAGCTGGGTCGTCCGGCCGTTATACATTACTGCTTCAGCTGCACAGGTCGTACATCGTGGGAGCGCACTGGCCCATACGGCTTTGTGAATGACACGTATCATACCTGTCCGATCCAGAATCCGAATGAAACCAGCACAAGGACCAGGTATAGACCTCCAGGGCCCGCGAGAGAGCCTTGCCTGGAATAGGCGACCTTGTGTTCATTGGCCAGGCCTCACACAGTACCGAAAACAGCGTGCGCTCGCCACCCAGCTGGAGTAGCTATCACCTCTGGCCGCACCGTCACATACACGGCCACAAGTATCACCAGAAATGCAAGTAGCCAGGCGAGAAACGCCGAAGTCACGTACGAGGCGCCCAGGTACCTGAGCAAGAAAGGGGGGCTGCCGTCAATCAAGGTGCCTTGCGACACCGTGAAGCCGAGCCACAGGAGTAGCCCCAGGACGAGCAACAGCAGAGTGAATCCGATAGGGCGAGTAAGAGGAAGCCGGGCAGCACGGCCAGATGGCGTGGTGGCAGCCGTCTCCGGGCGATGGGCCTCACCTGCTCGCCGGGCCGCGTACGCGCCTAGCGCACTCCCGACGATGAGGGGAACTGGCCAGACGACCACCATGAACAGCAACTGGAAGATCAGACCGAAGGCTTGGCTCGTAATATCAGTGACATTGGTCAGGTAGGTCCATAGGCTCGGCGCATTCCCCTGGTGCACGAGCCAATTCTGCGTGTCCATCTGCAAGTTCGATTGCAACCCATGGTGTTGCAATGCATTCCAGAGCGCCACCACCAGCAACACCAGGCTCGTGGTTTTCATCACCTGCATGATGCTGCCGGCCAGTACACCGGCCACCACGCCAGCTCGCATCCTCCCGCTCGCGTACCCGCCCAGAACGCCGACCGCACCCGCCAGGAGCGGCAGACTGAGTTCCCATACGGACCACAGGTTATCCCCAAAATAGAGAGCTTGCCCGTGGTCAATCGGGGCCAGCGCGTATAGCACACTGAGGGCGACGAGCCAGCGTGGCCGGCGGCGCGCCGTGTGTGCGGGAGCATGCAGCCTGTTGCGTCGCCGTTGCTCCGGTGAATCTGACTGGCTGTGGGCAAGGGCGCGGAGAGCCTCCTGACGCTGTCGTCGTGCCTCGTCATCGGAGAGCGAAGGCCGAGTAGGTTCCGACATGGTTCTGCCCTCCTGTGTCTACCGTCCAGCAGGGATGCCGGCATCGATAGGCAGAGCTATCTCCTCATGTCACCTCTGTCGACTCCTCACAACGCGTATCGGATCAGCACAGTAGCAGCCAGAAGAGCGTGCGTTTGGGGTCCAGCGTACTGATAGTTTGCCTCATCGGTGAAAGGACGCTACAGTCCAGGTCGCGGCAAGGGTTGCAGGTACTCTACCAGGCACCCAGCAGACCAAATTGTGAGCAATCTGTATCAAGGATGATGTGGCTTAGTGTGCTCAGTAAAACATGGTGGTGTGCACCACGCTAGGATGATCGCCACTCACGAAGTCCGCGTCGCGAACCAGACGACCAATGCAACTACTACCGCGATAGCAAGAACTGCCACACCACCTACAACGAGTAGCGCAGCTGGTGACACTTGGTCCATAGTAATTCCTCCGTGCGGAGTGAGCTCGCCTGGTCAGCTAGTAGGATCTGCGCCCGATGAAACCATCACTCGTTTGACTGCTAAAACGGGGGAGAATTTACAGGTGATGCATGAATCCTGTACGGCACAGACGCCGAAGCGGTAGCTGCGCTCCCAGCAAACGATTTGGTCACATTGTTGTAACACCCTCACAGTTATCCTGGTGGGTGCGTGAGTACTGGCTGCACTAGTCGCTTCTTATTGGTCATCGCTACGAGCGGCTCCGCTCGGGATCCCGTCTTCTTCCAGGACCTGACCAGCGCACGAATGAGTAGTTTGCTCGGATCTCTCTGTGTCTGTGCAGACGTATCAGGGCAAGCCCCAATCTGACCCATACCACTACTCTCGATGCGCGGGTCCCATAGAGGCGCGAGGTCCCGACCCGGCTTCTCCTAGGACGGTGTTTTAGGAGGAGGGACTGCACCCGCACACGTAGGAGGTGGGGGGGCGTGAGCCAACACGACTACGTGGCTTCCCGCAGACGGGCACGGGAATGCTACCCAGCGACTAGCGGGATGAACGCAGCGGGGACCATGCCCTACCAGGTCATCGAGAGGGCGCTCGCGACGGCGTACCCTCGCTCGCCGCGATGCCATCCGTCCTGCCGTCCTGGTGATCCGACATTCCGTCGACGCTGCGCCCACCGCCGGAAAGCCTGTGTCCTTGAGGCTGGTCTTTGTGCTCCAAGCAGTGTTGTGCGCCCGATCGAGTGGGTATGACACTCTCTTTTAGGAAACGAGTGACTACCATGCACCTGTTGATTGTCGACGATGATCCCGAGGTTCGCACGCTCTTGAGTGCCGTGCTGGACGAGAATGTGCAGGATGTGCAGGATGTGCAGGAGGCGCCTGACGGACTGCGGGCGCTCGAGCATCTCCGCGGCAGCACTGAGCCGGTGATCGTGCTGCTGGATTGGCACATGCCGCAGCTGGACGGCCAAGGAGTCTTGCGCGCGGTCGCCGCTGACCCGCGGCTGGCCGAGATGCACCGCTTCATATTGATCACGGGCACCAACGTGTCGGACGACCCCGAGGGCGCTGCGCTGCTTCGGCAGCTTCAGGTGTCGATCATCCCCAAGCCCTTTGATCTGGATGCCGTCATCGCCGCCGTCGTCCAGGCTGATGCTTGCCTGGGCCTGCCGTTCGGCAGGCTTTAGCCGCCACGATGTATGAAGGTCGGGACGCCGTGCGCCGGCTCCCAGACCTGCGTAGGCACCTTGGTTTGGTTGATGGAGCCACGGGTCGTCGCGAATAGCCGTGAGACAGTCATCGAGAGAAAGGTCCTCATAGAGGACAATCCACTCGCCCGTGTGGCGCATGAAGGCGAGGTGAAAGCGATTCTGTCCTGCAAACTCCATCCGGGTGAGAAGCGCTGCTCAAAGGACGGAGAAAGCGCCTAAGGACCAGGGCAGCAAAAGGTCGCGCAGAAGTACAGAGACGACCAGCAATATCGGCAGGCTGGCAGCGGACACCAGTACTGCCCACTATAGCACGTGAGTTTATGAGCAAGTGTCTGCGCACACAAACGCTTTGAGCAGTAAAGGAAACAACTGACATGAACCAGGCAACCACGCTCTCGACTACTGAACAAGGGGTCTTGGGAGGCTCTGGGTGTTCTCTGTGCGGTAGCGTGCTCTCGGCTAACGATGTTGTCACGCGGCTGTAACACCCTGGTGGGTATCCTCGTGAGAGTTAGGTGGGGAGCACTGGCTGTACCAACTCATGCAGATGGCACTAGACTATGCACAGTTGGCCGTATGCTGCTCGATGTGTATAGTGTAAACGAGTAGTGGAGGAAAAGCCCTATGACGGAATGTTGGGAATATAAGACGCTTGCTCTTTCGCTAACCAATGAATGGGGCTCTTCTGTCTCGCTATAGTGTGGTTAGGAGGGGATACATCAGATGATTGGTATCGGACTGATTGGCGAATATGATCCAGAGGTCAAGGCACACGTGGCAATTCCACAGGCGCTCGAACTGGCTGCACATGACCTCGATTATCCATTCGAAGCTGAGTGGCTAGCGACTCCTCCTCTGGAACATGATACTGAGCACAGATTGGAAGCGTATCAAGCATTGTGGTTTGTTCCCAATAGCCCGTACGCCAGCATGGATGGAGCTCTTCGTGCTCTCAGCTATGCGCGTGAGCAGCAGATCCCTACATTAGGGACCTGCGGTGGTTGTCAATACATGATTATTGAATATGCCAGAAACGTTCTGGGAATGCAGGACGCGGATCACGCGGAAGAACACCCTGACGCCAAAGTCGCGCTAATTACTCCTCTTGTCTGCTCCAATACGGAAATTATCACCACCTGTCTGCTGACTCCGGGTTCACGTGTTGCGGCTATATACGGAGCGCACGAGGTCACTGAAGAATACGGCACCTGTAATTATGGTCCAAACGCCGAGTTCTGGCCTGTGCTTGAGCAAGGTGGGTTGCATATCACTGGAGCAGACAGTGATGGCACTGCACGTATTGTCGAGATTGATCGGCATCCTTTTTATATTGGGACGCTTTTCCAGCCAGAGCGCTCAGCATTTCACCAGATCGTACACCCCTTAATCCGGGCACTGTTTCAGGCCGCCAGGGCAACAGAAACCGTTGGTGCGTGATACCGTTGGCGAATGCTTAGCCAGCAGTCAGCAAAGCAGCAAAGCGAGATGGATGAGTTGTGGCACGTGGCATATTGATCAACCATGCTACGGCTCGCAGCAGATTGAGCGCTGCGGCGGTCAGCAGGTGTTGGAGATAGGTCCGAGCTAACCCGATATAGCGCGAGCGGCGCATCTTGCTTCGGCGTACGCCTTGGGACAAGGTCCCTCAATGTCCGCCCGTTTCACATACTGCTCCCGAAATTGCAGGGGTCTGTTGGCGGTGGCGTGCCGCGTACAGCGCCAGGCATTGCACTTGGGGAAGCAATTTCATCGTTCGGGAGCCTTGCTTCTTCTGCGTACAGGCACTGCGCACCGGACAGTGCTTACAGTCCGCCCAGCCGAAGGCAATGTCAATCACGTCATGGCCTAAGTGATCTCGGTGTTCCTTCCAGGAGGCACTCCGCTTGCCTTGGGGGCAGTGGACGCACTTGGCTTCCCAATCAATCACGAAACATGCTGCGGCGAATCCTTGCCCTTGCCGTGCCTGCCAATTGGTGTCGGCTCTGACCGGGCCAATGACGTCCACCTGGTGTACCGTAGTTGCGGTCACCAAGATGCCGGCATCGACATAGCCGGCATCCACTAGATGCTCGGCCGGAAGCAGATCACGTGCCGTCAGGTGTGTGTGGATCGGATCGAGCAGTTCGGTATCGGGGACGGTGGCATCCGTGGTCTGCACACAGGTGATCAGGTTAGGCTGATCGAGCTCACCGGTCTGGCGTCAGGTGCACCTTGTACCCAGTCCAGGTCGTGGTCCGCTTGAGGCCGAAGCGAGCTTGCACATCGTAGGGGGATTGGATCAGCACAGCGGCTGGAGGAAGCTCCTCGTTGGTGCGCCAGCGAACCGGCCCACTCTGGGCAGAGAACTGCTGGATCCAGACCCAACGCAGGGTCTGCAAGGCCGGAACCTCCCGCAGCCAGACGGGGGACGACCCGTCGTCTACAGCGCTGAGCAAGGCGAAGCCATCGGCGCCGATGATCTCGGCCAGGGTCACGCGCTCCGGTTTGACTTCCCGGCAGGCGATACTCCTGGATGCGATGCTCATACCGTTCCTTCCACTCCGAATGGGCGTGCTGAAGCAGCCAGGTCGGAGCCACGACCGCGAGGGATTCAAGCGCGTGGCGCATTGTCTCTCCCACACATTCCAAGCGGTTGAGGGTGCGGATCGCGGCGAGGACATGGGTTGAGTCGGTGCGTTGCTGTCCCCGAGCTTTGAGGAGCCCGCGCGCTTTGAAGTGCTCCAGCATCGTTTCAAAGAGGAGTTGCTCGGCCCCTCTGGTCAAGAGGCGCGCCCGAAACTCGCAAAGGATCGAGAAATCAAACCCCGGATCGACCAACTCCAGGTTGAGAGCGTATTTCCAATCCAGGCGCGCCCGAACGGCTTCTGCCGCCTGGCGGTCGGACAAGCCCTCGGCAAACTGCATAATGGTCACCAGGGCCAGGCGCCACGGGGCGAAGGCAGGTTGCCCTTGGAGAGGAAAGAGGGCCGCAAAGTGCTGATCCTCATAGAGCGAGCCAAGTAGATCACGCATGGCAAGATAGGGATTGCCTTTCGGACAAGCTGCCCGGGCCACTCGAGCGGTTTCTTCGGGAACTGGACCAATCGCTTGGGGATGCAGTGTCATGGGACACCTCCATCAACCAGATGCAAGCCCGCTCGAAAGCTGCTTGTAGAAGGATTGTCTCACATCCGTCACGCCCATTCGCCAACGGTATCCTTCATGGCCCTGTTCGAGCGGGAAACCCTCCCCCATCGGTCGACTTTCAGCCGGTTTTTGACCGCTATCGCTAGCCCGTGTCTGGATGCCGTGCGGAATCTGTTTGCCACCTCGACGTTTGCGTGGGGATGGACGAGAGTGACGATTGGCGAAATGACGGGATCGGTCTGGACACCGGTATCTGGTCTTTGATAGTGATGGCACGCGCGAGGCTGCCCGCCAACGCAAACTTCCCCACGGAGCTGACCTCCCCACACCGCAACGTCGGCTCGCTGGGCTGTGCGCGCGGGATATCTGGGTCGTGGCCGCGGCGAGGTGGTGCGCACCCGAACAACGGTGTTGCAGATGCACACCCGGCTATGGGTGGGCAGCTTTGGCGGGCGGGCAATGGCGTTTTGGGATTGATCGGATGCACCGGCAGTCCAGCTTCCAGTAAATGGGTGATGAGCAAGCCCTGCTTGGTCTCAATAATGCAGGCAAGATGCTCGGGATGCTCCGCAATGTCGCCCACCTCTTTCAAGAACGTGCTCAATTGGGTTAAGCCTTCGGCAGTATGGCTTACCCGACATTTCCCTAGCCGCTTTCCCGCTTCGTCAAGGACGACCACATCATGGTGATCGTTCGCCCAGTCGATGCCCGCGTACCACATCGTGGGTGCTCCCTCTGCCTGAACAACGCCTCCTGGGGGTCACTCGTGGCCTTTTACCAGGGCGCTCAAAGCGCGGCCTTCTATGATCGATTCTTGCCCAGGAGAGTTGGAGAAGAAGACGAATCTCGTCAAAACGATCGCATCGTCGTGTCCTTGGTCTTTCCTCCCCAACGTGTTCCCACAACCTCGCCAACCTGCGAAATCTCTGCTAGTTTACAGTAAAAGGTGTCGAGCGGGAGTACCCACAGCATGACTGCAAAAGGTCGATCTGGATCCGTTTCAGCCCGGCAGACTGTCAGGTGACGCATCTGCCCCATCTAGTTCTCCCTGACTTGCGGAAATCAAAATTCCGGCAGTCATTCTCCACCTGCACCTTCACAGTGCTGGCGAATCGCTGCTCCGTTTGCGGGTATAGTGACGGCGGGCCTTGGCACGATTGCCGCAGGAATCCATGTTACACCAACGGCGACGGTGGTTTTTCGACGTATCGACGAAGAGCCAACTACAACGCGCGCCAGGGCATTCACGCACACGCTGCCTGGCTTCCGATGTCAACACCTCCGCCGCCGAGCGCGCCACTGGCCAGAGGACATGCTCTAACGCCGTCGGTGCTACATCTTGCCAATCCCAGCTAAAGCCCTGGGGCGATTGTCGGATATGAGCGTGCAGCATCGCCTCAGACAGCACCCTGTTGAGGGTGGCGAGGTCGATTGGCTCGCTGTCACGGTGGTGGGCAATGGCGGCAAAGATCCGATAGAGTGTCTCGCGCAGATCGATGGCACGTCGAAAGACCTGTGCCGCCTCATCGGGATGCCGCGCCGCTGCTGCATATAAACGGGCCGCCTCTTCATCTGTCAGCGCGCACGTATGCTGCCCCCAGCCCACCAGATCGCTGTAATCGTGCAGATAGTCAGTAACGTTGGTGTCGTTGCCGCCGCGTCCGTCAACAGTGTTGGTGAAATCGAAGCAGAGCGCGCCGCCCACTAGATTCATTGAGAAGACAAAAGCATCACGTGGTGATTGTGTCGTCTCCATACCGCGGTTACCTCCTCGCCAAGATATCTAACCGTCAAAAGCCTATTGACAGGATACAACATTTCCGCTACACTCTAACCAGTAATAACTTATTTAGTGGTTAGATAGTGCAGGAAGGCATGGCGATGGAAAGCATAGAGAAAGTGCACGTGACGCGGCAAACCCGCTTTGGCGTGCTCTGGTACAACGCCGATTTCCTCAAGCTCTGGGGCGGCGAGACCGTCTCGCTTTTTGGCTCGCAGGTGACAACGCTGGCACTACCGTTGACGGCAATCCTCGTGCTGCACGCGACAGTGTTCCAGGTTGGCATCCTCAATGCAGTCGGCTTTGCGCCCTTCCTCTTCGTGACGGTCTATGCGGGAGTCTGGGTTGATCGCCGCCGTCGCCGACCGATCTTGATCGCCGCGAATCTGGGGCGCGCCGTGTTGTTGGGGGGGATTCCCGTGCTGGCGCTCATGGGGCGACTCCAGATTGGATATCTCTTTATCATCTGGTTCCTTGTAGGAATTGGCACCGTCTTCTTCCAACTGGCATACCAATCCTTCTTGCCATCGCTGGTGCCTGCCAGGCATCTGGCGGAGGGAAACAGCAAGCTCAGTGCCAGCGAATCGGTGGCAGAGATCGGCGGACCGGGACTGGCGGGGGTGTTGTTGCAGGTTGTCATCGCGCCGGTCGCTTTGCTGGTGGATGCGCTCTCTTTTTTGGTATCCGCCGTCAGTCTCGTGCGCATCAAAACCCCTGAGCCGATACACGCCGCCTCGGCGACACAGCGTAATCTCTGGCGCGAGATTGCCGAGGGGTTTCGTATGACGTTCGGAGATCCGCGCCTGCGGGCCTTCGCCGGCGAGGCAGCGACATATAACCTCTTTTGGCAGATTATCGCAACCCTTTTCGTGCTGTACGCGGTGCGCGACTTGCACATGACGCCGGTGCTCATCGGTGCGGTCATTGCTGCGGGCAGCGCAGGTGGGCTGCTGGGTGCACTCGTCACGAATTGGCTGGCGCAGCGCGCCGGCGTGGGACGCATCATCGTCGGTGGCTCGCTCCTCAGTTCGGTGGCGCCGCTGGCGTTTCCCCTAGCCCGCGACGGCCAGGCTGGATCCATTGCGCTGCTATTGGCAGCCTTCTTCCTGAGTGGCTGCGGTGTGACCGCATACAACGTCCACGCGGTCAGCTTGCGCCAGGCCATCACGCCCGCGCATCTCTTGGGGCGCATGAACGCCAGCTATCGCACGATCACGTATGGCGTGATCCCCATCGGTGCGCTCCTGGGTGGTTTATTGGGGCAAACGCTCGGACTGCGCACCGCGCTCGTGCTTGGTGCCGTCGGCCTGACACTCTCATGGATTTGGCTCGCCTTTTCACCCGTCATGCGTATGCAGACAATCGCATGACGGCAGCTCGGTAGCCACTGGAACTTGGAAGAAGTGACCCCGGCTCGGCGCAAGCGATCCAGCGGGGGAATGGCGTCCAACCAGGCCAAAGCCCGCTCGGCCAACTCGGCGATATCCGATAGGTGCGGTTGGCAGCCACCGCCGCCTTGAGCTGCCGCCACAAGTCCTCACAGGGCATGAGTTCAGGCGCCCTCCGCGCGCTCGGGCCCATTCGAGCGATCCATACTCCGGCTCTTCGTGAGGAGCTGGCTCCGCAAGGCTCGGCGTGGAGCCTGGGCCCGGGGGCACTCAAGGAACACCATCGGTCGGGATCGCCTTCACGATCTTCATCCGCCAGCGTCCCTTCGAACGCGCCCCGCCCTTGATAGAGGTCGAGCACATCCGTCGCCAGAAACCCCTCAGGAAGCAGGGTCGTCACAAACTGCTCGTAGACCCAGCCTCCCGGCACTTTGCCTACCGAGATCAGTTCTCCTTGTTTCCACGCGCGCCGCGTGAGCAGCAGCGCTACAAAGTCGAGGACCTCGTACCGATCAAACCGTCCCCGCACCAAGCGCACCTGAGTGGCTTCCGTGCCTCAAGGAGTCCCTGACCTCGCAAATATCCAGCGACGAGCACGATTTCGGCAAACCACGGGAGAATCGACGGTTGGGGAGCAGGAGTGGTGTGGATGTCCACACACGGATGTGGTACGGTAGCCATGACGACCTCCTAGCGGGAACATTTATTACGCGTTTCCTGACACTGGAGGTCGATTTTTTGGCTGTGCTACAAGGCTTCTTTTACCGCCTCTTCCTTGCTTTTACCTCATTGCGCATTCGGTGGGTCTTCCGAGGAGTTGGTGACCGAGGAGCATCGTGCCCCAGGGAATCAGCACCGGAGGCCTCCTTCATCCTTAACGGTGTATTTTTCGGGTGCTGGCCAAAGAGGCCAGGGCAGACGTTTCATGAAAGGCTCCGGTTGAAATGATACGCGGTAATAACCATCCGCTGATTCAGATACAGACGATGTGCATCATAGCGCTGGACCCCTGAATCCAGGTGGAGCTGGACACAGCCAAGCCGACGTGCTTCCTCAACCAGCCACTGCATCAGGTGACCGGCATGGCCTCTTCCGCGAAAAGCGGTCCGCGTGCAGATATCGTCGACGTACAGCGCATAGCCCAAAGCCAGGCTATGTCCGGTGCGGAACCCAGCAACCGCTGCTGCATGTTCCATCTACTCCTCAAATGAACCTACCAGCCGATAGCCTTCAGGCCGCTGCTCCTGATTCACCAACTGCACAAATTCATCAGGTGAACCCAGGTGAGGACGAAGTTCAAGCATTGCTGGGTAGGCCAGAAACGTTTCCGGCGTTCCAAGTTCTCGTATAGTTGCCATACTTCTGATCCTCCTACTTCGAGTGATGTGCCACAAGATCGCTAATATGCGCGGCAGATTCATCCATTAGGAAATCTCCAATCTGTTGGTTGAAGGTAAGCCTAGACCAGTCGTCTCTGGCTAAGCAGAGTGGCTTGATCCGGCTGAGTCACCTGGCCAGCTAGCTCGTGAAACAAGCGCAGATAGTTGCGTAGATTGGAGGTAGAGAGGAACTTTTGCCGCACCTCCTCTCGTCCATATGCGCCCATCTGCAGGGCCAACTTGGGATAGTCTATCAGTTCCAACGATCGCTCGATCCCCTGCTCGATGCTGCTCACCAGGAATCCAGACTTGCCGTTCTCGATCTGCAGCGGAATACCACCGACATTGCCGCCGATCACGGGCTTGCGCTTCCAAAGACCTTCGGCAACCGTCAGCCCGAACCCTTCACGCAGTGATTTTTGCAGCACGACCGTGGCGACACTCTGAAAAGCATTGACCTCGACGTTCCCGATGCCGTCGAGATTGGACAGCAGGTGAATATCGGGATCATTCTCGGCGTAGTCTTTGGTACGCTGGTAGTACTCCATGCCTTCCGGATCGTCGTGAGCCATCGATCCGATCAACACCAATTGTACCGCAGGAACATGGCGCTTAACGCCGCGATAAACGTCTATGACACCCAGCGGATCTTTCCAGGGATCGAAACGGGATACCTGAACCAACACCGGGTCGTCGGGACTTACGTTGTACATCGCGACGATACGCCGTGCGTCGGCTGCACTCATGGGCGCGTTCTTCGGGCTGAGTGGGTCGATTGCCGGGGGAATGATGGCGATCTTGCCGATGTGCAAGTCTGGTTTGGCATACGACGGCATGGTGAATATGGCAGCGTCATACGCTTGTACAAAAGGCCGCAGAAACTCCCAATAATCGGGATTGGCCTCAGTCAGGTCAATGTGACAGCGCCAAATCCAGCGTCCGCTAGCGGTAGGCCGCAGCGTGCGTAGTGGCGCTGGCTGAGGGTCATGAACAATAACAAAGTCGAATTCATCATCAAAGTAGACGGCATTATCCACATTGGCATGCAGGTAGATGGCACGCATCGCTGGGGTCAGTTCCAACGCCATCCCCTGTAGCGCGTTGTGCATGTTCTTGGTGACGGTAAAGAACTCATCGTTGCCGGAGATCACGCGCCACTGCGCCTCGAGTCCGGCGCTCCGCATCAGCGGAATGAGCGTATGAAGCATCTCGGCGACACCGCCGCCATAAGCAGTGGACGAGATATGAATGACGCGGGCTCCCTGGAACGGCCGCGCCAGATGCTCGATGTCGGCGATAACATCATCTCCGACAACTGGGGCGTAGTCGGCGAGTGATTTGGTCGTAAGCACAACATTTTGCATGCCAGGCTTGTGCATTTCCTGCATGAGACAGAATTCCTCCAATGCAGTTCTCATGAGTGTCATTAGTCAGGCTAAAATTGGTAATCGAGAGATCAAAAGTCCGCCTCGTGGCAAAAGAGTCGCAGCAGATTCGCCAATCCTCCTGATAGGGTACCACGTACAGAGGTGACATACGTGACGGACAAAAAAATTGGTCGGGAGTCGCTGTTGGACCTGCTGGAGACCATTGATCTATACTGGTGATAGCGGCTGATTCTCGACGTTACGAGCGCTGGCAGAGGTGGAAGCCGGTGCTTCGCGGCATGGGTGCCAGTACGCAGCCTGGCTCTATCACATTGGAATGGTGCTGCGGCATGAGGGAACACACCGCCTTAAGTATGTCTGGATGAGTGATTATCCAGGCGCAAGAATACTCGAACACATAGAAGTTGCGAGGATTTGGCCATGGAGAAGCAGTTGAGGGACGGTGGTCCGCATGCGAGGCAACCGATCCTGGCCGCCGGCGAGCCGCTGCCGACTGCCCGTGCGGTGATGCTTATGCTGCACGGCAGAGGAGCCAGCGCGGAAGATATTTTGTCGTTGGCGAGTGAGCTGGGTCAGCCCGGGTTTGCGTACCTGGCCCCGCAGGCCGCTGGCTTTGCGTGGTATCCGAATAGCTTTCTCGCTCCGCTCCCCAGTAACGAGCCCTTTCTGTCATCAGCGCTACTGCTGATCGAAAACGTGCTTACCCAGGTCGAATCCGCCGGAATCCCTGCTGAGCGTACCGTACTGCTGGGCTTTTCACAGGGAGCCTGCCTCGGCGTTGAGTATGTAGTGCGCCATGCCCGGCGCTATGGTGCGGTGGTGGGTTTGAGCGGTGGGCTCATTGGTCCGGAGGGAACGGTCTGGAATTATCCGGGATCGCTGGCCGGTACTCCTGTGTTCCTCGGATGTAGCGATAGCGACATGCACGTACCCAAGAGTAGAGTAGACCTTACTCAAGCGGTTCTGGACCGCATGGACGGTCACGTGACTGAGCGTATCTATCCACACCTGGGACATACCGTAAATCAGGATGAGATTGATTTTGTACGGGAATTGCTGCTCTCCCTCACGAAATGAAGTGGGGGCTCCGCCGTGCCCGTTTGGCCCGGCTCCACTCTGCGCTACGGAGTGGGTGAAATTGCGCTCGTCAAACTTTTCCAAAGGTGAGGCGATGACCACCTTCCTGTCGCTGTCAGAGGTGGAGCATGAGCGGCCTAGCTCAGATCCACATAGACATTCTTGACTTCAGTGTAGAGTGAAAGTGCATGTAGGCCGAGTTCACGTCCAATGCCGGATTGCTTATACCCACCAAATGGGGCTTCGATGTGGACGCTGCTATTGCTATTGATGCTGAGCACACCGGAACGAATCCGCCGCGCCGTACGCAATGCTCGCGAGATATCCCGAGACCAGATGGATCCGGAGAGCCCGTACGCTGAGGAATTGGCCAGATACACGGCTTCATTTTCATCTGAGAAAGGTATCAGGCACGCTACCGGGCCAAAGATTTCTTCACGGGACACCCTCATGTCGTTGTTTGCACCGCCCAGCACCGCTGGGAGTACAAAAGATCCGCCGTCCAGGCCTGAGCCGGCGCGAGGTTCGCCTCCAACCAGCAGCGCGGCGCCTTCCCGGGCGCCTATAGCCAAGTAATCCAGCGCCCGGCGCTTCTGGCTCGGCGAAACCATGGAGCCGATTTCAGTCTCGTCCGCTAGAGGATCGCCAACCCGTAGCCTGTCAGTGCGCGCAACAAAGCGCTCAGTAAAAGTCTCCAGTACGCTTCGCTCCACCAGAATTCGGGTGCGGGCGCAGCAATCCTGGCCAGCGTTGGCAAAGGCGCTGTAGGGGATGCGGTCGGCTGCCAGCTCAATATCGGCATCGGCATAGACAACGCAGGGTGATTTGCCGCCGAGTTCGAGCGAAACCCGTGTGATATTTTCTGCCGCCGCCGTCATAATCTGGCGCCCAACTTCAGTAGATCCCGTGAAGGCAACCTTGTCTACACCCGGATGAGTAACTAGGGCCATGCCGGCGATGCTGCCTTCGCCGGGCAAAACATTGACCACTCCTGCCGGTATGTCGGCCTCCAGGCAGATATCTCCAAGCGCCAGCGCAGTTAGCGGAGTGAGAGAGGCCGGCTTGAGGATCACGCTACACCCGGTCGCCAGCGCCGGCGCCAGTTTCCAGGCGGCAATTGCAATAGGAAAGTTCCACGGCACAATCTCAGCTACGACTCCAACCGGTTCACGCAACGTAAAGTCTAGACCCCCTGCTGAGACTGGAATGGTCTCGCCACCGAACTTGTCTGGGGCACCGCCGTAGAACTCAAACGTGCGGGCAGCGCCGGCAACCTCATCGCGTGAGTCAGCCAGAGCTTTGCCGCTGTTGCGACTCTCCAGCTCCGCAAGCGTCTGTTGACGCTCGCGTATGAGCCGTGAAACCGCAGCCAGCCTGCGTCCGCGTTCAGCCGCTGGGAGACGCGGCCAGGGACCATCATCAAAGGCGCGCCGTGCCGCGGTAACCGCCCGTGCAATATCCTCGGCGCCTGCTAGGGCTATCTCGGCCAGTATCTCACCGGTCGCGGGCTCATAGGTCAAGAAGGTGCGCCCGTCAGCTGCGGCCACATGTTCGCCGTCGATAAGGAGCGCATGGTAGCGCGTGGCTTTGATCTGTGACATCCGCTCGGCTCCGCTGTAGAAAGAGTAAAGGAGTACTAGAAGTAATTGACGGTGATCCCGCCATCGACCACAAATGTATTGCCGGTGATCCAGGATGATTCATCCGAGGCCAGAAAGATGCCGGCCTGTACCACATCCTCCGGTGTGCCGAAGCGTCCCAGCGGAATGCGGTTAAGGCGCTTGTCGCGTTCCTCTTCAGAGGTCCACAGTTCACGCAGAAGTGGAGTTTCAATTGGTCCAGGGCAGATGGCGTTGGCGCGAATGCCACGCCGGCCGTACTGAACCGCCAGCGAGCGTGTCAATGAAAGCACCCCACCCTTGCTGGCAGTATAGGCGTCCTGCGGGACGGTGCATCCAATCAGGGCTACAAACGAAGCAATGTTGATGACTGAGCCGCCACCGGACTGTAGTAACGCCGGTATACCGTATTTGCAGCAGAGAAAGACTCCTTTGAGATTGACATCCATGACGCGGTCGTAGGTCTCTTCGCTGGTTTCTTCCACCGAGGTATCGTCCCCAGGCATGATGCCCGCGTTGTTATAGAGGACATGCAGAGCTCCGAATGAGCGTATACCCTCGCTTATCGCTCGCTCTACATCAGCGGCTACCGACACATTTCCAGGTACGCTGAGAACCGTACCGCCCAGCCCACGCACCATTGAGACCGTTTCTTCAAGCGGTCCCAAGGCATAGTCATTGGCGATGATGCGAGCACCTTCGCGGGCAAACATCAGGGCGGCCACTCGGCCCATACCACTACCCGCCCCGGTCACCAAGATCACCTTGCCAGCCAGTCGCATAGTCCATCTCTCCTGTATTTCCAGTATTGGAAGACCGTAACGGTCGGGTTGCAGCTATCAAATTCGCTCGAAGTAGCGGTCACGCTCCCAGCAGGTAACCGCGCGGTCATAGGCAAGCTGTTCCTCACGTGCAGCGTTTAAGTAGTGGGCAAAGACCCGCTCGCCAAATGCTTCGCGGGCCAGCGAGCTGGCTTCGAAATAGCGAATGGCCTCATAGAGGGCTCCAGGAACCTGCGGCACATTGCGACGCAGATCGGTTTCATAGGCGTCTCCAGTGAACATCTCCGGAAGTTCGAGCCGCTGCTGTATACCGGCGATTCCGGCGGCAATCGTAGCGGCGAATGCCAGGTACGGGTTGGCATCGGCTCCCGGCACTCGATTCTCCACTCGCAGGCTCTGGTGTTCACCTATGACGCGCAGGCCGCAGGTACGGTTGTCATGACCCCAGACCAACCGGATTGGGGCAAATGTCCCCTCACGATAACGCTTGTAGGAATTTACGAATGGCGCGTAACAGTACATCATCTCGCGGGTGTAGGCCAGCTGGCCGGCAAGGTAGTGGTGGAAAACTTCAGACATGCCCAGTGGTCTAGTTTCATCAAAGAATGCCGCCCGTCCATTCGAGTCCCACAGACTCGAGTGCAGATGGAAGCTACTACCCGCCTGGCCGGCATCCCACTTGGCCATGAAGGTGAGCGCTAGGCCGCCCAGAGCGGCGATCTCCTTGGCTCCGTGCTTATACAGCACATGACGGTCGGCCATCTCCACCGGCTCGGCATATTCCAGGTTGAGCTCCTCCTGGCCAAACCCCCACTCGCCTTTGCTGCCTTCAACGGGAATGCCGGCGGCGTTCATATGGTTGCGAATCTGGCGGACGATGCCTTCTTCTTTTGTTGTCTGGAGAATATGATAATCCTGTATGTAAGTCCCGTAAGTCGCTAGATCGTGGTAGTGTTTGGCGCGTGCCGACTCGAAGGTCTCCTTGAAGAGGTAAAACTCCAGCTCCGAGGCTACTTTAGCGGTGTAGCCAAGCGCTGCCAGCCTCTCCACCTGCCGCTGCAGCACTCTTCTAGGGGACTCCTCCACGATCTGCCCATCATCGTTGATGACATCACCTAGTACTATTGCAGTCTTCTCTAGCCAGGGTACTGGGCGAAGGGTGGCGAGGTCAGGACGCACTTTGAAGTCATGATAACCGGTACGCCAGCTGGTCATAGTGAATCCCGGCAGCGTATTCATCTCGACGTCGGTTCCCAGCAGATAGGAGCAGGCGTGCGAGCCCTCTCTGGCCACATGATCTAGAAAGAATCGAGCGGTCAATCGTTTGCCCATCAGCCGCCCCTGCATATCGGGGAAAGTTGAGAGCACGGTATCAATCTGGCCGTCGGCTACCAGACGTTCCAGCGCTGCCAGATCCAACCGTCCGTTTGTTTCGGCGGCCATAGTTTACACCTCACTAAAGTCTCATAGGGGTTAAGCCGATTATGGTACGTGGTCACGGGGGCTGCTTAACTGGTGCGGCAGGGAGAGGGACGTAGCCAAACTGGTACATCCCGTCTCTCTGTTAGAGATGGCCCGACGCCACCAAGTGTTAGGAAGACTGTGATACTGCACACGGGACGCAGAGAGACGGCGCGCTGTTATGCAGTTACACTGGGCTCTTTGTAGATGCTCTCCTCATTGATCTCAGCCTCGATCTTCTCCAGCGTGGCTTCGTCGCCCTGAACAATAGGCCCTTTGAACCAGTGGCGCACACTGACCAGCCACCAGATCGTGAGCAGGAGAATAGCGCCGAACACCACCACGCCGGCATAGTTAAAGCTGTCGCGGGTCACGGGAGTGGCCTGAGGCAGCACAAAAAGTACGGTAATGAACACGACCCACGCGACGGCGACCCAGCCAATCGGCTTACTCCATCGGCCTAGGTTCCATGGTCCGGCAGTGAAATTTGGGTTAAGCAATCGGGTGAAGGTCGGCAGCACATAGGCGATATAGATGGCGACTACTGAGATCGAGACCACTGCCAGGAACACAACGCTATTCCACAGGACCGGAATACCCAGCACGAAAGCAGCTCCGCCGGCCAACCACACCGCGTTTGCGGGTATGCGGCGGCGGTTGAGACTGTGCCATAGGCTGGAGCCGGGTACCGCGCCGTCCCGAGAGAAGGCATAGATCATACGCGAGTTGGCGGTGACGGAGGACATACCGCAGAAGAATTGCGCGACCAGGATCAAGCCGAAGATCACGAAGGCGGTGTCGCTACCCAGACGTGTGGTCAGAATGTACGGCACGGCGCCGATGCCCAGGGTACCGACCGTGGCCAGACCCGAAGCCTTGGTAGCCGGATCAATATCGGGTATGGCGATGGTCAGACCAACCAGCAGCACCAGGCCGGCGATGGCGGATATCACGATAGACATGATGATGCCCCAGGGAGCGCGTCGTGCTGCGCCAACGGTTTCTTCGGTCACGTGGGCCGAGGCATCGTAGCCGGTAAGGGTATATTGTGCCAGCAGAAGACCTAGCAGGAAGCCGTACCAGACGGGAAACTTGAAGGGGTCGGCGCCGATGTTGGCGCTGCCGGTAAACAGGAATCCAAAGGCATTGGAGTGATGCGGCGCAAAGAAAAAGAGCGCGCCCACGACCAGCAAGACGCCGCCTATGTGCCACCAGACGCTGATGTCGTTCAGTATGGCTACCAGGCGGATACCATACACATTCAGGATGCAGTGCAGTGCGAGAATAACCGCGTAGGTCAGCAGATTCCAGCGTGCAATATAGACAACGTTGGGATTACTGATAGCGGCCTGAAGGAAGCTCAGCTTGGGACTCAGCCAGATGTCGACCAGCAGCGCCAGGCCGAAGTCGATGCTGGCAGTGACCGCAACCTGACCAATAAGATTGAACCAGCCGGTATACCAGCCCCAGCCTGGACCACGCAGCTTGGAAGCCCAGTAGTAGAGGCCGCCGGCGGTGGGAAAGGCTGAGGCTAGCTCAGCCATTGCCAAACCAACAAAAATGACGAAGATGGAGACCAGCGGCCACCCAATAATAGCGGCCAGTGGGCCGGCGGCCCCTATGGCAAAGCCATACGTGGAAATGGCACCGGTCAAAATCGAGATGATGGTGAATGAAATGGCGAAGTTAGAGAATCCACCCATTTCACGGAAGAGTTCCTGTGCGTAGCCAAGTCCGTGCAAGCGTTTGATATCTTGCTGGACGATCTGTTCTTTGGTTTCTACCTCTACGGACATGAGTGTCATTGCCCTCCCCGTCTATGCCTGCTTCTCTCAAACAAATGGCAGCGGCATAGGCATAAACAAAACTGTTGTTGCTCGCTCGATCCGGGTCATGCCTGACGCGTATCCCCCCTCTCTGTCTCTCTTGGTGGTACGGCGACTCGCGCCTCCTCAGTTGGTCGCTTGAGGAAGCGTGCAGGTAATGAGATGGCACGATACAAAACCATCAGTCGGAGCAGATAGTAGCGATTAGACCAGCAAGCAGTGCCGTGCGAGGAATGATCGACGCGATGTCGACGTACTCTTGCGGGCTATGATCGAGGCCACCGACCGGCCCCAGCCCATCGAGAGTGGGAATGCCCATGGCCGCAGTAAAATTTCCGTCGGAGGTGCCGCCGGTGGCAGCGGCGACAACACGAAATCCCAGCTCGGAGGCAACTCTTTGAGCCAGCCTCACTAGCCACTGAGTACGTTCGTTCTGCTCCCATGGAGGGCGAAATTGCACCTGAGTCCAGGTATAGGAGGTGCCCGGAAGCGCCTGGCTGGCCAGGGTAGTCTCTACCTCCTGCAATAGCCGATCCATATCGGCCTGGGTATTGGCGCGAAGGTCCACCTGGGCAATTGCCAGGTCAGGCACCACATTTGGGCGAGTACCGGACTGCAGGGTGCCGACGTTCACCGTACGTCCGGCGGCAAGATCGGTGAGCTCGTGGAGACTCACCACCTGGCGGCAGAGTGAGACCGCGGCGCTCCGCCCCTTCTCAGGCTCGACCCCGGCGTGAGCCGAGCGGCCGTGCACTTCCAATTGGTAAAACCCCCCTCCACGCCGCTGCCCCACTATGTCGCCATTCTCGCGGCCAGCTTCGAGCACCAGCACCGCATCCATGCCGGTGGCCATAGTCTCGATGAAATCACGGCTGCTGGGCGCGCCAACTTCCTCGTCTGAAGTGAAGACGCAGCGCAGCTCATGGTAGCTACCCCAGTCCGCACTCCGTAGGGCTTCTACGGCATAGATTCCCGCCAGCAGCCCAGCCTTCATGTCGCAAGTTCCCGGGCCGAGCGCCCGGTTATCCTCGATGTGAAAGGGGCGTATGGCAGCGGTTCCATGGGGAAAGACGGTATCCATGTGGCCAAGTAACATCACATTGGCAGTGCCGGCTCCCAAGAGCGTCACCGAAAAGCTGTCGGCGAAGCCGGTACCGCTGTGCCGGCATATGGTGCCGTTCCACGGCGCCAGACGGCTACCGAGCCAGTGGCTGGCCGCCGTGACGTCGACCTGGTCATAGGTGCCCGAATCAATATTCACCAATGCCTCGAGATCAGAGAGGAAGTCTGCGAGCCGCTCTTCAAGCAACTTGCGGACTGTGCCTAAGAGCGTCTGTGGCAGAGCCAGAGAAGGTTTGGCTGCCCAATAAGACCAATCCACAGTATCCCCCCTGCGGCAATCTGCGCTCAGCTTTGATGTTGTGTTGGAGTATAGAGCTAGGACCCGCGAACTACACCTACCCGAATGGTGAGGTTTTTGCGTTTGAGGGAAACCAGTTATGTTATCTGGTGGGCTTCTGGGTGGGCACTAACGAAGCAATCCCCACTCACGCGCTCGGTTGAGCGCCTCTACGCGGGAGTGGCTCTGCAGCTTCTGATACAGGTTGATGGCGTGAAACTTCACCGTTGCCTGGGAGATGCACAGTTGCTTTCCTATGGCCTGGTAGCGCAGGCCACCGGCCAACAGATCAAGAACCTCCCGCTCGCGTGTGGTAAAGTGGCTCGCCTGTGGATTGACCAGCAGTCCAGCGCGATCCTGCAGCCGGGCCGCGATGGTGGGTGAGAGTGCCAGGCGCCCATGATGCGCCATTCTGACCGCTTGCACCAGGTCGGGGATCTCGATATCTTTATTCAGGAAGCCGGACGCGCCGTTTTGCAGAGCTTCGGTGACATAGGCGTCGGCGAAGTGCGCAGTCAACATGACCACCCGAACCGGGATCTGTTCAAGGCGCAATTTCCGCAAGATGGAAATACCGTCCTGGTCAGGTAGCTGGACGTCGAGCAGTAAGATGTCTGGGCGTAGCTCTCGCGCCAGCATGAGAGCCTCAGCTCCTGAGGACGCGATACCGATGACCCGCAGCCCGGCGACCTTGGTGAGGGCCAGTCGCAACCCGCTGCGTAGCGCCGGGTGGTCATCGGCCACCACAATGCTAATGAAGGTTTCCGCCTCGAAAGTACCCGGGGCTACAGTACTAACCGGGGCAACGCTCGGACCTGGCGGCTGCTCAAGTGGCAGGCGGCCTGAGTCTTCTCTGGGGTTAAAGTGAAGGGTATCTTTGCCCTCGGCTAGCGTGGTTGCCGCCGGCCGGTTTAGGTCGGGAATGGTCAGCACTATCCGGGTACCCCAGTCTGGCGTGCTGTCAATCTGCAGCCGGCCGTTGAGAAGCCGGGCGCGTTCTCGCATTCCGCGCAGTCCCAGTCCTCTTCCCAGAGGAGTAGACCTCTCGCCGCCAGCGCCGGTCTCCTGGCTTGATGCCGGGTTCTCGGTCTGGCTGGCGGTGAGCATCTCTGGCCGCATGCCGATACCATTGTCCTTGATTGAGAGGGCAAGACCGGAGTTGGAAAAGACCAGGCTGACTTCGGCATGGCTTGCCGAGGCATGCTGGGCGATATTACTGAGAGCCTCGCGGACCACATGGAGTAAATCCATTGCCCTGGTCGGCGCTATCTGGGTAGGAGTTCCGCTGAGGCGGTAGGTCGCCTCTATACCGGTCCGATGGCGCCACAGCTCAACGTATTCCTTAATCGCCTCCGGCATGCTGCGATTTTCCAGTGCGGCCGGCGTGAGGTTCCAGATCGAACGACGTGCCTCATCCAGGCTTTCCTTGGCAAAGAGGCGAGACTCTTCTATGGCCTCACGTACCGCTGGAGGAGCGGCTGAGAGTTCAGGACTTATGGCCTCAAGCGTCCGCAGGATACCCAGTATCGACTGAGTAAGAGTATCATGAAGGTCGCGTGCCACTCGGCTGCGCTCTTCAACCGCGCCCATCATACGGCTCCGCTCAAACAGATCGGCGTTCTCTATGGCCAGTGCGATGTGGTTGGCGAAGGTAGATAGCAGGCGAACATCGTATTCGGTTAACTCGTTCGAACCACGACTGCGGCCGATACTCATGACTCCGATAGTACGCTCACGCACTCGCAAGGGAACCGTGAGATAGCGGCTAATGGCATTGAGGTGGCAGAAGGATCGATCAAAGCTGGTCTTCGCGACTAAGCGGACGTCGTTTATAATCGCCGGTTCACCTTGCATAAATACTGCAAACTGTGGGCTGCCGTCGGCGGTGATGGCGGTATCCACGCCTCCATCCGCCCGGTCGCCAAAGAGCGCCCGCACTTTTAGACTCCCATCATCATCAGGAAGAGAGATCCAGCTCAGCTGACAGGCCAGCAATTGAGCAACTTTGGCAACGGTGATCTGAAGGATAGTTTCCAGCCGGAGACTGGTGGCGAGCGAATCGCTGAGAGCAATGAGAGCGAGTAGCTCGGCATTGCGTTGAGCAGTCTCAGCGTATAGTTTGGCAAAGCGCGAGCGCCACTCCTCATGCCAGGCGGAGAGGAAGTTCAGGGATTGTGCCAGAGGAGCCAGCTCTCGCTCCGCCCTGACCATGGCAGGTCGTTGTGACTGGAGAAAGGCCTGAGGGTCGGCAACGGCCGGAGCCAGATACCGGGCAAATCCTTCGATGAAGCGCAGGTGCGACATCCGGAAAGCATTAATCCGGCTGGCGCCACTATCAATGATGGCAAGCACCTCTTCACCGATCTGAACCGGCACACAGAGTTCAGCTCGCACCGCTGGGTCGGTACGTACGTAGCCATCCACCAGTGACACGTCATTGGATAGCACCGAACGCTTGCTCACATGGCACTGTCCCAGTAGGCCGGTGCCATACGGTTGGGTATAGATACCCGGTTGAAACTTGGGGAAATAGGCGCCTTCGCGAACTACCAGCCGGTAGGCGCACTGCTCATGGTCCAGGACCACAAAATTCATCTCCTCAAAGCCAAAAAAGGTGGCGAGTGCGCGTGCGCTGTCGGCGAAGAGAGCTTCGATCACTGACTCGCGCATGCTGGAGGGAAGCGCCGGGGTGAAATGCAGTGGGGAGTAGTGGCTCTGATCTAGAGATACCGCGGTTCCTTGCTGATGGTAGTATTGTATCGCTACCCGGTTGTAGGCATGGGCAAGCAGATCATAAACCGTAATGTGAAGGGCGCCTTCTGCCAGGTCCCTTGGAGTTCCGCTTGAGCTGGTCCGGCTCTTGTCCTCATCGTACCGGAGGTGCGGTGGCACAATACTCAACTGCTTCCCCTCCCCCAACTCGTCCACTGAGACTGTGTCGCCACCTAATCCAGCCTGACTCGAGGTACGCCTTAGTCTCGATAGGTTTCAGCTACCGGTACTCCTGTTCTGCCAGTATACTCCAGCAGCCAATCACCACACAGACCTGGCGCCACGCTATGTGGTCAGGAGCCGGAAGGCAAATGCCTGTCCAACCGCGCCAGCTTTGAGATCTCAGGTTATCCTAATGATATATTAAACCTGCTCTGATCTTGGTATGGCACACCATGGTGCAGGTACGGTATCGGTCGGAAGCTCACTGCCGCCGACCAAGCGCAACCGCGGGGTACTACCCCATAGAGAGGTGTCTCATGAGACAGCAATTCTCGCCGGCGTTAGCGGCACGGCACTGGTGGCGTAGCAGCTTAGTACGCACCAGCTATGTCACGGGGTTGCTACTTCTAGTGGCTGGGCTGCCGTTGATTGCCGCCTGCGGTGGTTCGAGCACGTCGGTGCCGCCCGGACAGGCCGCCTATAAGATCAAACACATCATCATAATCATGCAGGAGAATCGATCCTTCGACAACTATTTTGGCACGTTTCCAGGAGCTGACGGCATTCCCATGATAGATGGAGTACCGACCGTCTGCGTCAACGATCCCGCCACTGGAGAGTGCGTCAAGCCGTACCACGACCCGAGCGACCTCAATGGCGGCGGCCCACACGGCGCGGCCAACGCGGCCGCTGACGTCGACGGTGGTAAGATGGACGGCTTTGTCGCTCAGGCGGAGTCAGGGCGAAAGGGCTGCCTCGCCAGTAACAGTCCGCTCTGCACCGGCTCAACCGCGACCGACGTCATGGGCTGGCACGATGCCCGGGAGATACCCAACTACTGGACCTACGCGGAAGATTTTGTCTTGCAGGACCATATGTTCGAGCCAGCGGCCTCCTGGAGCCTGCCGGCGCACCTGTTCACTGTCTCTGCCTGGTCGGCCTACTGCTCGGTACCCGGTGTGGCGTCCAGCTGCGTGAACAATATTGTCGGACCAGTCAGTGTGGCGCAGGCACAGCCGGGCAAGTCGGACTACGCGTGGACCGACATAACCTATCTCCTGCACAAGTACAATGTCAGCTGGGGCTACTACCTCTCAGCCGGTAGCGAGCCGGATTGCGACGACGACCAAGAACTCTGCGCCCCCAAGAAGCAGAGCGTAAACGTGCCGGGCATCTGGAATCCGCTGCCCAACTTCGACACCGTCAAACAAGATGGGCAGCTAGGCAATATACAGGACGTGTCAAACTTCTTTACCGCCGCTAAACGCGGGACTCTGCCCGCGGTCTCCTGGGTCGTGCCGAATAGTAAAGTCAGCGAGCATCCGCCCGCCCTGATAAGTGTCGGCCAGTCATACGTAACCTCCTTGATCAATTCGGTGATGGAGGGCCCTGACTGGAGCAGCTCGGCAATCTTTCTTACCTGGGATGACTGGGGCGGGTTCTATGATAATGTGGTACCGCCGAAGGTAGACCAGAACGGCTATGGGCTTCGCGTGCCCGGACTGGTGATTAGCCCGTACGCTAAGCGCGGATACATCGATCACCAGACGCTGAGCTTCGACGCGTACCTCAAGTTCATCGAAGACGATTTCCTCGGTGGCCAACGCCTCGATCCCAAAACCGACGGCCGGCCTGATCCGCGCCCGGATGTGAGAGAGAACGCCTCCATACTGGGTAACTTGGTCAATGACTTCGACTTCAACCAGCCGCCTCGACCGCCAGTGTTGCTGCCGCTTCACCCACCACCTGGCCCAGCCTCGATCCCCGGCACCTAAGACGGCAATCCGATAGTGCAAGTGTGACGCCGGTGCGCCTTGACGGGCCCGGCGTATTTCCTGTCGGACGCTACAAAATAGTACTAGCAGCTATCGCAACGTAACATGAGTGCGTAGTGGTACATGGACAACGGTCTAAGCCGCTAGTGGGACCATCTTAGTCGTTTTTCTTTTCAGTCTAACCAGGCGGAGATACGTCATGAGTTCCAAGGGTTTGAAGCGTTTCAAGCCAAAACTAGGACTGGTATGTAGTGCGCCCAACTGCGGTCGCTGGGCGACCAGATACTGCTTTGAATGCGAACGTCCCTGCTGCGCCGATCACCTCAGCTGCATATGTGTACTACCCCTTGACCATACCACCGGCTTCTTGGTCTGCCGTACGTGCCTCGAGATCTACGCCGGCGATCCGTCCCTCTGGCCAGTCCTCAAGCTGAGCCAGCCGGCGACCACACCACGCCGCAGGCCCACCTACTTGACAACCATCAACTGATCTCGGCTTGGCCACCAGCAGTTTGTGCCATACTTATGCACCAAACCCGAGCGGAAATCGCCGCCGCGGAACGCTACGGCAGAGGTGTAAGCTCGCCGATAGCCGGGGTTAGCTCAGATTGGCCGAGGAAGGTGGGTTACTATGTCTGATTCCTTGATCGTCGTCGATGTGCAGTATGATTTCTGCCCGGGCGGTAGCCTGCCGGTGCCGCAGGGGGACCAGGTGATACCGGTCCTGAATCAGTATCTGGCCATTGCCGCTGCCCGTGGTATCCGCATATTTGCGTCGCGCGACTGGCATCCGCTCGACACTCGTCACTTTATCGCGAACGGCGGTATCTGGCCGGCGCATTGCGTCCAGGGCACCCATGGCGCCGAGTTTCATAGAGATCTGCGCTTGCCTGCTTCTACGGCGGTCGTGACTAAAGGAAACGATCGGGAAGACGACGGGTATTCGGCGTTCGAGGGGCAGCTGGCCAATGGAGAGACGCTGGACAGAGCTTTACGTGAGGCAGGTATCACCCGAGTCTACGTGGGAGGGCTGGCTACCGACTACTGTGTGCTTCACACTATCCTGGATGCTCGTCGCGCCGGGTTAGCGGTTGTCTATCTTGCGGATGCTTCGCGTGCGGTAGAGGTAAATCCTGGAGACGGCGCGCGAGCCGAAGAGCGCATGCTCATCGCCGGCGCCAGCGCGGGAAAACTAGATGAATTCCAACCCGATCCTGCCTGATGGGCTCACGGCCGGAGGATAATACAAGTAGTCGTACCATGGGCGTAGAGCTTACCGGCCTGGTCCAGTAACTGGCCTTCGGCGGTGGCCGTCCGGGAACCACCGTGTACCACTTTACCCTCGCAGCGCAGTTCTCCGCTATCCAGAGTAATCGGGCGTACAAAGTTGACCTTGATCTCCAGAGTGGTATACCCTACCCCTGCCGGCAGCGTGGTCTGGATGGCGCACGACATAGCAGAATCGAGCAACGTGGCCGCCAGCCCGCCGTGCACCACTCCAATAGGGTTATAGTGGTACTCCGCTGGCTGCACCACGAAGAGCGCCCGTCCTTCATCGACCTCAAGCAGAC
>JBKQTH010000331.1:0-32316 GCA_052143275.1 Ktedonobacterales bacterium | reverse complement strand
CCGGGTCGGGCCTGGACACCCGCGACACGATGAAAGCGCTCCCAGAGCTGCGGGAGCTCCTGCGGCGGGATGCCCGGCCCCTTATCCTGTACCAGTACTCGCGCGTGTCTGGCATGCTTGGCACTTCTTTCACGCTTTGCGCGCTTGCTCAGCTCGGTGAGCTTGGCGGGCTCGACACGCAGGGTCAACGTGATAGGTCGATCGAGCGGCGAGTATTTGTTGGCATTCGAGAGTAGATTGGCCAGGACCTGACCGATCCGATCCCGGTCGACGTCTGCCATGGCCGGTCCATCTGGTAGCTCCAGCCGTACGTCACGCTCCGTGGCCATCGCGATCGACTGGGCCTCCTGCTGGCACAGCGCCACTAGGTCAGTCGGACGACGGTCGAGGGACAACTGATGGCCCTCCTGACCGACCACTACCCGCAGGTCGTCCAGCAAGCGCTGCATACGCCCTACCGACTGCGTCAAGGTCGCGAGAAGCTCCGAATTAGGCGGGCGTGGCTGCCCACGATCCAGACTACGCTGCTGTAACTGCAGAAACATCTTGATGGCCGCCACCGGGCTGGCCAGATCGTGCGCCACCACTCGCAGGATGTCGGTGCGCTGCTGTTCCAGCTGGCGCTCTGCGGTGACGTCACGGGTGGAGGTCACCCCACCGATAATGCGGCCCTCCCCATTGACCACCGGAGCCCCACTCACGCTCACCTGGATCTCACGACCGTTCAAAGTCCGAAGACGCATCTCCACCGCCTGCGGCCCAGTGAAGGTCTCCCCACGCAGGACCCGATAGATCGGCCACGCCTCTCGCGGCAGCGTTTCCCCGTTCGCATCCGAGATGACAAACCAGCCTGAGCGTAGCTCCGGCAACAACGTGTCCACCGTGTCCGCGACATCATAGCCTAGGAGGCGGAGCTGTGCCGAATTCATGCGGACTGTCCGCCCTTCGGGATCGAAGAACGTGACCCCATCGGCGTCGGCTTCGAAGATGCTCTCAATTTCGTTGGCCCGTTCCATCAGTTCCTGTTCCAGGCGCCGCTGCTCGGTCACATCACGCGTTACCAGAACGGCACCTACCACCTCGCCGCTGGCGTCACGCAGGGGAGCTCCGGTCACGCTGGCAATCTGCTCGCGTCCCGTCAGCGTGCTGATGCGCAGTTCCACCGGGGCCGCAGTGGTGATGGTCTCGTCCTGAAGTATGCGCCCCACCGGCCAGGCCTCGGGAGGCAACGGATGGCCCTCTACATCGCGGATCTGGTACTGGCGCAGTCGATCGCGTGTGAGCTGGGGCGCGCGGTCGGGTTGCTGCTCGTCGTAGCCAACGAGCGCACGGGCGGCCTCGTTCATCTGGAGAAGCTGTCCGGCGCGGTCATAGATATAGACGCCCTCGTCCATAGCCTCAAAGGTACGCGCCAGTCGCTCCATGTGTTCGCGTAGCGACTGCTCCAACTGCCTGCGCTCGGTGGTATCGCGGCAGGTCGCAAGGGTGTGGGATATGCCGTCCATGCTGATCGGCCCCAGATTGATCTCGACCGGAAACTCCGTCCCATCCGCGCGCCGGCCGACCAGCTCCTGGTGCAGACCCATCGGGCGCACGTGTGGATCTGAGGCGTACTCAGCCCGATGCACGAGATGGATCGCATGGTAGCGCTCCGGCATGAGCAGCTCGACCGGCCGGCCCAGCAACTGGTCGCGCGTGTAGCCAAAGAGCGCTTCGGTCTGGTGATTCACCAGCATGATGTGGCCGATAGGATCGATCATGACGATCGCTTCAGGAACCATCTCGACTGCCGCCCGCAAGCGCGCTTCCGCCACATCAGCCACGTGTCGCGCCTGGCGCTGCTCGCGCACCATGTTGTCCGCATGCGTCCTAGAGTCTACCGACTCCTGGGATTCGACATGCTCCATGGCTTCACTGTAATCAATATGGCCAAAGTCTCCCTGATCCGGTGACATAATCCTACCCGTGTCCCTGGTGCAATCTATTCTCTTCCAGTGCGTGCCAGCCCGACTATCCTACTTAATCATCCCAAAGCCTACGAGAATACGAGGCAGAAGTGCAGCCGACGTTGGACGATCTGGCGCCAACACTGAAAGGAGTCGAGGAAATGTCAGTGCATACGGTGTGCCAGAGCGTGTTCACCAGGTGGCGGCGTGATGCCGATGTCTGCGAAGTAGCAACGCATGCTACGATCAGTAAAGTCTGCTATCAGGCGCGATTTGTCGGCTAGCTCGACCTTGCTACGATATACCTCACTCTGACCGCAAACGCAAGGACCAATAGCCTTACGTCGACTACTCATCCCATTTTCGCCCCATAACCGTCGAATTGCCAATCGCTCGGTGTGAGTACACCTTTCGGAAGACGCCGGGAGAATCATAGTGTGGAAATCACCCTCGGCCGCTACTCCCACGTGCTACCAACTATGCAGTATTTCGAAGCTACAGCGAGGGAACGTCTGGTAGTGGCACTGCCCATGTGATCAAGAGAAGGTGCTATTATACCCTTAATCACATCGTAACAGAGCAAGTGTGATAGTACCCTTAATTGCTCTACTTCCCGCGGAGTTCCCATATGAACGCAAGTTCCTCCCCATTCTCTAACCATGAGCCACCCCGTCTCGAGACCACTTCGCCGAAAGAGGCGGAGAGCCAAATATCGCCACCAGAGTACCGCGCCAATAAATCTGGGCTCAACTTGATTCGCTGGATCCAGGGGAACTCCTTCGCCTCCGAGTGGCTTCCGGAGCAGTTGCGGAATCCCTTGGTTGGGTATCTGGTAGCCGGGCTCATCGAACTGGCGGCGGCGGGTCTAATTTTCTTACTCCTGTCCCTATTTCCGTCGACTGCCTATTATGGGGTCCTCGCTCTGGTGGGTGTGGTCCTGATTGCCTTCGGCTGGGGAGCGGGTCCTGGCCTGCTGGCGACACTGATGGGAACATTACTGCTTTATTTTATGGTGCTCCCTCCCTACTACGCCGGGATGCTCGCCGACCCAGCCAATGGCATCGGTCTATTGATGTATCTGCTGGTGGGAACCAGTATTAGTCTTCTTGCCGGCCAGAGAGAGCGGTCCCGCCGGCAGGCCCAGGATGCCGCTCGCTTACTGGCCCAGGCGGCAGCTCGCAGCCGCACGGACGCGGAGCGACTTCGCACTATGTTGGATGTGCTGCCCTCAGCGGTGATGATCGCCAGCCCCCAGGGTGAACTGTTGGCAATGAACCAGGCAACCAAAGCTCTGTGGGGTGGCGAGGTCCCACTAGGCACCAACATCACCCAGTACTCACAGTATAACCAGTTCAAGTCGTGGTGGGCCACGACTGGCCAGCCGCTGGCTCCAAAAGACTGGACGCTAGTCCGCGCTCTGGCCAGCGGCAAAGTGGTGCTGAACGAGGAACTCGAGATCGAGACACTGGATGGGCAGCGCCGAGTCATTCTCAACTCGGCAGCTCCTATGCGGGATGAGGCTGGGGCTATTACCGGCGCAGTAGCCAGCGCGCAGGATATTTCAGCCCTGCGGCACCTGGAGCGTGAGGAGACCGAGCATGCGCGGGAACTGGAAGCTATCTTCGAGGCCATGACTGACGGCATCGCCTTCCTCGATAGCCACGGCCGGCTGGTGCGGACAAACCATGCGTTTCGCACCCTGCACGGAGTCGAACGGCACCCCGAATTCCTGGCGCTCCCCATGGAGCAACGATTTGCTATGTTGGCCCTAGCCGATGAGCAAGGGCAACCTCTGGCGGTGGAGGCGCGGCCAGTTACTCGGCTTCTCCAAGGCGAAACACTGACGGGTATAGATGTCCAAGTCAAGAATCTAGAAGGTCGCAAGGTCGTCTTCAATGTGAGTGGCGCACCCATCCGTGACCAGCTGGGCCAGGTAACCGGCTGTGTCGAGGTGTTTCGCGACATGACCGCCCGGCACCACCTGGAGCAACGTACTCGCGAGACGCTCGGCGCGCTGATGGCTATGGCAGAAGCGATGGTCCAGGTCCGACCCGCGATACCCGCCGGCGAACTGAAGGAGGAGCCGCCGTCGGCGCTCGTAAGCGATGCGGCCCTTCCCCTGGTGGCCAGACGGCTAGCGGAGTTAACCCGTAGCGTCCTGGGGTGCCGGCACGTCAGCATCGCAGCGGTGGATGCACCGACCGGGCGACTGGTCCCGGTGATGGAGGTAGGCTTGCCGCCCGAGCAGGAGCAGGCGTGGTGGGCCAGCTGGTCCCCGGCGCAGAACCTCGAGGAGCGCTACGGCCTTGCTATAGCCACGTCGTTGTACGCGGGCAAGTCTGCGCTGCTGGATACCCACCGTCTACCGGAGCGCTCCTGGTACACCCTCTTTCAGGCCCAGACTGGCCGGTTAGTGCCGATGCTGCTGGGTGAGGAGCTGGTAGGGATCCTTATGGTGGCTTATCAAGGGCAAGACCACGACTATTCGAGAGAGGAAGAGGTCCTACTCACTGGGACTCTTGCCCAGCTTGGTGCCCTGGTTCTGGAACGGGACCAGTTGCTGCGCCACTGGGCTGAGGCACGGGCCAACGAACTGGCGCTGGGCGAGATCAAGGCCCAGATGGATACCTTCCTGGGCATCGCCAGCCACGAACTCAAGACTCCCCTCACCTCGCTCAAACTCAGCCTCCAATTGACCGACCGGCGCCTACGCAAGATCACCCAGGGCAAGACTGGTGCGGTTCCCAGCAAAGACGTCGCTCCTCAAGAGGCATTTGAGCAGCTCAGCCGCACTGCGCACCAGATGGGGCGGTTGGAGCGGCTCGTAAATGACCTCGTGGATGTCTCGCGTATCCAGGCAGGCAAACTGGAACTGCAGCCGGATCAGATTGATCTGTTGGCCACTGTCCGCGAGGCGGTTCGGGAACAGCGGGAGGCAGCTCCGGATCGGAGGATCCACCTGGAGTGCCCTGCTAATCTGTCGGTGCCGGTGTATGCCGATGCTGGCCGGATCGAGCAGGTCGTGACCAATTTCCTCACCAATGCGCTCAAATACTCCTCGGCCGATCGCTCGGTTGACGTCGGGGTGCAGGTGGACCAAGATCGAGCGCGGGTCTGGGTACGCGACCAAGGGCCAGGACTTCCCTTGGAGGAGCAGGAGCAGATCTGGGAGCGCTTCCACCGGGCCAGAGGGGTTGAGGTGCAGAGCGGAACCGGGGTCGGACTGGGACTGGGATTACACATTTCCCGTATGATTGTTGACCGGCACCACGGACAGGCCGGCGTCGAGAGCAGCCCCGGCAAGGGATCCACCTTCTGGTTCACCCTGCCCCTGGGCAGCCCCGCAGAATAGACAAGTCCGCAGCTGCATGCGAGAATGTAAGCAATCCTGTTATGTTTGCACGGCGGTGGCAGGCAGGCTCATGAGCGCGTCAACTGGGCGTCGTCACTCCCCCGCCGGCAGGAGTATCGATGGATTGGAGAAGAACATGGCCGACGACGAGCATGGTGCCGCGGTGGAGCGGCCTCGGGGGGTGCATCTGGTGGGAAGTGTTCCGCTGAAGGACGCTGAGGAGGTCTTTCGCACGAGTAGCGTCACCCTGGGCCGGCGGCTACGCCGCATCCCCGATGGCGAGACAGGGATACGCAGCAACTGGATCGGCTGGCAGATCGAATTCCTGGGGCAAAGCCCGCAGGTGGAAATGATTCCTCCGGATCCGAATGCGTACGCGCCTCTACCTTCGGTACGGCTCCGGGCAGGCGTCTCTCCTGATGAGATCAGTTTCGAAAACTTGGGATACGCGGACGCCGCCTTGGCATCATATCCTGTTTACTCGCGACTCAAGCTGGAGGGGGCTATCCCGCCGAACACACGCTTCCAGGTCTCCCTGCCCACGCCAATGGCTACGGTTGCCGCGTTCTTTCCTGTGCAAGATCAGGCTACAGTGGAGCCAGCGTACGAGCGTACCATGCTCCACGAGCTGGACCGGATCACCGGCGGGATCCCCCACGACGAACTGGCGATACAGTGGGATGTCGCAGTGGAGTTTGGCATCTTGGAGGGCGCTTTCCCGAGCTTCCTGTCTGGACGCGCTGATACGATGGAGCAGCTCGCCGACCGGCTCATTCGGCTTGGGAACCGTGTCCCGTCGGATGTGGAGTTGGGCTACCATCTCTGCTATGGCGACGCAGGACACAAGCACTTTAAGGAGCCGGAGGACACATCGAAACTGGTCGCAGTGGCCAACGCAGTATCAGCTGGAGTGACTCGACCAATTAACTGGATTCATATGCCGGTACCGCGCGACCGGAGTGATGACGCCTATTTCGCATCGCTGCGCGACCTGAAGCTCCACCCGGAAACAGAGCTCTACCTGGGGCTAGTCCATATTCACGACGGAGCAGAAGGGGCACAGCGTCGCATCGCGGCGGCAAGACGGGCGGTGGAGAACTTTGGAGTGGCCACTGAGTGCGGCATGGGCCGCCGGCCGCCGGAGACTATCCCCGACCTCCTGCGTATTCATAGTGAGGTGAGCGCACTAGTCGAGTAGTGGCAACCTGGAGTTGACCCGTCTCAGTCGCGCACCCCGGAAGCAGGTGCTGACCTTGGAGGAGCGCAAGCGCGCGATCGAGAAGCAGATTGAGCTGGATGCCTTGAGAGCCAAGCAGTGTGCGCAGCAAGCCCAAGGTGCCATTGGCATTGTCCGGGGCATGGCGCAGGCCGCTCGTGGAGCTCCTCCTGCCGAGTGACCTGCACCGGCATCGGCGGTGCCAGTGTCAGCGCTCGATCAGGAGCAGTCAGCGCCAGGCAGCGCGGAGAGCGAGGTGCGGGCCGAGACGGCAGTCCCTTTGGCGTCGCTCGTTCCCGCACCCGCAGACCTGTGCGAGATAACAACACTGGGCACTCAGCACAATCGAGCGTAGAGGCGTCATGAGATTCCATACAGACCCTATGTTGGCCCCCCCGAGTACTGAGCGCGATCTATGCGAGTATTGCTCCAGTCGGTGTTCATCGCTGAGCACGAGGAGGCAGATATGCATCAGGTAACTCCCGAGGAGGCCAAGGCCCGCCTGGGAGACCTCGTCAAAGCAGCGCTTGCAGGAGAAACGGTCATCATCACCCAGGATGCTGAGCATCAGGTCCAACTGGTCCCGATCACCCGCAGCACGCACGATCGCGTTGCCGGCAGCGGCAAGGGCACATTTACCATGACCGACGATTTCGATGCGCCACTGCCAGACCTTGAGGAGTATATGAAGTGAGGGTGCCGCTGGACACCCACGCGTTCCTTTGGTTCATCGACGATAGTTCCCACCTGAGTGCAGCTGCTAAAGTAGTCATCGCCGACAGCTCAAATGACGTCGTTATGAGCATGGCCAGCCTCTGGGAAATGGCGATCAAGATCAGCTAAGGGAAGCTCAGGTTGATCGGCTGCTTATTGCGCAGGCACTGGTCGAGCAGATTCCTCTTGTGAGTGCTGATCCAGCTCTCGATGCGTATGGCATCCATCGGCTCTGGTAAGGTGATGTCGTGTCACACTGGTTTGCCAGCTCCAGTCCTGCCCTTGCAGACATCTAGACAAGCCATTGAGGGCTTAGGGCAATATCAGGAGCTCACCAGTCTCCCCGAGTACAGACCAGCAGTAGGGATGCATCTGTGCCGCTGGCGCCTCGCCTATTTACGCGGCAGTGCCGCTCAGGAAGTGCTCTCAGCGCTCGCTGCGCTCTCCATGTTCTCCGGTGTCAGCTCAAATGTTGCCTGCTCGGCTGGCGTGAGCGGCTCGCCTTCCGCCGAAGCCTGCACCGGCGCCCCGTACTTGTGGTTGATCCACTCCGCTCCCGCGCGGGCCTCGGCGGGGTCGGAAACGTGGCGAGCGCGGACGGGAATATCCCGGCCGACCAAATGAAGAATCCCGCGCCCCGCTGCCCGCAGATTCTGAGGCCAGTCGCGGCCCATGCCGCCGCCGGAGCGAATGTAGAGGCGCCGACCATCGCCCCAGATCCAGATGGTCACACGCGATGGACGTCCCGAGAGGCGTCCCCAGGTGGTGAGCTCGACTTCGCGCTGCTGTGCGGCCGCGTCGAGTATCGTCTGATCGAATCCCGCCATGTGTTCGGTTCTCTCCCCTCAGGTCTACGTGTGCCCGCGTTTTCCCCATATGATAGCACTCTCTGGCTAAAGCCAGAGCAGAGAAAAGATAGGCAAGGCAACTTGACGGAACACGCAAATCTAGATTCCTCCCTAGCTCGAGTGCTCTTGGCCGCTCCCGATACTCTCCATTTCTCAGCCGACGTACGACTCAGTAATGACCTCCATGAAAGGCTTGACCGCGACAAGCGGCCCGCGCAAGAGGCAGACAAAGTCAACGCTGTGCACTGCCCAGAGTGGCTTAGCGCCTATGTCTTGCCCTACTGCGCACGCAGCGGCTACGGCAATTCGCTCGAGACCGACGACTTCAGTGTGAAAGTGCTCGGCAACGCAGGCCACGCTGAAACGCCAGTCGGCGACGTGCGCGACTCTCAGCTTCCGCTCAGATGACCCAGGGGTGAATCCACTGTAAAGCCTTCAGCCTGGGCTCGTCGTGCAGGCGCTCATCCTCAGTCAGAAAGATAGGATCAGCTAAAGCAAGATCATCTGGATTGGTATTCGCGGCATTGGTACGCCGAACATCTTCCCGAAAAATGAGGGCGCAGGCAAGTTGCACGGCATCATACCCTTTCAGCGCTCGCATGCCACACAAATCTGCTGCGCGCCGCACAATGGGTGTGGTGACGGGAATAATGGTGTACTCATTTCCTTTTACCTGACTCCAAAACAACGCGAGCGCATCATTACAGAGCTTCTGGCGAAGAGTGCCACCCCGGACCAATTGATTCAGCGAGGCGGCGATTTCCGCCTCAGTGATCTCTGCCAGCGCAATAACATTCTGACTGTCTGCTCCACAAATATGCTCCACCCATGCGTGTCCTGGCGCGCGTTTCAGCAGGCGTGGTAAGAGCGCGCTGGTGTCGAGGTAGTAGGGAGCCGGCATACATGGTCCCTCCTTCGTGCTGCCACGTCTCTTCTTCCTGTCCTAGCAGCGTCAATCAAATCGAGAAGGCTGAGGCCGGACTGTTCGAGCGCATCGCTCAGAGCGTTCCCAACCTCCTCCTCAAACTGTGCGCGTTCAGGGGTGCCGGGCCTGGGCAGGTCAGACACGCCAGGATAGGAGGGCAGGTTCTTGGTATCTACCAGATGCCCCTGCGCATGCATTATGGCAAGCAGTCGCTCTTTTGCTCGCTGTGCCTGCTGGTCCGGCGCATGCTGCTGGGCGTAGTGGACTCCTTAGAAGTCGAAGATGCCTCCCCGCCGCTGCGTCGCTATCAGCCCTGTACCACTGGATAGAGAGGGTGGCAGCGAGAGAAGCAGAACGAGCGCAAGCTAGACGGGCTCGCTACCAGAAAAAGTATGGCTCGGTGCCTGCCTGGGTTGAGCAAGGCATGGGCGCCCGCTTAGAACGAGTTGAACAAGTGCAGCATCGGGTGCAGGTGTTGCTGGGCATCTTCTCTGCCAGGGGCGTGCTGCCATTGCACTTGAGGCCTGCCTACAACGTCGCTGATCTGCTCTTACAACACCTGGATGACTTAGAAGCTGAGGCAGAGTCGAAAGGTGGACTGGCACAGGTACTGGATGCCCATTTCGCCAAAGTCTATAAGGTCGCTGCTCTCCCTGAGTTGTTTACCTCATCTGTGCAATTGACGGCATAAGGCTGCTGATTGGCCTCCTCGCCAGAAAAGAGAAGTCACAATTTTTTAAGGTCGTAGGCCGGATCGGCCGGTTCTGGCTCTCTATTTAGAGGTGCTGTGAGGTAGCACATTGCATCTTATCCGGATGAACGCTATATTTGGGCAAGCGCTCTCCCCGCTTGGCGCTGTGCAATAGCCGTGAGCCTCTTTTGTAACGGGAGTCTGGACAATGTTAAATCAGAGACCTCGCGTACCTTTCCTGGTGATTACCTGCGCACTCATTTCCTTGGTCTTGGTTCTGTCTCTTTCCGCATGCAGCAGCAACACCTCTTCCGTCCCCGGTGTCAAGTTGAGCACGACGAGCAGCCCCGGTGGGTCTGCGGCCGCTTCATGTGCCACGAGAACCACTGTTCACGCGGAAGCCTGGGTGACCGGCCAGCAAGTGAGCGGGACCATAGGTGGCGCAGCTACGACCGTCCTTAGCGATTTTCACTACCCACTCGGCATTCCCGATGAGGGCGCTGTCGGCAACGCACCCTATCCCGCGTTCATCGCCATATCGCCGGATGCGCAGCACCTGGCCGTCGAGATTGCTCAGGTAGTGCCTTTCTCCATCGAGTATAACCCTTACATCGTTGATACCAGCACTCATGCCGTTATCCAGCTTCCATCTACGGCCCGCATCATGGTTGCCAGTGAAGCGGTGCCGCAGCGCATACTGGCCTGGGCAGACAACAACACCCTGCTGATCTTCTCCGGCAGTGGCAGCCGAGGCAGTGCCTCTCCCTCAGCTCTCAGCTACGACATCACCACCGGTACCCTGACTTCTCTAACAGGGCTAGCGGCAAGTCCAGTAGAGGGCGAGGTACGTTGCGGCACACTCTATTACCTGGCGTACACAGCATTCAGCCCAATACCCGGCGACACCAGCGGCAATCACTACCAACGAGGATCAGGACTGCTCCATCGCTACAACCTCTCCACTCACACTGAGATCGGCTCACCGATTTCTCTAGGTGACATCTCGACCTATGGCGGTGCCGAGGGGCAAATCATCGGTATGGGTTGGGACGTCTCTGCCGATGGCTCTCAGCTGGTCTACCAGGATACGACGGCTACACTCGGCGGCAGCACCGGCCTGATCACGACTTCGCAGTTCTTCGCTGCGAACTCTGACGGCAGCAACTCCCACCAAATCCTGAACACCGCGCCGGTCGTCACATCGAATGACATGACCTACGTAACTATCTCGCCGGATGGCTCGCATGTCGCCGTGACCAACGCCAACCCGACGCCCAATATCGCCACTGATAGCCTGAGCGGCGGCAGCGTAAGGGTCTATTCTCCCGACGCGATTGGCCAACCGGCGTGGCTCGCCGACGGTAGCGGCTTCGATGTCTCGCAAAGCAACATTGACGGCACACCGCAGAACATTTATCGTTACCTGCTCAGCACACCGCCGGGCTCAGCGGGCCGTGTCCCCGGCAGCATACCCTTCACCGGTATGTTTCCGGCCTCGAATGGCTAAGCGGCCTTGATTTGCTGCGGTCTGACACTCTACCGGTTAGGGAAATGCTAGGAATAGATCCTACCAGCGCCAGCCGCAATCATCCTGGAGTTCGAGGGCCAGCGTATGGAGAGACTGTCGACGACGGTTCCGGCCGTCGAGCAGGGTACGCTGGCACTGGACGGCCGGCAGCTATGACTACACGCTGAGCGAGGTGCCGAGGGAGGCGAGAATGCGGTCAGAGTTCACCTCGTGAAGCTATTGCCGTCAGCTACGAGCCAAAACAAACATAGAACGCGGAAAGGAGGGCCACAGACTGCGATCCTGGTGCTACACTGCAAGCGGCAGATGCAGATCGGGGGAGGCCGGTATGGCAGGCACAACAGGTCGGACCGCGCTGCCGCGGCGACGATTGCTGCAAGGAGCGGCAGTGCTCGGAGCGGGCAGCCTCCTAGGGTGCAGCTCGCGCGCCGCGCCGCTTACCCAGCGCCGTCCGGACGCAACAGTGCTGCCCGCTCGCTCGTCACCTACCGCGCAGTCAAGGGTGCCGGGATCAGTTCGCTGCGGCGTGGATGTGCTCCTCGAGCACCCGGAGCTGCTTCGGCATCAGCGCATCGGCCTCATCACCAACCAGACCGGGCGGAGCACCGACGGCCGCCGCACCATAGACCTGCTCTACGCCCGCACCGACCTGCAGCTGCTCGCGCTCTTCAGCCCGGAACATGGACTGGGTGGAGTCGCGGCACCGGGGCAAAGCATCGCCAACGCACGCGATGCGCAGACCGGATTGCCCATCTACTCGCTCTACGGCGCCACAGACCAGCCCACCGCCGCCATGCTGGCGGGCCTCGATGCCCTGGTCTACGACCTACAGGATGTCGGCGCGCGCTACTACACCTACATCTGGACGATGGCGCTGGCGATGCAAAGCGCGGCGGAGCATAACCTCCGCTTCATCGTGCTTGACCGGCCCGACCCGCTTGGCGGAATGCTTGTGCAAGGCAACCTGCTGGATCCACAGTTCGCATCACTGGTGGGCCTGTACCCCGTACCGATGCGCTATGGCATGACGCCCGGCGAGCTGGCAGACTTCCTCAACATCGAGCACGGCATACACGCCGACCTCACGGTGGTGGCGCTTGCCGGGTGGCAGCGCTCACTGTACTATGACCAGACCGCGCTGGCGTGGATACCTCCCTCGCCTAACATGCCCGACCTCGAAAGCGCTCTGCACTACCCGGGTACTTGTCTCTTCGAGGGCACCAATCTTTCGGTTGGGCGCGGCACCAGCCGGCCTTTCCAGCAGATCGGCGCACCGTGGCTGCGGGCCACGGAGCTGGCGCAACGCCTGCAGGCCTACGGTTTCAGTGGCGTGCAGTTCGAGGAGGTGTCCTTCACTCCGGCGCAGCCCGACGACGGAAAATACGCCGGTGAGGCGGTGTATGCCGTGCGCTTCAGTGCGACCGATCGGAGCCTCTACGACCCCATAGATGTCGCGCTGGCGGCCCTCATCGAGACTGCGAGCCTGCACCCCGACCAGCTCGCCTGGGACGTGTCGCACTTCGATGCGCTTGCGGGCTCGTCGGAGCTGCGGGAGCAGATCCTGGCAGGGGCATCGCTCGCCGCAGCCACCCAGGGCTGGGCCGCACCGCTCGCGGCCTTCAACCAGCAACGGGACCCCTATCTGCTCTACCCGAGCTCCAGCATGTAGCCGGCGAATGCACGAATGTTGGTGCAGTACTGGTGCGGGTTCTCCTGTCCCGACACCGCTTCTACCCCCTGCAGCTTTCGCGAAAACGAGACTGCACCGTAGCTCCTCACCAAGGAGCAGAAACCCGAGGGCCGAGTGGTGTAACACGGCCCTTCTCATTTACCGTGAGAGAAGAGACACAGGAATGACGAGCACAGGGTAGCGCCAACTATGTTACTATGACAGCGCAATGGAGGTGACGTGCCGAGAAAAGTAAGCGAGCTAGAAGGCGATCTGCGCAGAGAGGGCTTTACCCGACAATCTGGCAAGGGGAGCCATCGGCGCTGGCTCCACCCCTTGTATCCCGGACACGTTGTCATGTCGGGCAAAGCAAGTGATGATGCCAAGCCTTACCAGGAGCGCGAAGTGCGTCGCGCTCTGGAGCAAGTGCGTGAGGCAAAGGGGAGACAATCATGAGCGCTACAGATACAGAGCATCTTCACTATTCCATGGTGATCCAGTGGTCGGATGAGGATCAGGCCTACATCGTGTCCATTCCCGAGTTTCCTGGCAATTTCACGCATGGTGCTACGTATGAAGAAGCTGTCAAACAAGGACGGGACCTCATCGAATCCCTCATCCTGTGGACGCAGCAGGACGGGAAACCATTGCCTGAGCCTCAGGTCTTTGCTACGCGCTGAATTGAAGTGAGAGTGCTGCTGGACACCCATGCGTTCTTTTGGTTCATCTACGGCTCCAGGCTACGTAGCAGCCAGGGTCCGTCACGCCGCCATCAGGAGGAGACACCCATGCAATCCGACGTCCTGCTCCCACGTGCCCGCGCCATCCTCACCACTACGCCCGCTCGCTGGCTCTCGCTGACGGAGTCGGTGCCCAGAGACCTGCTCATGCGTCCGCCAGCCGACGGCCAATGGTCCGCCGCCGAGTGCCTGCGCCACCTGCTCGATGTCGAGCGCTCTGTCTTCCCGACCCGTGTGCGCGCCTTCCTCGCCGGCCAGGACTTCCCCGGCTTCGATCCAGATGCGCAGCCGCCAATGGACCTGAGTCGTCCTGCCGGGATGGCGCGTGAGTTCGCCACCCTGCGGGAGCAGTCCCTCGCTCTCCTGGCCCAGCTTACCCCCGCCGACCTCACCAAGAGCGCCCGCCACGCGGAGCTTGGCCCCGTCACACTCGGCGACATGGTCAATGAGTGGGCTGCCCACGACCTCAACCACACCGTGCAGGCCGAGCGCGCGCTGATGCAGCCCTTCATCGCCGGCTCCGGTCCCTGGCGCACCGCCGGCTACTTCGCCGACCATGACATGGGCGGATCGGCGTGCTGATCGCATGACAGATACGCCACATGGAGTGCCTCCTGCCGCGCAGCGGCAGCACATGCCAGATGCTCCTCGTCATAGCTCGCCCCCAAGATCTAGTCATCGGTGACGATGTAGAGATGTTCCGTCCGCTGTGGCATGATACTCGTCCTTAAGTCACTCTGGATTGCTTACCGAGGCAATTGCACCGCATCGTGCCAAATTGAGTTCCACAGCACGTCTCCTCAAGGCTACTCCGCTACCTCCAGGGTGGTCAGTGGCACCGATGCTCTCATCCACCTACGCCGTCTCGAATTGCAGTGACTGCAGTTTCTGCGCATCGACCCGCTCGCTGATGTAGAGCATCTCGATGCCGACCACGTGGCCACGATCGTTACAGTCGAGGATGACGCCTGGTTGTACTTCTTCAGAGTCCACAATCTCGGAGTCATCTAGACGGAAGTACAGTGCATCGGCCTCCCGATCAATCTGAAGCTTCATAGATGTCTGCTCGATCTCCCTCCTGGTTTCCCACATAGTAGCACGCCCCGACGAAAGCCAGCGTAGAGAAAGTGAGGCAAAGCAACATGACAGAACACATCGATGTGGATTCCTCCCCAGCTCGAGTGCTCCTGGCAGCTCCTGATACACTCCATTTCTCGGCCGACACACAGCTCAGCGACGATCTCTATGAAAGGCTCGAGCGGGTCGAGCAGGTACGGCACCGGGTGCCGATGTTGCTCGGCATCTTCTCTGCTCGTGGCGTGCTGCCGTTGCACTTGAGGCCTGCCTACAACGTCGCTGATTTGCTCTTACAACACCTGGATGACCTGGAAGCGGAGGCTGACGAGAAAGATGGAGTGGCCCAGATCCTGGATGCCCATTTCGCCAAAGTCTATAAGGTCGCTGCTCCCCCTGAGTTGTTTACCTCATCTGTGCAATTGACGGCATAAGGCTGCTGATTGGCGTCCTCGCCAGGAAAGAGACGTGACTATGCCTGAGCTTTCTACGCCCGCGACCACCACCCAGGCTCCTATCAAAGTGCTGCTGACGGTGGAAGAGGCCGCTCTTGCGCTGAGTGTGGGCCGCACGTTGATGTGGGAGTTAGTGATGGGCCGCCAGGTCAAGAGTATCAAGTTGGGGCGTTCGCGCCGTGTTCCCATGGCTGCCCTCCAAGAGTTTGTAGCGCGTGAACTCGAAGAGCGGCAGGCAGCTGGCGCTGCCTGGGCAGACCACCAACTCGTCTTTACCCGCAAGGATGGTGAACCACTACGGGGCACGCATGTGCTGGAGCGCGAATTCAGACCTCTCTTGCAAAGAGCTGGCTTGCCTCCTATCCGCTTGCACGACTTGCGCCACACAGCAGCCACCCTGCTCTTGCTCCAGAATGTTCCCGTCAAGGTCGTCTCTGAGATGCCATGAACTCTGGATTTGTGGCGCTATGTAGAGAGGGAGTGCTGCCACTTGGTAGCGGGGGAGGGATTTGAACCCACGACACATGGCTTATGAAGCCACTGCTCTAACCACTGAGCTACCCCGCCAAAAAATACCCTCACACACTTAGGATATGTATGAGGGCGTAATTGGTAGCGGGGGCCGGATTCGAACCGGCGACCTCCGGGTTATGCTTGCTACTACAGCTTTCACTGCCCGACAAAGTCGGTTTGTAGTCTGGACTTTCCCTTCACCCTCGGCATGGTCCGTTAGGGTGCCTCACATCAAGTCTCTACACGTTCTCTATCAGGATTATTCATCCTCAAGAGCTTCGCTCGGGATTACCCTGCCAACGGCTTCCCCGAATTTGTGAGGTGTTCGCGTGCGAGTTTCCTCACACGCAGCCCATTGTGAAAGCGAGTCACACGCGCCACCATAATCGGCAGATCTTGGTCTTCGTTGGCGCTTGCCGGCTTCGACTAAGTGAATCTCACTGCCATAGCCGATCTCGTCATTTCACGGAATCGAGCCCGACGAGCTAACCACTGCTCTACCCCGCGATGCAACAACGAGTATACCGCAAACCGTTAGGGTCTGTCAACCTGGCGAGCTTGGAGTAAGGGGCACGTACCCTTGACGTCTTGGCCACTTAAGGCATATCATGCGGGCATGAGTGACCTAACTAACCGGATCGAGGCCACACGGGCACGCGTGAACGAAATCGCGGTGCATCTTTGACCTCGCCGACAAAACACAAGAGATAGATGCCATCGAGCAGGAATCCGCGTCGCCGGATTTTTACGCGGATCGTGGAAACGCGCAAGCGCAGATGCGGCGGCTCAGCCGGCTGCGCGATGAGGTGACTACCTGGGAATCCCTTCAGTCGCGGCTCCAGGAGTTGCATGAACTGGCCCATATGCTCGAAGCTTCACCAGATGCTGTTCTGGAAGCCGAAATAGTCGCGGCGCTGGCGGAGATCGACCAGGAACTGGGACAGCAGCGGTTCAAGCTGCTACTAAATGGCGAGCACGATGCCTCCTCAGCTATCGTCTCCATCCATGCCGGCAATGGCGGCACCGACGCACAGGATTGGGTAGAGATGCTTCAGCGCGCTTATATGCGCTGGGCGGAGTCGCATGGCTATGCGGTAGAGCTCCTCGATGAAATGCCCGGTGAGGAGGCCGGCATCAAGAGCACCACCTTCAGCGTGACCGGCCCCTACGCCTATGGATACCTACGCGGCGAAGCTGGCGCCCACCGGCTTATCCGTCTTTCTCCCTTTGACGCCGCTCACCGTCGCCAGACGTCATTCGCCAAAGTCGAGATTATGCCGGATATCGGCGACGAGCCGATAGAGGTTACCATTCGTCCAGAGGATATCGAGGTGGATACGTTCCGATCCACCGGCAAAGGCGGTCAGCATCTCAACAAAACTGACTCGGCGGTGCGAATGCGCCACAAGCCAACCGGCATCGTGGTGACCTGCCAGAATGAACGCTCCCAGATTCAGAATCGCGAGCTTGCGCTGCGGGTCTTGAAGTCGCGCATCTATGAACAGCAGCTTGAAGAGCGTGAGCGGGAACAGGCTCGTCTAAAGGGTGTACATGTAGAGGCGGACTTCGGTAACCAGATCCGTACTGTCACTATTCATCCCTATAGTCTGGTCAAGGATCATCGCACTGGAGCCGAACAGGGTGACACCACCGGCTATCTCAACGGTGACATGGATCGATTTATCGAGGCTAATCTAACCGCTCGCGCCGGCGAAACCGCCAACGTGTGAACGGAGGGCGGCCCGGATTAACTCGCACTCACCGGACGCTCACCAAGAGTCACCATAATCGTTGGTCGAGATGATCCGCGCACAACGGTAACCGTGATCTTTGTCCCAGGGGCCAGCGCAAGCAAATCCGAGGCCAACGCGCTACTATTAGCTACCGGCTGACCGTTGACGTCGACGATGATATCGCTGGTCTGAATGCCCGCTTGCTGAGCTGGGCTCCGGCCGGCGGCATCGTTGGAGAAGCCTGATACCAGAATGCCGCTCTGCACCGGCAAACTGTAGGCAGAGGCGATATTGGGCGTGACATCTACCGCCTGTATCCCAAGATAGCCCTGACCACTATTGATTAGCTTGCCGTACTTTATCAGTTGGTCGGCAACAAACGTCACCCGGTTGGACGGTATGGCAAAACCAATGCCGTTGGCGGCGGCGCCGCTCTCCGGATTGGCCACCGCCAGGGTAGGCACGCCGATGAGGGCACCCTGCAGATCGACCAGCGCACCACCGCTATTGCCGGGGTTGATCGGCGCGCTCGTCTGGATCAGGCCCACGAGCACGGAAGCCGGGCCGCCGGAGCCTTCACCAGCGCTACGATCCAGCGCGCTGACTATGCCGAGGGTAGCCGATTGCTCGAGTCCAAGCGGACTGCCCAGTGCAATGGCAAACTGGCCGACCTCTACCTGATTCGAATTTCCAATATTGATGGGACGCAGGCCGCTGGCGTGAATCCGCACTACCGCCAGGTCATCCTGAGGGGATGCGCCGACCAGAGATGCGCTATATTGCTTGCCGTCGGAGAGCTGCACGCTCAAATTGGAGAATCCACTCACCACGTGATCGTTGGTTACAATGTACCCGTTACTATCCAGAATTTCACCGGAGCCGACAGAGCCGCCCTGGCTGCTCTGCCCAGTGATCTGGACGACCGAAGGCTGCGCCACATTAATGACATTGATCACCGTTTGTTGCAGATCTTGAGCGCTGGGCGGCACATAGACCGTAGCCGAGGCCTGGCTTCCGCTGGTCGACTGGTTACAGGCCACGAAACCAACTACAAGCAAGAGGCAAAGAGCTACCAGACTTGCACTACGCTGTGCTCGACTACATAGACTGCCATCGTTGTGAGGTAGCTTGCTTGCAGTCATTGTGTAGCCTCCCTGGTGTTCTGGACCACTCACTTGCATAAGTTATGCCGAGGACGGACGTTTTTGACTAGACACACTGGACCGGCCAGCGGTACAATGCTCAGGCCATGAGTAAGCCTAATTCACCTAATACATCTGACACTTCGCATACTTCTGATATTGCACCAGAGACACAATTCGAGCAGGTAGCCAGCGGTACCGGCAGGCGTGGAGGCGGCCGGCGCCATGGTGAAGACCGCACAACGGCGCGTGCGGAACGAAGGGACGATACCCGCAGCCTGCTAGAGCGCGAGCTGGCTTTGGGTTTCTTCGATATTCTCCCCCAAAGCACAATTCGCGACAGCCTCTATGATCTCATTCCATTGAGCCCGCTCGAGCTTGATCTGATTGCTACACCCGAGTTCGTTCGTCTACAAGGGGTGAAGCAACTCGGCTTTTGTTATCGAGTATGGCCAGGAGCGACCCACACACGCTTCGAACATAGTCTGGGAGTTTATTACCTCATGCGGCGTGCGCTGCTAAATCTGCAGGCATGGATGTTAGCTCATACCTCTGCCATACGCATCGATGTCACGGAAATGCGCACGGTCCTGGCCGCAGCATTGTTGCACGATGTCGGCCACTACCCCTTTTCACACGCAATTGAAGAGCTGGGGCATCCCATCGTTCCACACGAGCGCGCCGGCCGGAAATTGATCGAAACTGGCAATATTGCTGCCGTCTTGCAGCGGCATGGACTCGAGTCGGGACGAGTCGCAGACTTGGTCGACCCACCGCGTGACCATGCCAGCCTATCCAGGACCGATGCATTGTTAATCCGCCTGCTCAGTGGACCACTCGATGTCGACAAACTCGACTACCTGCCGCGAGACGCCCGCGCCTGTAATGTTCCTTATGGCGGCGTCGACGTCTCTAGACTGCTCGGCTCGCTCTGCATACTTTCCAATGCCGATAGCCAACAGCTAGGAGTCAGAGATAAAGGTATCAGCCCATTGAATTCGTTGCTGCACGCACGGCAGGAGATGTTTGACAATGTCTACTGGCATCACACCAACCGCGCAATGATGGCCATGTTGCTCCGAGCGGTACAGGAGGCAATGGAAACCAAGCAGCTACTTCCCGATCAGCTGGGTGGACATGATGATGCCTCGTTATTGGAGCTCTTGGGCAGGGAGTACATGCCACAGGGGACTCGCGAGCTGGTCTTTGCGCTACGCATGCGCCGTCCTTACAAAGTTCTGCTAGAGGTCAGCGCACGTGCCGGAAAGTTGTTTAGCCTGCTCGATGCACTTTTCTGGGATCAGCCCAAACGTCGCCGGGTGGAGTTGGCTTTGGCGGCTGCGCTCGATGATGGATTGGACGTGAGTGTGGCACCGCATGAGGTTCTTCTGGACATCCCTAAGCCGGAAAAGTGGGAGATGGACGTGCAGGTAAGTTTCAGCCGGCCACCCATCGGCATGGCTGCAAAAATGAGCTGGACCGAAGCTACCGGCCAGCGGCCCAGTGATCTCGGCATCTACGAACAGCATCAGCGACGGCTCCGTATAGTCACCAGCGAGCCGGTAAGGGATGTGGCGCTGTCCCAGGCGGAGTCGCTGCTCTTACCAGTGCTCGAGAGCATCCCCAGCCTGTAGCGGCCTAGCTACCGTCGCTTGCTCACTTGCCAGAGGAGACTCCGGTACTATCCGGTATAATATAGCGAACCGGCAGGCGTCTACTAGAATAAGCCGGATACCCGACATGGCGGTAAACTCTTCTACGCTGTCCACTGCTCGGTTGGCAGCTCAAGGAGATTGTCTAATGGCCGAAGACTTCCCATCGACTGATACCGGCAAATCGTACCCGATGAGTGACAAGGTATCGCAAAGCCAAGAGAGCAGCCGGCATCACCCACTACCTCTGCCTTATGATTTCCCTTTGGCGCCACCAGAGAGTGCAGCAGGCAAGAGCATGCTGCTCCCTGGAGCCTCGGGGATCTATCCCCAAGTACCCGAAGATAAATGGGTCAGGCAAGAGGAACTTGTCCCGCAGCAGGTGCACTTTTCGATTACCGGGCAACACCCGGTAGCGCGTCCCAAGACCCGCACGATCAAGCCGCCGAAACGCTTCCGCCCCGTATCCCGTTGGCGGAGCATAGCTGTGCTCTCCATGGTCCTCTTACTCACGGTGCTGTCCTGTATTGGTCTGCTCAAGCTGGGCGCGATCGGTGCGAGTCTGTTACATCCTGGAGTCATGGCCACGCCGATACTGTCACCAATTTCTTCACCGACCCCGACACTACACCCCCAAAAGTAAGAGTCCTATGTCGCTCGTTTGTTCTATACGGTAGGTGTTATAATTTTGGCTTGGGAACAGGGGGTGGTGAGCCATGGCAGAGAGCAGCATCGGCAAAATCGTACACTCGGAGTCACACGTGCGCTATACGTGCCAGGTGTTTACCCAGGGCGAGGTAGCGAGACCGCCACAACCTGCGGACTATGCATTTGGCAACTTTGTGCGGGTTCAACTACGCCATTCGCCGGAGATAGTCTCCGGACGCGGGGCAGATGTTGCGATCTCCTGGGCCATAGGCATGATATACGACACCATTCTAGTCAATCCGTCCTTTGGGACCCTTGGGCCTCGGCTCTCAAATGATGACCAGGTCCAGCTCTTCTCGCCGGATTACCTCTCCGAACGCGCGGTATTGGTTTCAATTCTCCTGCTCGGCACCATGGCCGTGGGCGCAGCTTCAACCGTCACACAAGTGTCACATGGCGTTCCAGCGCTGGCGCTTGACCTTGGCGCGGAAGTTTCCGGCCTGGACGACTCCGGGTTGAGCGCTTTTCACTATTTTGCCGACCACGGCACTCCCGGTGGCTCACGTCCATATCTTCACATGGGCTATCTTGCCCACGCGCTGACGATCGACCATTCGCTGCTGCCAGTGGCAATGCTTCGCACCATTGAACGCCTGGAGTGGCTGTTCCCGGAGAACAGAGCGCTGCTCTCCATTGTTAAGCGCAACTTCGCTTGGAAAATGAAGGTAGAGACGGCAGGATAGGCAGGGTAGCAGATGACCAGCAAGACGAACGGGCCAGTAGGAATAACCAAGGGCCCAGGAGAAACTATACACGACTATACCTTCATCTCACGTGATGAACAGAGATTGCTGAAAAACGGCGAATACGTTTATTACGAACTCGAAGCCTCCGGAGCTGAGCCGGTGGCCAATACGCCAGAAAGCGACCGGGCATCTCGCTACGTACTTGGTCGCATACAGCGCCGGGTAGCGGTACAGCTTTATCCCGACACATTTCTCTCCGAGCCGGAAGTAGCTCCAGGCCAGGTAGCCGCCCTGGTAGGCTATGATCAGGAGGCTGCTTCGCTGTTTGAACTGCATGTCGCTATCATGGGTTACTACGACAGCGAGCTTGGCACCTTTGTCAATCCCTGGATACCGCCAAGCTCCGGTACACCGATTTACCTGGCCAATGATGCGCTTCTTGGCAGGGTGCTGTCTCGCAAGCAGCCGGGTGCGACCGGCAGCGCAACTATCGGTTCGCTGCTGACTCGGGGCGAAGGCCACGTACCGGTAGTGCTGGATGTAAAGGAAGTGGTAAGCACACACCTGGCAATCATCGCCAGCACCGGTGCCGGCAAGAGCTACCTGGCCAGCGTGCTAATCGAAGAATTGATGTCCCCCTATAATCGAGCCGCAGTGCTCATCATTGATCCGCATGGCGAGTACAACACTTTGCAAGAAGTTGCTAATTACCGGGAGTTTGGTGAAGGGGAAGAGATCGGAGAATCTCAAGACACAGGGAAGCGCAGCCCTCGTCGTCGGCAGCGCTATCACGCCAGAGCGCGCGTCTACCTTCACGATCAGGTCAAGGTGAGGCTGAGCACGCTCAGCCTCGCGGATCTGCGCTATTTACTTCCCGGTATGACTGACAAGCAGCATCACTACCTTGGTCAGGCTTATGAGCGGGTACGGAATGCCAAGAAAGGGCAACCCTGGACTGCCAAAGAGCTAAAAGATGCGGTCGTGGCTGTGGGGCAAAATAAGAATGAGGAGAGCAGTGACGATAGCGGCAATAGCACTGTCGCCGCGCTAAGTTGGAAGATCGACGAGCGCCTGGAGCGAAACAACTTTGTTTTCGACCCCTTCCAGCATCTGGAGCTACGAGAGATTTTCCAACCTGGCCAGTGTACAGTTCTCCAACTTAATGAGGTGGATGAGCGTGACCAGCAGGTGATCGTGGCCACGCTGCTTCGCCGAGTCTATAATGCCCGACTGGAGACAGAGCGGCACAAGGTACAGCCGGGAGATGAGAAGTATCTCCCTTATCCGGTCTTTATCTTGATCGAGGAGGCGCACCACTTTGCTCCGCACGATGGTGAGGCGGTTTCGACCGGAATCTTGAAGCAGGTCCTGGCCGAGGGGCGCAAGTTTGGCATAGGCATTGGGCTCATTAGCCAGCGTCCTGGCAAGTTAGACGCAGACGTACTCAGCCAGTGTTTGACTCAGTGTATCATGCGTATCGTCAACGAGGTCGACCAGAAGAGCGTCGCCACCGCTGTCGAAGGTGTCGGACGGGATCTACTGGATAACTTGCCGGCGCTCTCCAAAGGGCAAGCTATTGTCGCAGGAAGCGCCATCAATACGCCGGTGATCTGCCGGGTGCGCCAGCGTATTACGCCACATGGTGGTGAAAGTAAAGACGCGCCTCTCGAATGGCTAAGCCACTTCGATGAGGAGGTTTTGGCGGCGCGCACGCGTGAGTCGGCGCCACTCCTTCACCATAGCGCACCAATCTCGATCTTTAAGAGCTAGTCTCCCTCCGGCCGGAGTCAGGCGCAGGCGTCGCCGCCGCCGAGGGGATCCTGGAACCCCCAGGATACCAGCCAAACACCCTGCCAGCGCTCGATGCCTACCAGAATAAAGGAGCCGCCATTACCGTCGAAGCCCATTTGCTGGTCGACTGGTGTATTCCCTGCGTCACAGAAATGGATCTGGACCTCATACACAGATGCTTGAGTCCACGGTCCCTGGGACTCATACAGACTAGACAAATCGGCCGCCGAATCCGGCATGACCATGCGATTGCCGCCGGAATCGAGCCCCTGGAAAGCGAAGTCAGGGCTAAGAAACTGGGCAACTACCGACCAATCGTTCTTAGCGAAAGCCGCGGATAATTGGTCCTGGAAAGTATTGAGATCAGTTATCTGGACATAGGTTGGGCCGGCCACTGCGGTTGGCCCGCTGGGCGTTGCGGTACCGGCGGGTGCAGCACGGTGGCTAGTAGCCGATGCCTGCGGGGTGGTGGCGCCCCTAGACCGTGCGCTGGCCTGTGCGCAGCCCGCCAGCACCACTAGCAGTGCACAGGCCGCCACCGCGAGGAGTAGCCCGCGGCGCCCAGCGTTTGGTATGGCCGTGGTTGGTACGGAAGCACCACGTTGGTATCGCATGATATTCCTCTTACCGTTTTCCAGCATACTATGAGGATGAGCAAGCCTCTTATCTAGTACATATAACGTAACGCATGGGTACGGCGAGTTGATACAGGTACTGCTGGCCGTGGCGTGCCGTGCCCCACACCGTACCGCGTGCTATGATACACTCTCGGTTGCCGGAGCGATACCAGACCCATATTGGTCAATATCCTTCGTTCAATCCACTCTTTTGCAGTACGCATGGCATGCGATCGTACCCATTTCTGTGGAGGTGATGGTGTGAGGATGTCAGAACCGGACGAGACGACCTTACGCGCAACTGTCGAAGCCGATCTGCGAGCCGGCGGTATACTCTCACAGACTCTGCCTGGCTACGAAGAGCGGCCGGCTCAGATTCAGATGGCACAGAGTGTCGCGGATGCGCTGGAGACCGGCGAGCATGCCGTTATCGAAGCTTCCACTGGTACGGGCAAGTCCTTAGCTTACTTGCTTCCTATCATACGCTCCGGCAAAGTGAGCCTTATCAGCACTGCCAACAAGGCTCTACAGGAACAACTCTTTTACAAAGACATTCCTTTTGTGCAAAAGTTTGTCAAGCCCTTCCAGGCGGCTCTGGTCAAGGGTATGGGGAATTATCTCTGCCTCGACCGGCTCGAGGAAGAGATCCCTTTTCAACGACTGGCGCCGAATCCGGCTTTTGCTCAAATGGAAAGCCTCCTCGATACGTCCAATAAATCCAATAAGTCGAGTTGGCCCGCTAAATCCACACATGGCGAGACTATGCCGTGGAATGGTGATTTCGAGTTGTTGGATGTGGCGCTACCGGGCGATATACGTGGGCGCATTGCCGCTGATAGCGACCAGTGCGCCTGGCGCTCGTGCCCCTATTATAGCGATTGCTACGTGCGTAAGATGCGCGAGCAGGCAGAGAACTCAGAGATAATCGTAGTCAACCATACTCTTTTGCTTCTGGATATCTCGATGGACGGCTTTCTGTTGCCGGAACGTGAGGTCATCGTTATCGATGAGGCACATCACCTCGAGGAAGAAGCCACACGGGCTTTCACTATCGTTGTCACACCCAGTCGCATAGCCAATCTGCTTGCGCAGCGCCGATTACGTGAAAATGCCAGTCAGCAGGTCCAAGAGGATGTCCTGCATGCCGATACTCATGTCTGGACAACGCTCGAGCGCCTCATCCACCTGGATGCCAAAGGTAGGCAGCCCCTGCAGCAGCCTTTTGAAGAAGGGCTACGCTTGGCCGGAGCGCTTGACGTTTTGGCGAGCAGCCTACAATTTAACCGACCAGATAGCCTCGATGGCAGAGAGGAGCAGTTATATGACAAGTTGGTCAAACGGTCGCGTAACCTGGCAGCAGACGTGCGCACGGTCTTTAGCTATACCCAACCAGACGAGCGCGTGTATTATGTCGAACGCATAGTGGGAGGTGGGCGGCGGTCCCCATCTCAGCTTAGCGTCTCGGCAGGACCATTGGATGTCTCAAAACTGCTGCGAGAGAAACTGTTTGACAAGATCAGCACCATTGCCACCTCGGCCACTCTGGCCGTCAACAACGACTTTCGCTTCTTTCGCTCCCATGTAGGGCTTGACAGGGCACGAGAGGAAGTACTCCCGCTGATCTTCGACTACCGAGAGAAGGCTCTGCTCTATGTGCCGCGTATGCGTTTGGAGCCTGCCTATGGATCAGCCAACGGCCCGTATCTGGAGGAATTGGCCGGTGAGATGAGAAAATTGGTCGAGGCTTCCAATGGCCGGGCATTCCTTCTCTTTAGCAGTCGCATGGCACTCGACACAGTACTGGGCCATCTGGAACAGCCCCTGGGTGAAGACTATGAATTGATCGTGCAGGGCAGAGAGCTGGGGCGGCTGGAGATGCTGCGCCGGTTCCGGGAAATGCCGCGCGCAGTACTTCTTGGGCTCAAGAGCTTCTGGGAAGGTGTAGATATCACGGGTGAGGCTCTGTCATTGGTAGCGATCGATAAGTTACCCTTCGATCCACCTGATGATCCCATCCACGAGGCTCGCATTGCGCGTATGAAAGAGTCTGGTCTCAACTGGTTTGGAGAATATGTATTACCACAAGCGATCTTGCGGCTCAAACAGGGACTAGGTCGCCTACTACGCAGCCAGGACGACCGTGGAGTGATGGCCATACTCGACAAGCGACTGCACACTAAGAGCTACGGTAGGCAAGTGCTGGCTGCTCTGCCTCCCGCACGCCGTACCAGCGATATCAATGATATCCGCCGTTTCTTTGCCGAGCTTTAGCCCCGCAGTCCAATGACGACCGCCAGCGCATGATCCCGGGTATCGGAGATACTGACATCGAAGGCCGTCAAGCCAAGTAGCTCCGCACGCGCCGCCGCACGGCCATGTAGACGCATCACCGGCTTGCCGCCTGTCGCACGAATGATTTCAATTTCACGCCATGCAACCGAAATCATACCAGTGCCAAGCGCCTTAGAGCAGGCCTCCTTGGCGGCGAAGCGCCCAGCCAGCCTCTCTATCCGGCCGTTGGCCTGCACCAGTTCGGTGGCAGTAAACACCCGGCGCAGAAACCGCTCACCAAAACGCTCGTAGGAGCGTATGAGCCGAGCGTGCTCAATAAGATCAACACCAATAGCCACTGGCACTGGTGAGACTTCAACCGGCCGACTGAGATCCAGAGGCGGCTGGTCTTCATTGCCTTGACGAGTCATAGTACGTGCTGCCTGGCTACCCGAGCTCAGCTAGCGATCACCACCGATAGTCGACGGCGTGCCGGATGAAGTTGGGGGCTGTAATGACGTAGAAGCTGGAACGGCGCTCTTGCGCAGCCCGTTGCCACGCCCAATACCATGGTAGTGGAAACCAACCTGCTCGACCTGCGCAGGGTCAAAGAAGTTGCGCCCATCGACAAACACTGGCGCATTCGGCGTGGTACACATCTCGCTGTACAGACGCTCGAGGTCAATGTCCTGAAACTGCTTCCATTCAGTTACTAGAATAACTCCGTGGCACTCGCGCGCAGCGGCGTATTCATCCTCACAATAGGCCACTTGCCACTCCGGCTGCTGCAGCCGCGCCGTCTCCATTGCGACCGGATCATAGACGCGCACCTCAGCGCCGGCATCGATCAACCAGTTTATAATATCAATCGCTGGAGCATCGCGCATATCATCGGTATTGTCCTTGAAAGCCAGGCCCAGCACCGCAATCGTCTTCTGATTCAAGCCACCCACGCCGCCGAAGTCGGCCTCGAGCTTCTCGATAGCGACATAGCGCTGATCCTGATTAATCTTCATGACGGCATCGAGGAGTTGTGGATGTAACCCAGCCTCATCCGCCATATGAGCCAGCGCACTAACGTCCTTGCGGAAGCAGCTGCCTCCATATCCGAGACCGGCGTTGAGAAACCGGTGGCCTATACGCTGGTCGTAGCCCATGCCGGCCGCCACCTCTTTGACGTCAGCCCCTAGACGATCACAGATACGAGCGATCTCATTGATAAATGAGATCTTGGTTGCCAGGAAGGCATTCGAAGCGTATTTGATCATCTCGGCAGTATAGAGATCGGTGATGACAATCGGGGCTCGCAACGGCAGGTACAGCTCGGCTACACGTTGGGCCGCCGAGCGATCGGTTGATCCCAGCACCACACGGTCAGGATGCTGGAAATCTCGCACCGCGTATCCTTCGCTTAAGAACTCGGGATTCGAGACTACGGCGACGTCCAGACTTGAGTCAGCCAGATGTTCACGTATGATGGTGGAGACAAGGTCGCCGCTACCAACCGGCATTGTGCTCTTGTTTATTATGATGACGTCGTTAGAGATATTTGTGGCGATCGAGCGGGCTGCCGATTCCACGTAGGACATATCAGCGCCAGCGCTACCAACTTTGGTTGGAGTATTGACCGCGATAAAGATGAAAGACGCGCCCGCGACCGCATCGGCGTAGCTGGTAGTGAAGCTGAGACGCCCGGCATTGACATTGCGTCTGACTAAAGTGTCTAGACCTGGCTCATAGATAGGTAATTCACCGGCCTTCAGTCGCTCAATCTTCTCAGCTACAATATCCAGGCACCTGACCTCATTACCCAGATCTGCGAAGCACGCTCCAGTGACTAAACCGACGTACCCTGTGCCTACAACACAGATTTTCTTCATCGCGTGACGACTCCTCCTACAAGTATTGCCTCACCTGGCACCATTGCCAAGGGCATGTATACGTGCGCATACCCGCGTTTACGTGGTAACTTCAAGAATGCCAACCACCGGCTACAATGTGCAACCAATATCCAACAACTCCAGTAACATTGGCCTCATCTCGCCTGCACAAATGGGTTGGCCTGCTTCTCCTCCCCAATGGACGTCTCGGGTCCATGACCCGGAAATACCGTAAGAGATTCCGCTAACGGATAGAGGCGGGTCAGGATACTTTCATAGATTGCTTCCTCGTCTCCACCCACAAGATCGGTACGCCCGACCGCATGCCGGAAGAGAGTATCACCAGTAAACACGCATGTGGTACCACAGATGAGGCTGATGCTGCCAGGGGTATGTCCTGGAGTGTGGATCACCTCCAGCTGAAGATTACCCACTTCTACCTGGTCACCATCGCTTAGGTACTGGTTAGGAACGGCCAGTATATCTGGGACTGGATAGCTATAGCGCGCACCTCTCGCACGCGCCTCCCGTACATACAGGTAGGCATCAGCGGCATGCGCGGCTACAGGAACCGGTTTCTCAAGCCCAGCCAGAATCGATTCTGTGGCACTAATGTGATCGAAGTGACCGTGAGTATGGAGAATACGGGTAATACGGCAACCTGTAGCCTTGATCTGCTCAAGAATACGATCTGGGTCCGCTCCTGGATCAATCAGGAGTGCCTCGGCGGTCTGTGGGCAGACGACGAGATAACAGTTTGCCTCCAGCAACCCAGTCGGGATACAGTTTACCCGTGGAGTGAGGTCTCCAGTGCTATCCGATAATGACGAGATGTGCATAGTTCTCTTTTTGTCCTCTTGGTAGATAATTGACACGACACATCTTCTCTCGCATAATCAGCGCGTGGATGGCGATTTCTCTTTGATTGCTTGCCCACCTGGAAGAAGGATGATCGGCTGCAGCGGCCTTTCGGCAGGCTGCCCAGGATAAATTCTGGTAGATTATGAGTGAAGAGTGCGGGCCGCACTCTTCACCGGTGGAGGATTGGTAGCACATGTCCATGTCTGGCCTGGCCGGATTCCCACATTTGGCTCTGGCTTACTTTATCATTAATATAGATCCGATAGCCTTTTATCTTGGACCAGTGGCCGTTCACTGGTATGGAATCATGTATGTGGTAGGCATCAGCATTGCGCTGTGGGTTCTACTCAAGTATACCGCACGGCAGGGAATCCATGAGGACCAGGTCTGGGGAATTTTCATCTGGACAGTTATCGCTGGTCTGATTGGAGGACGTCTCTATTTCGTCATACAGCAACCCAATTTGGTACAGAACTACCTGTTGCGTCCCCAGAACATCCTCGCGGTTTGGAACGGCGGCATGGCCTTCTATGGAGCCATATTCGCGGGAGGTGTTACTCTATTCCTCCTCGCGCCGCGATATGGCATAGATCGCTTTTTAGCGATTGACTGCGGCGCACTGTTTGCTGCCGTAGGCCAGATTTTTGGACGCGTTGGAAATATCATCAATGGAGACATCCTTGGGGCGGCCGCAAGCAATGGACCAGTGAATATTCCGGGCCAGATCTGCGCACATGCTCCGTGCATTGCCTATGTAGCCGATTCGCATATTCAGCCATTCTGGTCGGTGGTCTACCTCAACCCGCATAGCTTTGCCACGCCTGGTATCGCCTATCAGCCGGCACCTGTCTACGAAATCCTCTTCAACCTGATAGTCCTGGCAATTCTCTGGCCGCTCCGTTACCGATTGCCTTCTATCAAGACTGGTTATTTCTTTGCACTGTATCTGGCACTGTACAGCGCCAGCCAGTTCCTGGTCTTCTTCGCGCGCAGCACCGAGCCAACCACCCCATTCCTTGGCATAGATGTGCTAAAGCAGGCGCAGTGGACTGCAGTAGCAGGTATCCTGCTGGCGGGGTTACTCTTTCTTGCCGCACAGCGCTACTCGCACCCATGGACCCATAGCGCGCTAAATCCGACTCCTTGGGATCAGACCACAGCCCCATCGCTGCCACCGCATATCCCTGGACTCTCTGTTAGTGAAGCCCGTCGGCGGTCGACGCGCAGTATAGATACGAAGAGTCAGCAAGCACAAATGAGCGGCGTCAATGGTATCAGGCAAAGCACGCCGGCGGATGCACTTTCCTCATGGGAACCGACGCGGCCGCAAGCAGGAAGCCTGCGCAACGTGTTTCCCGCTGGCAGTGAACCCAAGGGATCCAAGGAGTCCGACAGCCCGCCAGCCGACCAGTGACAGCAGTCACTCGCTTACTCACTTACTTACGCATACTTTCATGGCGAGTCTCTCTATGAGAAGAAGGGGTCCAACTCGCATGCGGGACCGAGCAGAAAGTGATCCAAAGACCTGTGTGTTCTGCCGACACGAGGCACTCCGTAATATTTTGCATGAGACGGAGCATTTCTTTCTATTGGCTGATCACGCCCCCGTGGTCGAGGGGCACATACTGATCCTGCCACGCGAGCACTTTGCCTGCTTCGGCTCGGTGCCGGCCTCCCTGGATAGTGAGCTTTTTCATCTGAAAGCCAAAGTGACAGACTTCTTTCGGCAAACCTACCAGACACCAGTCTTCTTTGAGCATGGCGTCTATCACCAGACTGTATTTCACGCTCACCTTCATGCCCTACCAATCGGTTCATTTCCCGAGGAAATCGCCAGGGTCGCTGCCGCCGAAGGCGCCTTCATCGAAATGCAGTCAGACATACGTGCCTGGCACCAGGCGCACGGCCACTACTTCTACCTGGAGCGACTGGCCGGCGGCGATAATCCGTCTCAAGCAACCATCTTTCCACCAAACGAGCAACTTTACCGTCAAGTTCTTGGAATACTGCGTGATCAGACGGGAGATCCGGGGGGGTGGAGGCCACAGCCGCTACGTCGGCTTACCGGCGACAATAAGGTACAATCGCTAGCCGATGCATGGCAGAGCTATATGTCGGGCGCGGTACGACGGAGCGCTATGTGAACGAGGTACAATGACCAGAGCGTAGCTGTTGGAGTTGGAGGGCAGAACATCACATGGCATCAAAGGCGATAAAGAATGTAGGCATCGTTGGCGGAGGTCTGATGGGCAGCGGTATTGCCCAGACCGTGGCTGCGGCAGGCTACTATGTACTCCTTGCCGAAGTCAACCAGGAACTCTTGGAGAAAGGTCTGCAGCGGGTGCACGGCGCGTGGCAGATGTTGGCTTCCAAAGGCAAGATAACATCACTGCAGGCACACGAGTATAGTGGAAACATTCGCGGCACCCTTGAAATAAAGGAATTCGCTGACTGCGACCTGGTCATTGAGGCGATCATCGAAAATCTTGATGCCAAGCGTAGCCTGTTTCGTACTCTTGACGGCATCGTGAGATCCGGGGCCATATTGGCTAGCAATACCTCATCCCTACCTATTATTGAAATGGCTGCAGTGACCAAGCGGCAGGAGCGAGTGGCAGGTATCCACTTTTTCAATCCCGCTCCGGTAATGAAACTGGTAGAGATCATCCGCACGATAGCAACCAGCGAGGAAACTGTCCAGAACCTTCGCTCATTCGCCGAATCACTAGGCAAGACTCCAATCGTCGCCAAAGATACCGCTGGCTTCATAGTCAATTTCCTGCTGATTCCTTATATGCTTTCAGCCATACGTATGTATGAACATGGACTAGCGACGATGGAGGACATAGACGCCGGAATGAAGCTGGGGTGCGGGTATCCTATGGGACCATTTGAATTGTTGGACTATGTTGGTCTAGATACAACGCTCTATGCGGCTGAGGCAATTTATCAGGAGTATCCTGATCCGGCCTACGCGCCGCCCACGCTGCTCCGCCGCATGGTTCAGGCGGGCCGCTACGGCACAAAGAATGGTAAGGGCTTCTATACACAGTGGGTAAAGGATAAGCCCGCAGGCTAGCTTACAAGCAACCATCCGCATTGTCGCCTAACAAACGAGCAAGCGAGCACAGCTAACAGTTAGCTGTGCTCGCTTGTTTTATCATGAAGAGACAGCAAGCTGATACGGTTTCCTTGACGGTGCCTGTAATATAGAGACGTGGGCAGACCGGTACCGACCGCCTACAGGGGTAGATGCTAGACGGGAAGGGGAGTTTAGGTAATGTCCGATGCCTCTCACGCGCCG
>JBKQTH010000330.1:0-16089 GCA_052143275.1 Ktedonobacterales bacterium | reverse complement strand
CTGCTGTGGTGGCAATGGTAGCGGAGGCAGTCTGCCGACCAGCGATGACACCTGCTCCTGCAGAGCTTGCATTTCCGTGCGTTTCGGCGGGTCATGAGCTAACCACTTCTGGGTCAGGTTGCCGGCGCCGATCGGTAGCGATCTCGAAAATGTGGCGATTGGCCCGCTACCGAGCACCACTTGTGTGCTACCACCTCCGCTATCAATTGCCAGCACGGTCGCCTCATCCGGCGCCAGCGGCATTTTCAGTTTCTTTTTCTCTGAACTCGGGATCTCCGGAGGAAATGGGCATGTAGCCCAACGATAATCCAACGCCGCCTCTTCTTCACCGGTGATCGGGAACGCATCGATTCCAAGCGTCGTAGCGACCAATGCCAGGAACGCTGGACCATTCTGGGCCTCACGCAGGGCCTCGGTGCCGACGGCAAGAATGGGTTGCGCCTTAGCTGAGCGCGCGATGGAGACAAGCGTATCGAGGTCTTGAAGCGCCCGACAAAGGGCCGCGACCGGTAGCACATTGGCCGCTAAGGTGCCGACAAGCTCTGCCAGCACCGACTGGCTGATCCTCTGATCGAACGTGGTCATACCATCTGAAGACGCTACCAGCAGATGTATATCATTGCTGCCGATGCTTATGACTCCCATTGCCTGCTGTGCAGCCATGTCCGTCTACGTCTCCCGTGGCTCTCTGTTCGCTGGTGCTCAACCCGAGCGCCTGCTTCGAAGGGTATCGCGGGTGGCGAGCGCATGTCAAGCCAGGTATAGTTTTGCATCAGGAAAAATGAGGGTACAGAAGCCGAGCATATGTTGACACAGGTTGCCAGGATTCAGAAGGGCCTGACCCGCGGTCGAGGCAGAAGTTTGCTCAGTGACCGACAGCGAGCTGGATGACCTTGACCACCAGCAAGATGACTGCAATGAGCAGATAGAGGCGCAAGGTCAACAGCCCAATGCTGCGCGTCACCGACCGGACCGGCGAAACCGCGTATTCGCAGCGAAACCGTTGACGTGACGGAAAGCCCTACTCATGCTGTTGCAGTATATCCTGTTGCGCCGCACCTGCCCAATGTATACTGAGACTGCTACCTGATCAAATGGTCCCCTGATGTGGCGAAAACATATCGTATTTTCGTACGTTATGTGATTGTGCGTAACCGTATAACAAGAAGGCAGGTGTGCAGTGCTCAAGTGGGTCGCCCCCATAGAGGACAAGCTTCGGCATCTACAGCGCCCCCACATGTTTTCCGATAAAGGGCACAAGGATACTTCGGTGGATCGCCCTGGTACCGGCCAGATCATGGCCGAGCGTGTGGCAGCCCTGGTGGGCTCGTGGACATTCCTTGGCGTGCAGGCCTGCATTCTACTCCTCTGGCTGGTGTACAATACTCTGCAACTCACTACTCACTTCGACCCTTACCCCTATATTTAAGTTATCTGGACTGTATGTTCAAGAGTATGATACTCCCAAGAATCCGCTCCAGGGCATTGACTGGACCAAGCTGTGGTAGGCTAGCCGACCAGAAGGGGGAAGTGAGATGAACGATCAGTGGCGGACCACATTCTCTGCCGTTCGTCAGCGGGCGCGCGAGTGGTGGCACGCCGTGCATCTGGGGCTGGTCGGGACGCCCCGGTCGGGCGAGCCTGAACCTGAACCTGAGCCGCAGGCCCCAGCTACAATGCCAGGCAGCCCGCTCTACCAGCACACCGCGCACCGGCAGCGGCCGCGCGACGTCAACCATCTCCACCGCACGGAACAGCAGACGGCTGGCTTCAACACCCGCGTCGCAGTGTGGTTAACCAAGAACGTAGGCACGATGCAGTGCGCGTACTTGTTCGCCGGCATCGGCATTGGTAGTCTGGTCGGCGTGGCCACGAACAACGTGGTGCTGGCGGCGGTGTTCGGCTCGCTGTCCAGTTACTTCTTGCAGCTGGTGCTTTTACCCATCCTGTCGGTAGGTCAAAATGTGCTCGGTCGCCATCAAGAGCTGCAATCCGATGAGATGTTCAAGACGTCGCAGCGGTCCTTCCACGACATCGAGGAGATTATGGCGCATCTGTCGGCCCAGGATGCGGAGCTGCTCAAGCACACCACGTTGCTGTTGCAGCTCTGTGGCGGGCCGGTGGCGACGTCGGTGCCTGCCGCGTCAACGCAAGCCGTGCTGGCGCCCAAGGGGCGGAAGGGGAAACAACACGGTGCTGACGGGGTTTCCACCGTCAGCACCGTCAGCTAGGCATAGCTCCTGCGTCCAAACTAGGCACCCAAGACCCTCCCCGTCATGCTCGACGCCGATGTGTGACGGGGAGTTTTCGTAATCAGAAGGTGTAAGCTCGACCATAGAGAGGCTCCCGCTCTGCGAAGTGATTACTGAGCACCTTCGTTTTCCTCGATGGCCTGTTTCAAATACGTGAGATCCCTGCGAAAGGCCCCTTGATACGTCAGGAGCAGAACGAGGAGAAGCAAGGGATACCGCCTCCTCACGGTGCAATCAAGTTGGCATGTAATCCGGACCCCTCCGGCACCGGCGTGTCTGAAGATATCAACGTGCGTGAGCATCGCGTGGACGCGGTTGTGCATCGGCAAAAATACAGTTTTCGCCTGCATCTTGACAAAAATCGTAGAAGCTGGTATCCATATTTTAGAAATGTAAAACTATATCTTCCAGACGGTGTAAATACTAAGGAGTTACCCATGTCCCCGGAGCTGCCCGATTTGACGACGCGCGCCGGAGATTGCCTGAAGATTTGCTATAAGTTGCAGGAGCGGGGTGAGCATGTCTCGACCTCCTTGATGCAGGAGCGCCTGCAGTTGCTCGAGCCCACCGGCCAGCTCAGCGAAGCCACCGTCACCCAACTCTTCAAGTGGCTCGCCGAGAAAGGCCTCGTCCACCACACGCCATACCACGGCGTCGAGTTGACCCCCAAAGGGATGGCCACTGCCGCAGAGCTGGTCAGGCATCACCGCCTGCTCGAACTCTTCCTCGTGCGGGTTCTGGGATTCGGCCTCGATGAGGTCGACGCCGAGGCGGAGCGACTCGAACACGTCATCTCGGAAGCCTTCGAGGAGCGTGTCGACGCACTGCTTGGGCATCCGACCGAAGATCCCCATGGCGATCCGATACCCAGCAAGGGTGGCCAGGTGGTCATCGCGCCGACGCAGCCGCTTAGTGACCTGGAGCTCGGCCAACCAGCGATCATCCATCGCGTTAGTGACGACAACGCCGCGCTGTTGCGCTACCAATCATCGCTCGGTCTTGTGCCGGGCGCTCCGGTGTGTGTGCTCGAGCGCGCACCCTTCGGCGGCCCACTCCATATCCATGTCGGCGATCCTGATGACGGCCAGGAGCAGTCAGTAGGGCCGCAAGTGGCTGCTGGAATCAGTGTTGTGCCGGCGGGTGCCGCGAGGCCCAACCATGAGTGACACAGGACTGGAGCGTCGTGCGTCTATAGCAGACATTCCCCTCTCGGGTGAGGATGTCAAGCGGGCCGCCGACCGTCGACGCGTCCGCCGGCTCCGGTTGCTGGCGCCAGGAGGAAAGCGTTCGCTGCTTTTGCTCTGGCTGCTGGTCGGCCCGGGCATACTCGTCATGCTGGGGGAGAACGACGCGCCCAGCATGCTGTCGTACGCCGCCGATGGCGCGGGGTACGGCATCGGCTTCTTCCTTCCCTTTGTGGTGCTGACCTTCGGGATGGCCTATGTGGTGCAGGAGATGACTGTTCGCCTGGGCGCTGCGACCCACCGCGGCCACGCCGAACTTATCTTCGAGCGCTTCGGGCCTTTCTGGGGCTGGTTCGCCATGGGCGACCTGGTCCTAGGTAACCTGCTGACGCTGGTCACCGAGTTCATCGGGGTGCGTGTGGGCTTGGGCTTCTTTGGCGTGCCACCGGCAGTGGCCGTGCTCGCCGCGTTTCTGGTGGTGCTGGGAGCCACGCTCACCCGGCGCTACTGGACCTGGGAGCGCATCGTGCTCAGCCTGGCTATCTTCAATCTCATCTTCATACCGGTGGCGATCCTGACCCACCCCAGTGGCGGGGACGTGCTCGCGGCGTTCGCGACCTGGGGACCTCTGCCCGGAGGGATCTCGCAACAGTTTCTCCTCCTGGTGATTGCCTCTATCGGCGCGACTGTGTCTCCCTGGATGCTCTTTTTCCAGCAGAGTGCGGTCGTGGACAAGGGGTTGACCCCAGAGGATATTCGACACGGGCGCATCGACACGGCGCTGGGCGCTATCTTGGCTGCAATCGCGGCCTGCGCCACCATCATTGCTACCTCTGTGCTCTTCGTGCATAACGTCAACGTCACCACTAGCAGCTTAGGAACGGCCAACTTTGCCACGCCGCTCGAGCACTTCGTGGGCCCGGTGGGCGCGTCGTTATTTGCTATCGGCATCTTCGAGGCGGGCCTAGTGGCCGCGATGACCATCTCCTCGTCGTCTGCCTACGCCTTTGCGGAGGTTACCCACCAGCGCCATCACAGCTTGAACGCCTCCCTCCGCGACGGCTGGCCGTTTTATGCCGTGCTGCTGCTGGCTGCGGGCATCGCCGCGGTGTTGGTGCTCATCCCCAACGCGCCGCTCTTATTCATAGTGCTCATCGTTAATGTCATCGCGGTGCTGGCCATGCCGCCCGCGCTGATCTTTTTGTACATGCTGTGCAATGACCGGGAGATCATGGGCCGGTACGTGAGTGGCCGGCTGGGCAACACCATGGCGATCGCCATCGTTGTCTTTCTCGTCCTCGCCAGCCTCGGCTTCGGCCTCACCGCCGTCTTCCCGAGCCTCCTCCCCCATTAGCTGCGGGAGCTTTCGGCGAAGGTCGGGAAGGGGGACGGAGATGGGGTTGAATTCATGCAGCGCTGCGCTTGATCGTGTCAGGCGCTCGATACCAAAAGGGACTATCCGTACCAAAGGGGACTATCCTATGAATGCTCGTAGGGACACAGCCACCGCGCAGCACCAGACGCCGTCCGGCCCATCAGTGTCGCCGGGGGCGGGAGTAGACGCTAAGCAAGACACCACTACAGCGGGACATGGCGTACTGGATGTGCTTGAGCATGAGCAACTAAGCTCAGTGAGATACACCGCACATGTGGGCAGACTCGCGCTTCGACCAAGAACTCTGGTTCTCTTCTGGGCGTTACGCGTGTACGTCGTGGTAATGATGATCCTGGTGGCGCAACAGATCTGGGTTGCCCTCCACCCATAGCAGCGAAGGAACAAAGTTACTGGCATCTCTTAGTGCCGCCGGCGACGGCTCGCGATACCCTGAGTGGCCTTACGCTCCGGCGGCTTGACGCCAGCGGCGCTGGCTGGATTCGCAGCGGGCTTGGTGGCTGCAGGTTTGGTGACAGCAGGAGTAGGGCTAGTGGCAGGTGGAGTATCTGAGGCAGGTGGAGTATCTGAGGCAGGTGGAGTAGGGGTGACAGGGTCAGGGGCAGCAGGTATAGGGGCGGCAGGTATAGGGGCGGCAGGTATAGGGGCATCGGGTAAGGGGGTGGCGAAGATGGGGGCAACGGATATGGCGGCAGCAGGTTTGACATCGATTGGGAAAGCTGTACTCTCGCGCAGTAATTCGAGAATTTCCAGCTGAGTCTGGTTGATCTGATACAGAGCATCGACTTCCTGCGCTTCATGATCGTCGCGCACGTGATCACGATCAGCGGCACGGTTTTGGCTCATCATGACAAATGTGCTGAGGAATATGGCTTCCAGGCTCACCAGGAGCGTCAGAAGTCCAAAGGGAAAGGGTTCAACCCGCAGCACGATCCACAAAACGAACCAGATGGTATGTAGTCCGACGAAAAGCCATGATCCGACGAAACCCGTGATCGCATCGGCCGCTTTGGCCGCCAGATCCTTTGGTGCATAGATGTGGCTGCGGCTATGATTGATCATCTTGCCGAGCTGCTCTAACTTGTCTATTCTGCTGATCACTTCGACCTTGTCCATCGGCGTTCGCCTGGCCCTTTCCCTGCGCTCATGCTGCAAGAGTACACTTCTCGCATCATCGTACACTACATGATGACCATGTGACGGCTACATGACGAAAAGCCCATATCGGAATATCGGAATACTGGCACGCCTCCGCAACCACCGCGAGACATCCGCCGGCTTGCATGTGGCCACGAGCGCTACCCCTGGTCCATGCGCCGAACGTCTGGAGACCCTTGATACTGCAACGATTTTGGCAGCTTCAGGTATCAAATGTTTAGTCACGCACTTTCCCGCAGATACGTCTCGTCCCGTGGCTGCTTTAGGTAACTTTGAGAGATTCTTTAGCTCGTTCGGGCGACCTGTTAACACATTTTCAGCACCTACGGTGTCATTGTCTCAAAAGACGAGTTCAGAGACTACTGCTTGTACTGTCAACAAAGGCATTGCGGATGCTATAGAGTAGATGAGAGGCAAGCCCTCTTCTGCGTAATCAATGGGAATCAACGCGCCGGCAAATGCATTGGTGAATCGCCTACAGGCTGAGCTCATCCGCGTTGTAGCCTGATTGCAGGCGAGAAACAGCTGTTCCGCTAGCGCCACTTAGTAAAGAAAAGAGAGCAAACGAATGATGACGGCTGAAGGATTCTCCGACGCAACTGACTTTCTTAGCACACTGGTCGGCAAGCACATCCTGGTGATGCTGACCGTCAGTGGTGATGGGCAGGGCCCGCACCTGCTCAGCGGTATCCTGACCAGCGTCTATACGAATGCCATATTGCTCAGTAGGCAGAACAGCGAGCAGCTGATCTACTTGCATGCCGTGGCGACAATCCAGGAAGCTTCCGGAGGTGAGCAGGCGTTCCAGGCCAAGATTGCCACCGTACCGGGCACTGCCGACTCCAGCGAGAGCGAGCTTTCCGCCAAGTATATCGGCGAGTAAGGGGAGCTGTCAGATGAGCACGCTCGATCCACCCACCGCACCCACCAGCCTGGAAGTCGCGTCGGTATGGTCCACTGCGGAGATGCGAAGTCTCCTGAAGATGACCCTGCAGGCGCTACGACTTCTGGTCATCCTCACCGTCCTCTGTGGTATCATCTTTCCCTTGCTTCTGTTCGGCATTGGGCAAGCGGCGTTCCCGGCACAGGCCAACGGCAGTCTCATCAAGAATAGCCGGGGACAGACCCTCGGCTCTTCCCTTATCGGCCAGCAGTTCACTAATTCGGCCTACTTTCAGGGGCGCCCCAGTGCGGTCGGCTACAACGCCGCGGGCTCCGGCAGGTCCGCCATTGGACCCACTAATCCGCAACTGCTCTACGGCAATGGCAGTGACGTCACCGTGGCGCCGGGCACCCCACCTCCGGCTGGCGCCACCCCAGTAGCCGGCAAGCCGAACACCTATTACGTTCCTGGGTCCTACCTGGGCGTCGTCACCTATGCGAAACTCTTTCGAGAGGAAAATGGTCTGGCCCCCAACACCCCATTACCGGCTGACATCGTCACAGCCAGCGGCAGCGGCCTGGACCCCGATATCTCGGTGGCGGCGGCCTACCTCGAGGTGAATCGAGTGGTCGCGGCCCGTAAGGCGCTGGGCGGCAAGAATAGCTCGATCACCGTGGACCAGGTAAATTCCCTGGTTGCGCAGCACATACAATGGCCGCTACTGGGTTTCGTGGGCGACCCCTACGTAAATGTGCTCCAGATCAACCTCGCGCTGGATGCGATCTATGGGCCACCGGTGAAATCCGCCGGGGCACCCAGGCAGTCCGGGCAGAAATGAGCATGCCGGGACGAGGTAAGAGGCAGCCGGAGATCGTGACGAAGATTGTGAGGTGACGAGAGAATGAGCCTGGCCAATGTCGTGCAATACGCCGTCTTTCTCGGCGTCGTCATCCTGCTGGTGAAACCAGTCGGTGGGTATCTCTCGCGGGTGTTCTCGGGGGAAAAGACCTTTCTGGACCCGGTCTGCCGGCCCGTAGAACGGCTCATATACCGGCTCGGGGGTATCGACGCCGAGCAGGAGATGAATGCCAAACAATACGCCATAGCGTTTGTGTTGTTTGGTATGGTAGGGACTATCCTGCTCTATCTGATCCTGCGCTTGCAGCTGGCTCTACCCGGCGTCGTGAATCGGCAGTACCTGACCACCCCGATGACGCCAGACCTTGCCTTCAATACGGCGGTGAGCTTCTCCACCACGACCACCTGGCAGGCCTACGCCGGAGAATCCACCATGACGTATATCAGCCAGATCGTCGGCTTGACGGCGCAGAATTTTCTGGCCGGCGCCGCCGGGCTGGCCGTCGGCATTGCCTTCATACGCGGGTTTGCGGCGCAGCGCACTGAGAACCTCGGCAACTTCTGGGTAGATCTGGTGCGAGGGATGCTGTGGGTGATGCTGCCCCTCTCGCTGGTCGGCAGCCTCTTCTTGATCTGGCAGGGAGTGCCGATGAATTTCAACCCCTATACCGCCGTAACCACATTGGAGGGCGCTCGCCAAACCATTGCCCAGGGGCCGGTCGCAGCGCTCGAATTCATAGAGAACCTTGGAACCAACGGCGGCGGCTTCTTCAATGTGAACGGCGCCCATCCCTATGAGAATCCGACCGGCCTTACCAATTTTGTGGAAATGCTGGCCATCGTAGTGTTGCCGGCTGCCCTCACCAACACCTTTGGGCGCATGATCAAGCGTCCGCGCCAGGGCTGGTTGCTCTTTTGGGTCATGACAGTCCTCTTTGCGGCTGGTCTCGTGTTGACTGGGGTGGCCGAACAGAACGGCAATCCGCAGGTGATCAGCACTGCCCACGTGATGCAAGCTCCCAGCGGCACGCAACCGGGAGGCAACATGGAAGGCAAAGAAGTGCGTTTCGGCATCGGTGGGTCGACACTCACCGCGGTTGCCACCTCCAACGGCGCCACGGGATCGACCAATTCTCAGATGGACAGCTATACCCCACTTGGAGGTATGGTGCCGCTCAGCAATATGTTACTGGGCGAAATGATCTTTGGCGGCCTGGGCACTGGTCTGTACAGTATTCTTCTTGTGGCGCTGCTCGGCCTCTTTATCACGGGCCTGATGGTTGGGCGTACTCCTGAGTATGTGGGCAAGAGAATTGGTGTGCATGAGATAAAGCTGATTGCCGTCTACACGCTGATTGGACCCGTAGGGATCCTCTTGCTCACCGCGCTGGCCGTGGTCACCAGCGCCGGGCTGGCGGGTCTCACCACCAATAGTGGTCCTCATGGGTTCACCGAGATTCTCTATGCCTACACGTCTTCGTTTGCCAACAATGGCCAGACGTTCGCAGGGTTGAGTTCCAACACCCCGTTTTACAACGTCACCTCCGTGGTCGTGATGTTACTTGGACGCTTTGGTCTGGCGATTCCGGCGCTGGTGCTGGCCGGGCGATTTGCCCAGCAACCGACGAGGGAGGCGACCAAGGGAACACTGCCGACGGATACTCTTTTGTTTGCCGGCATCATCATCGGAACGGCCTTGATCGTGGTGGCACTTACCTATCTGCCGGCACTGGCGCTCGGACCGATCGTCGAGCATCTGAAGCTGTTCGGCTACTGAGGCGCATGTGGGCGCTACCTACGTAGTTGCGATACCACGAGGATGGTACACTACGACTACATAGCGAACTGTACATTCGAAGGAGCACGTCTCAGCATGCGTTCGGGAAAACATCTGGTCATTGGCCAGTCCGGTGGAGCGACGGCAGTCATCAACGCCAGCCTGGTTGGGGCGTTGCGAGAGGCCCTGGACCATGAGGAGATAGATGGAATCTATGGTGCGCGTTACGGCATCAAAGGCGTACTCGACCGGCAATTGCTGGATCTGCGGGAGCTCGCTGACCGTGACCGGCACGCGCTCTCACGCACCCCTTCGGCGGCGCTTGGCTCCTGCCGCCACCGGCTACGTGAGGGTGAGGCGGAGCAGGCGGTGAGCAACCTGGTTTCACTGGGCGCCGGCTACTTTATCTATATCGGCGGCAATGATTCCGCCGACACCGCCCATCAGATGGCCATGGCGGCCGCTACGCTAGGCGCCGACCTGCGGGTCGTCTGTGCGCCCAAGACCATCGACAACGATCTGCCGGAGACCGACCACTGCCCCGGTTACGGCAGCGCAGCTCGCTTTCTGGCGCTGGCGGTGCAGGACTCAGCGCTCTGCACCGAGTCGATACCTACACATTACCCGGTGAAGATCATTGAAGTCATGGGCCGCGATGCCGGCTGGCTGGCGGCATCGGCGGCTCTTGGTCAAGTAAGGGATGAGGATCCGCCCCACCTGCTCTATTTGCCGGAACGAGCTTTGGAACCAGATGAATTCATCGCCGATGTGGAGGAGGTGTATCGCTCGCTTGGCTATGTGGTGGCGATTGTCGCCGAAACCGTACGAGACCGAGACGGCCGGCCGCTTGGCCTGGCGGAGCAGCAGGGTGAGGACGCATTTGGACACCGGCTGCTCGCGGGCGCCGCGCCGTATCTGGTAAGCCTGGTGAGCCGGCGGTTGGGGATTCGGGCTCGGTATGACAAACCCGGAGATCTGCAGCGTATGTCTTCGGCCTGCGTCTCGTCGACCGATCGCCAGGAAGCCGAAATGGTCGGGCGCGCGGCGGTACAGGCGGCCGTGGAAGGTGAGACCGATAAGATGGTTACCCTACGGCGAGCCGAGACGGCAGAGTATCACTCGACCACCGGAGTAGCCGCATTGGACCTTATCGCCAACCAACACCGGCCGATGCCGGCGGCATTTGTAACTCCGAGCGGCAAAGGGATTACCCGTGCGTTTCGCGACTATGCTTTGCCCTTGCTTGGTGACCCGTTGCCTCGACCAACCCGGTTGGACGGCCCCTGGATGACCTGGTGAAGGCAGACCCGACCAATCGGGAGGGAGAGGGGCTTTAGGCTAATGCCTGAACTAGAACGAGCGATTGTGATTGTGCTGGACGGCGTAGGGGTGGGACAGGCACCCGATGCCGCCCGCTATGGTGATGCCGGAGCCAATTGTCTCGCGAACTGCGCTCGGGCGGTGGGAGGTCTCAGTCTTCCCAACATGGGGCGCATGGGCCTGGGCAATCTCACCGAGATACTGGGCACTCCTCCGGTGGCAGATGCCGCCGGCATCCATGGAAGGCTCGAGGAGGCCGCCGCCGGTAAAGACAGTACTACGGGTCACTGGGAGCTTATGGGGGTCACGCTTAGGCGGCCGTTGCCGACCTATCCCAACGGCTTTCCTCGTGCGCTGGTAGCGCGTTTCGAGCGTGCCATCGGCCGCGGCACGCTGGGCAACCGAGCCGCCTCAGGCACAGTCATCATAGAGGAACTGGGCGAAGAGCACATGAGGACCGGAAAACCGATTCTCTATACTTCGGCGGATAGCGTCTTCCAGCTGGCGGCACACGAGGAGATCATTCCGCTTCCGCAGCTCTACCAGATATGCGAGACCGCACGTGGCCTCCTGACTGGAAAGAATGCGGTCGGCCGCGTCATCGCCCGGCCGTTCGTTGGCCGGCCGGGTAGCTTTACGCGAACTACGCGCCGGCGGGACTTCTCACTGGAGCCCCCCGCTCCGACGCTGCTGGACCGGCTCAAGGCGTCCGGGTATGAGGTTGTCGGTATTGGCAAGATCGAAGACCTCTTTGCCGGACGTGGCCTGACCAGGTCCTATCACACCGGCACCAACGAGGCGGGAATGGCGGCGACTAAAACCGAAGTCGTGAAGGGGTATCGGGGACTGCTCTTCGTCAACCTGGTAGATTTTGACCAGCTCTTCGGCCACCGCCGCGACCCGCGGGGTTACGCCGCCGCGCTTGAAACATTCGATGCCTGGTTGCCGAAACTGATCTCGCTGCTGCAGCCGGTTGACGCGCTCTTCATCACCGGCGATCACGGAACCGATCCAACCTATCCGGGTACCGACCACACCCGTGAGGCGGTGCCGTTACTGGGGCTTGGCACACCGCTTTCACGGTCAAACGTGAGCTTGGGAGTTCGTAGGTCCTTCGCCGACCTTGGCGCCACGCTGGCCGAGGCGTTTCAGACCGGTCCACTGGAGTCCGGAACCAGCTTTGCGGACGACATTGGCCTGCGGCGTTGAGCGGGGCAGTCTCGCTCGGCAAGACCAGCACGATTAAAGGGGAGTCTCCCGAAAGATAAAAGGCGATCTCCATGTCGCCATGAAGATCGCCTTTGCTTGGTCGGGGCGAGAGGATTTGAACCTCCGACCCCCACAACCCCATTGTGGTGCGCTACCAGGCTGCGCTACGCCCCGATGTCACCCCACGTTACCATACATTCTCCGTCACGTCAAGCGCTCCGGCGAGCCGGTCGCTCATTCTCCCCCAGGGAGGCGCTGTTCGGCGGAATCGGCGGCCTGGCTGGTGGCGCTCCCGATGGCCGAGTCGGCTCCGGCCTGCGCCGCGCCGCCGATAATCGAGCCTGCACCCGAGCCTTCCACTTTCCCCAGCGCTCCGCCGACCGCTCCCTCGGCAGTGCCGCTTACCGCACCGGCGGCGCTACCGGTGGCGCTACCAGTGGTGGCCGCAGCGGCGCCGCGCGCGATGTCACCCAGCGACGGGTTGCCGGAACCATGGCCGGTAGCCGCCTGGGCGGCGCTGTTCACGCTATCCCCTATCGCCGAGTTCGCGCCCGATTGCAGCGCGTCGGAGACCGCCTGCCCGCCGGGAACATTGCCCAGGTGCCCAAGGACGCCGCCGACGGCGCCCTGTGCCTTTTCGGTGACCGCGTCCGAAACCGACTGCTGCGCCGATTGCACCGCGTTGCCGGCTGCGCCCTTGAGCGCTTGCTTAATGGAATCGAACAGACCCATGCTCTGCCTCCTCGTCTCTTGTGCCGTCTCTGTATACGATGTCTCTGTATACGATGTCTCTGTAAGACGTCTTACTCTACGTGACCGCTGTTTAGGACGTATCACTCTACGTGACCGCTGTTGTGGAGAGCCGTAAATGTCTATCTGCCAGTCGGCGGTTCTCGCTTCCTGAAGTATGGCCTCACGCGAAGCTGCCTGTCAACTACTGCGCGAATTGGATGGGAACCATGATATTCTACTCTTGGCCGGGTCGCTTCCAGCCGCAAGGCTGAACCGAAACGGTATACGTGTCGATTCGATAGGGACAACACAGAAGGAGACTTATCGGCCAATGAGTATCGAACCGGGTGATTCCAGCGCAGTCGTCGCGGATAACCTCTCCAAAACCTACGGTGAAACGAAGGCGGTAGACGGCATTTCGCTGTCGGTGGGTCACGGTGAAATTTTTGGTCTGCTAGGTCCCAACGGTGCGGGGAAATCGACCACCATCGAGATGATCGAGGGGCTACGCGTTCCAGACTCTGGCCATGTACAGGTGCTGGGACTCAATCAGCCGGGCGACGCCGTTGCCATCAAGCGGCGCATCGGTGTACAGCTGCAGACTACCGCGCTCTACCCTCGGCTGACCGTCACCGAGATTCTCGACCTGTTCCATGAGTTCTACCGGGACCGAAAGACACTGCCCACTGAGGAACTCATCGGTCTGGTAGACCTGGACGAGAAACGACATACCCGGAGCCGGGAGCTCTCGGGAGGCCAGAAGCAGCGGCTGAGTGTTGCATTGGCTCTGGTCAACGATCCTGACCTGGTTTTCTTTGACGAGCCTACTACCGGTCTGGACCCGCAGGCACGCCGGCAGCTCTGGGACGTGATGCGCGGTCTGCAGCAGCAGGGCAAGACGCTCATGCTCACCACCCATTACATGGAAGAGGCGGAGAAACTCTGCGACCGGGTAGCTATCGTGGATCATGGGCACGTCATCGAAACCGGCTCGCCGAGTGCTCTGATCCATCGCTACTTCACGGACATTGCCATTGAGTTCCAGGATATCGACCATAACGGTCCCGAGAAGTATCACGGTTTACCCGGCGTCAGTAATGTGACCAGCGAGGATGGCCGTATAGCCCTCTACAGTTCGGACGTCCCCAAGACTATGGCGTCGCTGCTGGAGATTGAGTCGAGCAATACCGGCGGTACCTTACAAGATCTCACTGTGCGTAGCGCCACGCTCGAAGATGTGTTCCTGAAGCTTACGGGACGCGCGCTGCGAGATTGAGACGGGCGCTGCGACGCTTGAAGTTTTCGCCGATAGGTTATGTTGGCTTTACATAGCCTCTACATAAGAAAGAAAGAAATCCGCAATGTCCACAATTGCCAGTCTCTACCGCGCCAACATCAGAGAGTTCGTGCGTGATCGCGCCGCGCTTTTCTGGACGTTTGCCTTTCCCCTAATATTTATCATACTCTTCGGCCTCATCTATGGAAATTCCGGGACTGTCTCCTACAATCTGGTGGTCGTCGATCATGACAATACCGCCAGCAGCCAGCGTCTGGCCGAGGCCTTCAAAGCCGCTCCCTTTTTCAATATCAAGAACGAGTCGCAGCAGACCGCCACCGCAGGCGTCAAGGACGGCACTGTCGACATATTGATAGTCATCCCTTCTGGGTTTGGCGCCCGGCTGGGTACCCGGAGCCCAGCTACCGTCCAGATGGTATATGGCGGTTCCAGCGCGGAAACCAATTCGCAGATCGAAAGCCAGCTGGTACAGCAGGTCCTGACCGAATTCAACCAGAGTGTCGCTCCATATACTCCTCCGGCGGCCCTACAGATACAGAGCGTAACCGCATACAACCTCAACGCGGTTAGCTATCTGGCCCCCGGCATCATGGCGATGGCGTTGATGCAGCTGGGCCTGTTTGCCACCGTGGCTCCACTGGTCACCCTGCGCCAGGAGCAGGTCCTGCGCCGGCTGGGGGCGACGCCGTTGCCTCGCTGGCAGCTGTTGGTGAGCCAGGTGCTCTTCCGCCTGACCATTGGACTCATACAATGCGCTATCATACTCGGCATCAGCATAACGTTTTTCAATGTACGTATCGTGGGCAATCTCGTCGAACTGACTGGACTCGTCATACTAGGCGCCGTCATGTTCATCTCGCTTGGATACTTGATTGCTTCGTTGGCACGAACGGTAGAGAGCGCCAACGGTATCTCTCAGGCAATTAACTTTCCCATGCTGTTCCTTTCGGGAATCTTCTTTCCGCTGGCCGTTTTACCTGCATTCCTGACCCCCATCGTGCGGGCGCTGCCGCTCACCTACCTTGGAGACGCCTTCCGGCAAGTGGCGGTGGGAAGCGTCCCCCAGTTCCCCCTCATGGTAGATGTGCTGGTCATGGCCGGATGGGCTCTGGTCTGCTCATTACTTGCCGCCCGCTTCTTCAAGTGGGAGTAGGCGCCCTCATGGAGCGGTGAACAGGCTCTCCGGAGTGGTTGACTGGTCGAACCGATTCTCCAGCCGAATGGGTGCGGACGGTTTAACGCGCTTGCCATTTATGCTATACTGGTTGGTGAAATATACTGCTTGGAAGCACATAGTGGGGTGAGACTGGAGCCATTTTAGCGTTGGGGGGAATGCGGTAGAATATGACGAGTTTCCAGATTCCTGAACGTACCCTCGATGTGGATGCCCAATCCTCTACGACACCGCTTGTCGTACTCTTTGAACGGGACGATGCTATTGCCGTGCCAATGTTGTCACAGCTGCGAATAGCCGGATATGATGTGCGCGGCGCTCGGACTCCAGTTGAGTTGTTTGATATTACCTCCAAGCAACTGGTAGCTCTCATTCTCGTAGATTTAGGCAGCGCCACCGCTGGTCGACGTGAGTTCTGGGTTGCGCTGGACACACAACGTCGCGGGCGTCCAATTCAAGTCATGACCTTCCGCTATACGGCGGCGGACGCGCTTTATGATACCGACGTCGATCCGGCGGTCCGTGCCGTCGCCGACGTCGAAGTACATGGTGCCCACCAGTTCCAGTTGATTATCGAGGCTGTACGGCAGCGTGTACCACTAAACAGCCTTAAGCTGTTACCGAGCCCTGGATTTGACCCTGTGCTCAATCCGGACGGTATGCGACCGACGCTACAACCGGGGGTCATCCCTCCTATTGGCGCCGCGCTGGGAATTCCTTCGCCTTTCATGTCGAGGCCGCCTGGCGGCGCCGCGCCTGACTCCTCCAGTCCCTTTGCCCATCCGGCCAGCTCCAATCCCTTTATCCAGACCGGCGACCTGTTGGGCTCCTCCTATGTCGATGCCGTGGATG
>JBKQTH010000329.1:0-11018 GCA_052143275.1 Ktedonobacterales bacterium | reverse complement strand
ATTTCGTCGCCGCGTATCCCGGGGTCGATGAGCAACACACCAGCCCGGCCCTGCACGACAACGGCATTGCTCTGACAGAACTCGCTCTGGTGGATCAGTACGCCCTCCGCGACCTGCCTCAGCATGGGGCCCCTCCTACTTGTGGTTTGCAGCCGCTTGAAGCCTGGGCGGGAGAGCTTACCCGCTTTGAAACTTCTTCCGAAATTTGCTCAACAGGAACAACCTTGGAGCCTTTATGCCTCTTTTTGCTCATACCCTATATGTTGTACCCTGTCGCGTCACTTTGTTGCAGGTTGTCTCCCCCGCCAGGCGGCGGGCCTCACACCAGAGCAGAACGCGATTCTACAACTCTATGATGTGACGGCGTATCAGTTATGCATTGCCATAGACCCCTCCAGACCAAGCCCGCCGAGCGCTAAGGAAAGCTCACCTCCGTGGTGAATCTCGTGTTCGAGCACGTGCCAGATAATCCACTGCCGCGTCTGCGGGGGAAGAATTCCCGCTCTGCTTCACTCAGGAAGGCTGGAGTTGGGAAAAGTTGTCCCAGATCGGCGGGGGTCCAGCGAGCAAGGGCGTCGGCAATCATGTGCCAGGTATCCTTCAGCCCGGCGACCAGTTCAGCGGTCTCGCGTGCAGCTTGCTGATCGTCGTCCCAGGGGACCAGACGGGGATCTCCTTCACCTAGCCACCGTTGGAACCAAAAGACCCGTGAGCCAATGATATGGTTGAGCAGCAGCCCGATCGACCAGTGATGTGAGGCGACGGGCACGGCCAGTTGTTCGGATGAAAGCGGCGCGATGGCTTCGACCAGGCTCTGCTGGTAGGTCTCCCAGCCTGGGTAGAAGGTGATAAGTGAGAGGGTTTGTTCCGTCATGGGTGCCTGCCTCTTGCTTCTCATGATGGGCTACCACTCATGGCAGCCACGAGGAGCATAGCATGATGGAGGAGAACAAATCTTCTTCGATCTTGCTCATTCTTGTCTGAAGAACGCTGACAGAGAGGACGCAAGCGAGCAGGACAAATGCGGATGAGCCACCCCTTTTTCAGGAAGGTACGATGCAACACCGTGTTATTGGGGTGAGGGTTCTGCCTGGTCAGTCGTGCAGACACAACAATCCACCGGGTGAGAAGCGTCGTGTTAGCTTGGTGAGCGGTCACCACACGCCGAGTAACCGGTCAGGCGGCCAGAGGAAATGCCAATGGCTACGCGCTCGACTGGATCTCATGCGTAGCGATAGCGATCATGGAGTTCGTCGTCGGTCAGGTGGATTTTGAGGCAGATATGTCGTGGCATGCCCCCGTGCTACACCAACACACCACTACAGCGTATTATTTGGTCGCATTAGAATCTGGTCGCTTAGCCCCGTCATGCATCACGGCCTTGTGCCAGCTTCCCTCGGGTGCGTGGGTGTGGATATAGCGGTTGATCTCGGTGACCAGAGTGGAGGGCGGGCGGTCGAGCAGTGGGCGTGGAAAGCGTAAGCCCCTGGACGGCTATGCGCGGATCCGCGGAGCGGCGATCCTGACGACCACCTACGTGGCCGGTGAAGCCAGTGCCCTCAACGGCGTCCTCGGCTCAAAGGCCGAGCGCCTCCCGGTCTTCCACCTCGTTGGCTGGCCCAGTACGCGGCTTCGACGGACTCACCGTCCGCTCCACCACACGTTCGGAGACGGTGCAGTTGAGCAGTTCCATGTGCCTTCAGAACTGGCAGCCTGTGTCAGCGCAGCGCTTACCCCTGAGAACGCTGTCTACGAGATGGAACGCGTCATTGACGCCGCGCTGCACGAGCGGCGACCGGCCTACATCACCATCCCCTACGACTACGGGCATATGCCGGTCATCGGCACCCCCGTCAAGGGCGTACCGCTCGCCGACGTGACGAGTGCGCACAGCGACCAAGGTGGAACTAGACGGCGCGATCAAGGCGATCCTCGCGGCTCTCGCGACGGCGAAACGGCCAGTCATCCTCGCGGCGTTCACGCTCGGGCGCTACGGGCTCACCCACGAGGCCGCGGCGCTGGTGGACGCGATTGGTGTTCCGTTTGTGGCTACCAGCATGGACAAGGGCGTTCTTCCGGAGTCACATTCCCTGTATGCCGGACAGTACGGGGGAGAGGCATCCACGGGCGACGCCCGGCGCTTGGTCGAAGAAGCCGATCTCGTGCTCGACCTCGGCGGTGTCATTCTCGACGACACCGACTCAGGTTTCAGCATGCGTCTCAATGCCGCCAAGATCGTGACCATTGGGCCGAGCCACGTGGCCCTCGGTGCCCAGACTGACTTCGGCGGTCCCGGACCGAAGACCTTCAGCCCGGTGGCGATGAAGGACGTGCTGACGCGCCTCACCCGAGAAACACCCCGGTTCGTGAAGCCCACCTTCGCGCGCCCCGCCGGCTTCGACAGAGCCGTCTCGGCCGAGGATCCGATCAGCTACCAGCCGCTCTGCGGAGTGCTGCAAGCGTTCTTGGTCTCCGGTGACATCCTGGTCTCCGGCTGCGGCAACGCGTGGAACATGCTGCCTCACATCCTGTTGCCAGAGGGCGTTCAGTACCTCAGCCAGCAGCTGTGGGCCTCGATCGGATGGGGCACGCCAGCGGCGTTCGGCGCGGCCGTGGCTGCTCCGGACCGCCGGGTCATCTTCGTCGAAGGCGATGACTCGCATCAGATCAGCGCTAACGAGGTGGGGTCCATCGGGCTGCAGCCCGTAGCTCCGATCATGCTCATCCTCGCGAACGACATCTACGGCGTGGAGGAATACCTATTGGGGAACGACGACGTTGGCCGCGTGCGGGGCTACGACAGGCTACCGCCGTGGCGATACTCCAGCGTACCCTCCACGATGGGATGCTCGAGCTGGTTCACGCCAGTCGTGCGCACCAACGGCGAGCTGCAGGCGGCGCTTCAACAGGCCCGAGAGGAGACGCACGCCAGCTACATCGAGGTCAGGCTCGAGCCCAGCATGATCACCCCAATGTCAGGGCGCGACTTTGAGCGGGTGTACCAGATCTCTGAACCTTCGAGTGAAGCGTGGCGGCCGGATGCCGCGGGATAGAGGACCACTTCCCGACAGCTACTGGGCTCGATCTTCATAGAGGCACTCCGAAAAGCTGTGCGACCGGTTCGTTGAACTGGTCACACGGCAAAACGACGGCTTGACGGTGTCGCTCGAGTGGGATCGCGACACCGGAGACACGCAAATCGTCGTGCGTGACAGCCGTACCGCGGCAGGGCGATGCCAAAGTCTTAATCCCATACCGAGGGAGTGTAATGGAATTGTGGTCATGGGGAGTCAAGGCTGTAGTCCAATGAGCTCGAGTGCATGGCTAACCTGAGCACCAACCCGACGCGATCAGCGTTGTTGTGACGACTGGGCTGTGCTGGCATCCATCGTAAAGTGCAGACCATCGAGGGAAGCGTGGGCGAGCATGTGTTGCGCCACCGTGATTTCGCTGGTTTTCGTGGCCTCTGCCTGGTGCGAGAGCACGATTCCACTGAGGTTAAAGTTAGCTCTCATGGAACCATAAGGTAGTAATCATATTGACTGGTTTCCTTAAAACCACAGGATTGATACAACGAAAGCGCGCTTTTATTCGTGACAGCAACCTCCAGTGAAATATCCTTTTGCCCGCGAGCAAGCAATTCTTGAACGGTCCATTCGAGGATCTGGCGTCCATAACCCTGTCCTTGGTGATTTGGCAAGACCGCAAACCCATGAATAAATCCTTGAGCGACATCCACCTCAATCTTCCCGATCACATTACCATCAAGCTCCGCCACATACCACCCATGATCCGCTTGCGCAAATTTGTCCGCTGAATAGCGGATCACCTCCTGCACTGGGCGCCCAAACGCCTGTACCGTTATATGAATCAGCTGATCGCGATCGTCAAGAGTCGCCAGTCGCAGGTGCACGGGTGCTTTCTGCTGGCTTGACACTGGGGGTTCGTCCAACTTCATAGCATATTCCGAAAAAGAATACGTTGCTCCCAGCGAGCGGACGAAAGCCTGACCGGTAACGGAGGCAGATTCGACAATTATCAGGAGTTTCGAGTAACCGCGATGTTGACACTCCTTTCTCGCCTCCCCATACAGTGCCCGAAAAATTCCTTTGCCTCGATAAGTGGGATGCACCATCCCACTTATCTCTCCCTCCGTCGATCGAAAACTAAAGAGGGGTAAGAAACCAATCAATGCATCTTGTTCATAATAGAGGAAATCGTTTGTCTGGCCCGGTTCTCGCTCTGCTAACATCTCCCAATTCAGCTTGAGCGTCAGGCGTTCAAACGTGTTACAGATATCTGCAAGCTGGTGAATCTCAGCGAGTTCGGTTTGCGTCAAACTCTGCTTCTTTACCATGCCTTGGCGCTGATGAGACAATGCAACCCTCCTTCTACGCCAAAGAGTGTGTCAACGAAGGACCATTGCTCTTTCCACTAAGACACTCTCACGTATTCGTACCACCAACCCTTGAGCAATGGCAACAAAAGTCCGGGGTCAAAGGCGTAACCCGACGAATTCGAAGACGCGATTGATGTTCGCCCCGAGCCGGCGTAAGGCTGCCGCAATATTGGTATGGCCTGCCAAACGCAGGTGGGTGAGCACACCATTGCGCAAGGCAGCGAGGGCCAATGGGGCGTTGCCTTGCGCGACTTGGCAGGCATCTTCTTGGAATGCTCGATCTCGGACATAATGGACTTTATTTTCGATGGCCCAGTGCCCCCGCCAATAGCGCTCCAGATCCCAGGCCGATGTTTGGGCAAACGGAACACTCGTGAGCGCGTACAACGTCTCGTGCTGATACGCGCCGTTGGTACGATTCCAGCGCTGGGTCACGCGCTTCATGGCTTTGTTGCATTCCTGGCCACAAGGGCAAGAGATGCAGCGTGCTGCGGCGTTCGAACTGGCGATGCTCATGCCGACCATGCCCCACATCACAGGTACGAATGACCTCGGCCTGCTCTTCAGGCCACGCCGCTTCAGCAAACCAGTCGCTCGGTGTCTGCTGCAAATGCCCCTGGTTCTTTTTGATGATCATCAAGTAGTGTCCCCCTTGCTCCACAATGAGGGTTGCCGTCGTTATTTGGCTATGCAAGGCATCCATCGTAAAGAGGAGCCCATCTAACGTGCGGTGGGCGAGCATGTGTTGGACCAAGGGGATCTCGTTGCTTTTTCGGGCCACGGCCTGTTGCCAGAGCACCAGTCCACTGCCATGCACCACCTCTTCCACCACGTGCAGCGGGTGCCCATGGCGTCCCGCCCCACGAATCGTTTTGCCATCCAGGGCGCGGGCTTGCAGCCCCGGTTCCTGCTGCTGCGCCACCGGTTCGGCGCGGTGGCGCAATCGCGCTTCCAAGTCGACCACATCCACCAGACACAGGACCCGTCGCAGCGTGGTGGCACTGGGCAGACGGCGCCACACATGACGGTGCAACAACTCGGCGTGCTCTTCGGCCCATTCGCTCATCGCTTTGGGATGGTGCTGATTGCTCGCCAACGCCATCATGATGATCGTCAGCAACACCCACCACGGAAACCGGCAGCCGCGTCGGTGGCGAGGATCGGGCAGTGTTTGAAACAGGTCAATCCATGTGGTATCGTACGGCTCAAGCATGGTGTCCTCTCTCGTGTGTTGAAGTACACAAAGAGTACACCGTCTTCTTGTTTCTGCCTACCGGCTATGACTTTGGCACCGCCCTGCCGCCTAGAAGCAATCCGCTTGGACAATCTGGATGAGAAGTGAGCGCATATCTGCATACTCTTCCCACTCTTGAGGGTGGGTTGGAAACAAGACGGAAACGTCTGTGGCGTACACTGAATTCGGGTTGACATGTCGCCCACGTTCAATGCTATCTGTCACCATGGGCCGCCCAGCCTGTGAGTCTGACCCGCCTTTGACACAGCCAACTCTGAAAAATGGATGAGGTTATGCTAATCAAGATGCAATTTAGCAACCTAGAGAAGAACTAAATCGGGTTGTGTAACCGATTTTGAACGAGCTTTAACGAGTATCAAATTTCAATAAGTTTTGCCGAAGCGGCAAAACTTTTTCAGAATCCACACAAGTCTGTGTGGATTGCCACAATAAATGGTTCTTCCCACGGGATGCGCAACGAGGTACCAGGATGGGAGGAGTGAGAAAAGAAGCCTTGTAGCGCAGTCGAAAAATCGACCTCCAGTGAGAGGAAACGCGTCTCAGAGTTTCCCTTCCAGGAGGTCGTCATGGCTACCCTACCACACCCCTGTGTGGACATCCACACCACTCCCGCTCCGCAACCGTCGATTCCCCCCTGGTTTGCTGAAAGCGTCCTCATCGCTGGCTATTTGCGTAGTCATGGTCTCCTCGAAGCGCTCAACACCCAGGTACGTCTGGTGCGCAAGCGGTTCGGCCAGTATGAGGTGCTGGACTTTCTGGCGCTGCTGTTGGGCTATGCCATCAGTGGCGAGCGGACCTTACAAGCCTTCTTCGACCGACTGCAACCGTTTGCCGAGCCGTTCATGGCGCTCTTCGAGCGAGGAACTGTCCCTCATCGGTCGACGCTCTCGCGGTTTTTAGCGGCCGTGGATAGTTCTTGTTTGGAAGCCTTGCGCATGGTGTTTGTTGCCTCCTCGTTTGTCTGGGGCTGGACCCAGGAGACGATAGGTGGCCTATGGTACCGGTCGGGACAGCGCTATCTGGTCTTCGATATCGATGGTACACGTGAAGCGGCTCGTCAGCGCAAACTTCCCCAGGGAGCCGACCTGCCCGCACCCCGTCGTCGGCTCGATGCGCTGTGCGCGCCGGGATATCTGGGCCGCGGCCGCGGTGAGGTGGTGCGCACCCGAACGACGGTGATACAGATGCACACCCGGCAATGGTTGGGCAGCTTTGGCGGACGGGGCAATGGCGATTATCGGGGGGAGTTGCAGGCAGCGTTGCAGGCGGTCACCACCTATCTGACCGCCTGGGAGTTGCCCCTTTCCTGTGGCATTGTCCGTGTGGATGGGCAATATGGCGATAGCGCGGTGATTGCCGATATCGTGGCAACGGGCGTGCATGTCGTGGTGCGCAAGCGCGGCTACCGCTGGTTGGACCACCCGCTGGTGCAAGCGGCGATTGCTCATGAACCGGTGGCGACCATGACCACGCGGGAAAGTCAGGTCACCTACGAGGTCTTCGACCTCCCGCTGATGCTCTTAGAGGACGGCACGACGTCGGTCCAGTTGCTCCTCACGCGGCGTGCCTGGAAACACGGGGAACCGATCTCGGTCGGCAAAGTGGTGGGAGACTGGTGTATGAGCAGTTTGTGACGACCCTGCCTGCCGACGGATTTCTGGCGACGGATGTGCTCGATCTGTATCAAGGGCGTGGTGCCTTCGAGGGCACCCTGGCCGACGAAGACCAGGAAGGCGATCCCGACCGGTGGTGTTCCTTGACCACTGCCGGACAGGAATTCTGGCAGATCGTGTGGCAATGGGTCTGGAACCTGCGGCTCGCCTTCTCCGCTGGGTGCACGGCGGCTCCTCTGCGCGAGATGGAGTGGGCACCTCCGCACCCACAGACGGGCTCGATGCAGCACATCGCCGAGCCAGCTCCGCAGGAAGAGCCAGAGTATGGGCCCCTCGAATGGGCACGAGCGCGCGGAGGACGCCTGGAGGCTGCGGCATTTCCCCTCCAAGACGATGGGATGCTGCGCTGTCCCCAGGGCATCCGACTCTGGCACTCGGAAACCCGGCAAGAGAACGCCTTTACCCAGCGGCTTATCTATGTGGCAAAGGACGCTGACTGTGCTTCCTGTCCGCTACGCGGAGCCTGCCTGGGACGGACGGCGAGCGGCAAACGCGGCCGGCGGGTGAGTGCCGTGCGACATCGGCGCATCACCCAGGTCATTGTGCATCCCCGTCCGGCGACTGCCGAAGCGGCCATCTGGTGGAAGGATGTCGCGGGGCGGCAACTCCGGCGCTCCTGGATGACCCATTGGCGTCAGCAAACGGTGACGGTGGCTTCCTGGCCCGCGAGCTTGTCGCCGCCGGCCCGTCCTCCTCGTGCAGCCCGCTCCCACCGGCGTCTGAGTTGGCAGGAGCGCCTGGGACGCAATGCGCGGGCTCCGCTGCCTCTCGCCACTATTCACGTTGCCGGAGTGGCTCAGTCCGTTCTTGACCTCATCCAGCCGTAACGTCGCGAGATACGACCCGTGTGTTCCCTACGCTACGAAGCGAGCACGCAGAAACCAGGCACGACTGGCAGTACTATCTGCTGGACCTCTGGTGTACTCAGCGTCATAGCATCCTTGTGGCTTGCCCACCGTCCTTGTATCCACTATACTGGCAGCCAGTGTACACCTTGGGAGCCGGCACCCACTCCCAGGAGCACCAGGCCATTGGGCCATGCCACAGGAAACAGGAGAGAATCCGCTGCCTTTCTGTATTCGGAAGGCTCGCGTCACGCAAAGCTCGCCTGTGTTTGGTCGCCCGGCTCAGTTGGGTCATGTAGGTGGGGAAGGAATATCGGGTATGGCAGACACTACGAGACGTGATTCCTCTCTTGATTCCTCCAGCCAACGGGCTCAGGAACTGCGCCCTCCGCAGCCGAGTCGACCATTCTGGCAACGCCCCCCGTTCTGGCTAGCGGTCGTGGTGCTGCTTGGGGTAGGGGGAGGAGTCTTCTGGCACGTGCAGTCGTCGAGTTGGACCTGGTATAGCGACACGCATTTCCCATTCCGGGTGCAAGTACCACCCGCATGGCATGCTGGCTCCTGGGAAAACGTCCACAGTGACGGAGTGGCAGATTGCTCGCACAACGTCGATATGTTCCCCCCCAGCAGCTCAGCTTCCGCTGGAGTGGCGCAAGAGCTGCGGGAGCCGGAGGTCATTTCCATCGTGGTCAACATCAACTGCCCAGGTTTTAGTGTTTCCGTAGATCCGTTTCATTTCCAGAACCCGAGCCCGCTTACCATCGGTGGGAAGCCGGCTACTCTCTATTACAACACGTCGGACCCCGGAGAGAAAGTCACCCACGCCGTGTTTGGCGGACGTGACTACTATTTTGATTTGAGAGCGCCGAGCAACCGACTACAACAGGATACAGCCCTCTATCTCCAGGTCATGCGTAGTTTTCAGTACACCGGCAAGTACTCAGATCGGTCTTCAGCCATATTTTTCCTCCCTTTATCTCGTTGCGCATCCCGCGGGTTCTTACACTGCTTTGGTGAAATAGTGTCTGCCTCTCATGAGGCATAGTGATAAGTAATGATACACTCGTCGTGAGCACTATCCTTCTAGTTTTCACGAGGAGCCGACGATGGAATGGTGTCCTTTTCTGCCTCTTCCCAAAGGGCTGTGTATCACCCAGATCTGCCAAGAGGACAGCGTGTTGGTTATCTCAGTGGTCTCTACACGTTCGTGTTCCTGCTGCCCACTCTGTGCTCGTGCTTCGGATTCCATTCATCACCGTTACCGCCGGACCCTACGGGATGACCCTTGTGGAGGGCAGGCTGTGCGCCTCTATCTCACCGTTCGCAAGTTCTTCTGCCGCAATCCTGACTGCTCGCGCAAGATCTTTACGGAGCGCCTCCCGACCTTCGTGGAACCGTGGGCACAGATGACCGTTCGGCTGAGTCACGCCCTACAAGCTCTTGGCTTGTCCAGCTCTGGACGTCTGGGAGCACGGGTAGCACGTCGCCTCGGGATTCCCATCTCGTGGATGACCATTCTCCGGCGCATCAGAGACCTTCCCACTCCCGCCGCTGGAGCGGTTGCTGTCTTAGGCATCGATGATTTTTCGGTAACAATTCAGCCGGATTTTCAAAGTAATTGTAGCCTCGAGACTTGACGCCAGACGAACGGATTGCTCAGGACGGTCGGGAAAGGATGTAGAGCGCGCACGGTACGCCGTCCGCCTCAGAAATGAAGTCCTGGCTGTAGCGGAAGCCCAGACGCTCCATCACCGCCCGCGAGCGCGCATTGTGTGTCTCGGTGAAGGAGACGACTTCCTTGGCGCCGAGTTCCTCAAAGGCAAGGGTCAGGCCGGCTCGGCCAATCTCCGTCGCGTAGCCCTGCCCCCAGAACGGGCGCAGCAAGGCCCAGCCGACCTCCAGCCGCTCCTGGCCCAACAGATTCACCCACGACAGCCCCCCGCGGCCCACCAACGCCCCAGTCAACCGTTCGTAGGCCATCCACTTGTGAACACCATCCGTCTGCCAAGCTGTGGCAATCCTCGCTGTCTCGCGCTGCGCCATCTCGAGCGTCCACACCCCGTACCACTCGGCGACCGCTGGGTCCGCAAATAAGCGCCACAAGTCCCAGGCATGCCCCACACCAATCGGCTCCAGGCGCAGCCGGGCAGTGATGCGCACGCGGGTAGGCGCCCTATCCCCTTCCTCCTGCATGGTTGGCCTCCTTTCAGCTTTCGGATACGGAACACATTAGGCGAAGGTGGGACAGAGTGGTTGCCCGAGAAAGAGGGTCTCTAAGGCCGCCAGTCGTTTCACCCCTTGTTTACTCAACGAGGACAGATAGCCCCGGATGCGAGCGAACGCGGTGGCGCCGTGAGTCGAGCGGAAGCAGCCTGAGACGTTCTGCTGGACTTTCACCATCCGAAGATCTCTCTCGGCCTGGTTGTTATCGAAGGGAACGGTGAGGTCGCTCAAGAAGGCGAGCACCTCGTCCTGGCCCATCCAGAGCCGTTCGAGCAGGTTGCGGGCCGGGGTTTGCTTCTGCCGGCCACGCTGATGGGCCGGTCGCGGTGGGGGCGGATTGGCCGCCAGCCCGGTAGCCAGCAGCTTTTTGTAAAGGGCAACGAAGCGGTTTCGGTCTGCTGCGGGGAGCTGCGCGGCTCCAGCGGCTCGGGTCTGCTCGGTCGCCGCCTTCATCTCCCGGAGCAGGTTCTTCAGCTCCTTGGCCCAGGCTTGGTGATACTGCTCTTCGAGAAAGGTCAGCTCCCGCAGATGATGGATATTGCGTTGGGTAGGCCGTTGGCGAGGTACTGTCATTTCCGCCCTTTTCCATTGGCCCCCCTCCGAACTGTACGTGCGCCTTTTAG
>JBKQTH010000328.1:0-9684 GCA_052143275.1 Ktedonobacterales bacterium | reverse complement strand
GATCGCAAGGACTGGTGCCGGCTCGCCAAGCTGGAACGGGTACTTCGCCAGCATGAGAACCCGGATTACAAGCGAAGTGAGGAATTTCGGGCCGAGAACCTGAGATGGCATCGATGGGAAGAGAAGGCCCGAAAGCAGGCCGAACAGCAGGAGAATATGGAAGCCTATCTGCTATTCATCGCCGAGTCGAACGCCCAGTTCTACGCCGTCCTCGGTTTGCCCCCTGAGGCCACTCCAGACCAGGTCCGGGCCGCTTACCATCGCAAGGCCCGCGAGTGCCATCCCGATCATGGCGGGTCTGACGAGGCGATGGCCGCGGTGAACGAAGCCTATGACCGGATGATGTCGCAATGAGCGCGCAAAAACCCCCGTGGAGGCCGATTTATTTGGCGGTCAACCTCCACGGGGATCAAAGGAATCGAGATTCCTACCTAAGACAATTGTACACCAGATGCATGCACAATCAACTTCAGGCAGGGTAGGGTCAGGCGCCGGGGTCGTGATCGCTCACGACCAAGAGGAGATCCAATGCCTATCGGTGTCTACGAGCGCAGGGACCAGTGGAACTGGACATCCACCGAGGTCCTGCGCGCCAAAATTCTGCGCGCATCCTGTGAGATCCTGAACGCTGGTGAATGGGTCACCTTGCGCCGCCTGCGCGCCCACGGGGTGTGCGGCACTACGAACCGGATGTGCAAGATCCGCGAGGAACTGGTCGCCAGCGGTGAGTTGCCGCCGGAAGCCGGCGCGCATATCCAAGAGCGACGCAAAGTCACAGTGCCACCGCGGCCTGAGCTGCCGCCTGTGCTTCTACCGCCAATCCGGAAACCACGGCGCCGGTCGAAACTCCACACTATTTGCGTAAAACTCTATGGCCGCGAGCGGATGCGCAAGGAATATGCTCGACATCGTAAACACAATTGTGGATAACATATCTGTTCGCCTCGCGCGGTGTGGGGCGTGGAGTAAGGAAGTGAAAGGGGAATCTGATGGCGCAAGCCGGAAGTGGGAAATGGGAGCGACTCGGCCAGGCCCTGATGGCCTGTTGCGGGCCCAACCTGGAAAGGTTACAGAACGGGATCAAGATCGGAATGACTGTGGAGAATGCCAGGTCTGGAACGACAGCCGTGGCCGCGGCGAAAAAGCGCCCAGGCAGGAAGAAGTCGATCGCGACCGCGGCAATTTGAGACAGATTCCCTGTGTAAAGGGAACCTTTTGCCCCGTGACAGTACCCTATGATGCGTCATGGGGCCTTTTCATGCGCCAAGGTCACTCCGGCAGAGCCGGCCGATCCGCTCCGCCGCGGCGATCAGCGCCATGTCGACCGCATGCCGCACTCGGCAATCGATGACGGCTGCCTCGGGCATCTTCCCCAGCGTGTCGGCTGATGCCGTCACCGCGCGCAGCCAGAGCCGGGCCTGGGCGTCGTCCGCCAAGGCGTCGACGATGTCATCGACCTGGTCGTCGGCCGCGATCTCGGGATCGGTGGTGGGATCAGGCGAGTCCATAGGGGCAAGAGTTCACCACTTCCCGATCGGGCATCGCTGCGAGGCCAGCCACGTCTTCCACTGGCCGAAGCAGCCGCATTTCGAGCATCGGCCTTGTCTAGAATCCCAGAACTCGCAGGCATGGCAGATCGCCAGCCGGCGGTCCTGCTCCTCCTGGGGCACGCTGACAGGCTCGCTGCGGACTGCCGAGGCGACCACAGAACCGATGGCCTTGGCGGCATTCGTGGCCTGCTGGAAGAGGGAGGGATATTCCAACGGTTTGGACTGGCCAAGCCGATGCTGGGCATGGCGCCGTTCGACCTCGTTATCGGAGGTCAACCATCGTTCAAGAGTAGCGCGAAGTTCTGGAGTCATTCGCTGATCGTCACATTTCCGGTTACTGGATCCGCAAGATTGCCTTGTTGGTAAGTAGGAAGCGGACCCGAAAATGAAAATGGTGGGTTGGTTGTGCTAGAAAATCCAAACGATGCTCCATAAGATCCAGGTTGTGATGAACCGCAACCAACTCCTAGAATTTCGTACAGATACACTCCACCACCACAAATACATTCGCCCCACGAACGCTGTGGACCGCCTGTACATGAAAAACCAATCGAAAGGCTTGGATGACCCGAACCGGATGTGCATCCTCCACCGCCTATGCCGGATCCTGCGATTGATCCGCTCATGTTGTAAGTTACACTGTTCCAAATTAGAAATGTCGTGTTATATGTAATAGGCTTTAAGGTTACATCTGAATCCGTCCAATAAACTGTGGTTGGTATGGCGAACCAGAGATTGGAGCAGGAACACGCATAACCGGTCGCGGCCGCGAATGTAATCGTGTTTGTGCCTGTTGTGACAGTGTAATTCTGGCCCGCGAATCTCCCATTGGATGGAATGAACCAGTAGGTGCCTACTGGGACACTGATCTGGCCAGAACTATTGGTGGTGTCAGTGTAAAGGAGTGTCCCGCCAGAATGGTTCCATACTTGAACCGATTGCCCATTAGTGAAGACAAAGGAATTACATCCTTTGATAGTCACTGTCTGGCCGGAGGGATTGCACGAGCAATCGCATCCCCCCACAGAAAACATGTCACCCATCGGTAGAACCGCCCTTCGATGTGCCCGTTGACGTGCCATCTGGATCACCTCCTTGGCTCAACAGCTCTGCGTGATAACGCTGAAAGTTCCGTCCGGGTTTTGACCCAACATGATCGTCTTGGTTATGACCGTCGCGGCCTGCATCTGGTTGTAGACTGTGTAGGTTCCAGGCAGCGCGACCGTGGTACCCCCCACGTAAGCGTTAACCGTGGCGCCGGTGACATAATTGGGCGGCGTTCCGGCGGGATTGATCACCACACCGACCATGGAGTAGACCAGCCCACCGCCACCGCCCGGCTGGCCGCCGGCCCCGTTGTAGCTCGGCTGCTGCACCCGCCCGATTGCGGCTTGCAGATCGCCGAGGATGAGCAGTAGCCGCTCGAAGCGCTCCTCGAGCCGGCGCACGGCATTCGCGCTGTTGTCGTAGCTCATTCGGGACTCGCAGGAGTTGGGAGCGGCGGGGGCAGGTCAGGCTCCGGGCCGCCCGGGGGTTGCACTGTGCGATGCACGTAATCCTCGAAGGACTCCGGAGCCGGAGGTCCGACAAGAGGCTGGCGGCTTTCGCGTGCTCTCTGAGCCGCCAGGTGCTGCTGCTCGATCCGCTCATCATGCCGCTGGCGCTGGAGCTGGCGATTCGTGTCGTCGATCGTCACGCCGCGGAAGCCGTGGCTGCCTCCCTCGGCAGCGCTGAGATCGCCGGGTGGGCCATCGCCGGGTGTCATCGCGCCCATGGACGCCCGGCCGAAGTTCTGGAGGGCGCCCGCCGCGCCGGCCCAGCCCGCGCTGTAACCCGCGCCAAAGGGCTGGCCGCCGAGCATCTGGCCACGCTCGGCCGGCCGCACGAATACCTCGGAACTGTATCGTTGCTTGCGATTACTGAGGCTCAGGGTTGTGACGTAGAACGTTCCCGAGTTGTTCCACTTGAATAGGACTTGTGCCTGGGAAACCGGCAAACCCGGGGGCATCGGACTGGTTTGCAGGGTCTCCCAGCCGGTAGTGTGAACCGCTGCAACGCCGCTCGAATTGGTATAAGCCGGGCCTGTGATCGAGATCGAAACCCCCGGAGCCAGGTAAGGCGTAGCCAATCCCAGATAACTGATGGAGCCTTCGACAACCACGTCTTTGATCGAGTCAAACTGCTCGTTGGCAAAGATCTGCATGTACGAGTTGGATCCTGAGTCCAGCGTCCAGTCCCGAATGGTGATGTACTTGGTTCGCTGGACGCCGTCCACCGTGTACAGGGTTCCCGCGTATCCACTCGTCGGTGATTGCCTATAAAGAGATCCGTTGGCTACCGGGACGAACACCGTGATGTTGCTTGGAGGTGTCACGACACCGCCGCCGTAGACAAGGCTGGTCGGAGTAGGGAACGTGATCGTGCCGCTGGATGGGTCTACAGTCACGCTGAAATCGGATTCGTTGAAAGGCGCGGACCCCGATGAACTCCAGAGAACCGATCCCACCGGGGCCGATGTGAGCGCCGCCGCCGTTCCGCTGGCATTCTTGTATGCGAATGGATATGGGAAATATTGCTGCAACCTTGGACCCATGCTCGAGGTCGGCCCCCAGCCGCTCGAATCCACGACCGCATAGCGGCGATAAACCACGTTCCCGGCCTGGGAACTGAAGGTGATGAAATAGTTCGTGTAACCACCCGAGCCCGGTGCCAAGGCAGATGGTAGGGGCGGGGATACTGTGAGCGTGCCGGCGCCCGCTGTGATGGAGCTATTGTGAATCACAGACGTGGAAAACATTTGGTTCACGCCAGAGATGACGGTTGAATAGACCGTCACAATCGCATGCAATCCGGTTGAACTTTGATCAAGAGCCCCTGAACCTCCAGATGCGGGGATCGTTAGCGAGGTGTTCGAGCTTTGAATATTGAAGTCGCTCACATCGGCAATGCTCGTGATTAGGCCCTGATCTTGACCGCCTTGCAGGGACAACTGGTTGAAGCTACTTGGTGACCATCCGGTAGCGGACGCCATGTGTGAGTTACCAGACCAAACGAAATCCGGATATAGACCTCCTGTGGCTACTGGCGAATCACCGGGTGGTGTGAATGTGATGTTCTGCCAGGCGCCGGACTGTTGGGGAAGAACCGACAGGTAAACCCCGCTTACGGCGAGCCCGCCACGGACGATGAGCTGGGAGTAGGTATCGGAGGAATCCCGGTGGAGCTGTGGCATCAGCCAGCGGTCGCCATAAGTGACGCCATCTGGCTGATCTGAAGGTTCAACGTAATCGGCGCTAACGAGATTGGACCCAAGAGTCGCGCTGAGTATATATGTTGGCGGAGGAGATGGATTTTGCGTTCTGTTTCCAAGTGTCACCAACAAATTCGACGTTGCTCTTTGATCGAGAATCCTGATCACTCCGTTGGCCATGACGTAAAGCCAATGGTTAGGATGACAGGTTTGGATTATCGACTCGATCGAGGAAAGCAGCCGCTCCCCGCAGAACGCCAGCGTGAACGGGGAAATGACGGCAATGTTCGGGTTTCCAAGCTGCCCTGTGCCAGTGCCCACGAGATCCCCGACCGTAACCGAGGGAAGCGTTGAGATAACGACAGTCGGGGGAGAGGCGTAGCCGGCTCCAGCGCTAACGACGTTAAATCCAGTGATTTGGCCGCCTGATATGATCGGCGTGAAAGACGCCTGCGATCCGGTTGAAGCATAAGGCCCCACGATGGTCACAGAAGGGGGAGTCACACTGGAGAAACCGCTGCCCAGCGTCAGACCCGAGGCCGGTAGGCTGATCGTGCCATAGGTCGACAGCGTGGTTCCGCCGTTCCATCCGGCCGCGATAGTTGCAGTCCCGATCGAACCAGGTACATAGGCGCCGATCCCTGCTGCGCTGAGAGCCGCCTGATTTTGCGGCATCGTGAGCACGGTGAGCACGGCCTGGCCGACTGTCTGACCTAGCCGCGACGGAATCGTGGCTATCGTGTTGGTGGGCATGTTGAACCGAGCATTGTCGGTCAGCGTATTCGAGTCTGTCATCGGGATGTAATCGCCGAGGTTACGCAACCCTAGCGCCCGGTAATCGCGGACCCAACCGACATCACCGTCGAAGCGGTCCGTGTATCCCACCACGGTGCCAGCGAAATAGAGCGTGGCAGAACTGTGATTCGGAGCGGTGCCAGCGTAATTCGACCACGAGACCGTGCACGCGTCGAATGGATCGGGGAGGGCTGCCAGCGCGCCCACGACCCGGTGAAATCGCAGTTCAGGGATTCCCCCACGGACAAAGGGAATGCATGAGTCGATCGCCAGGTTATTGATCGCCGTCGACCCGGCAACAGTGGTCCCCGATTCCGCAGGATAGACGAACGAGTAGATCGTCGTAACCGGGCTGGAGCCTGGCGTCGTGATCGTCAGGTAGTCGTAATAGTTGCTGATCGCCATTGACTTCTGGACCGATTTACACTAGGGTACAAGTAGACAAGCAGATTCGTTTGGTCTGAGAGCCGCGAGTCTGACCGAGAAAAGTCGCCGCCCTGCGGCGATCCGTGCCCGTCGATCGCGTCTCTCAGCGCGGCCGGCGGGTTTTCCGTTTCAAGGAGAAGCTTCGATGTTCAAGTCCGCTGTTCGTCGCGTTCGTTCCCTGCGCCCGTCGCTGGAATCACTCGAGGGGCGTGCTCTGCTCTCGACGGTTCATCTACTGGTCGACACCTTGTCTGACGATCCGTCCGGCCCAGTCGCCGGCCAGACCACGCTGCGAGATGCCATCACGGCGGCCGATGCTGGGAATGCAGCCGACAAGTACGTCATCAAGTTCGCGGTCGATGGGACCATAGCACTGCAGGCGCCGTTGCCGGATCTGAGTGGAAACATCAGCATTAAAGGGCCTGGAGAGGCGAATTTGACAGTTCAAGGTGGAGGGCCAATTAGTCCAATCAATACCAGTCTGTGGTCTGTTTTCGAGACAAATGGTCTCGTTAAGATCTCTGGACTGACCATAACTGATGGAAACAGTTTTTATGGAGGGGGAATCCTGAATGGTGACTATTTTGATGGTGGTCCAGGAACCTTAACCGTGTCTAACGTTGTGTTTTCAAACAACACAGCATATCAAGGTGGCGCGATCGACAACGTCTCTGGAAGCGTGAAGGCAACAGATTGCGCATTCAATGAGAACACGGCAGTCAATGGTGGGGGTGGCGGAGCCATATCGGCGAATGGCACTGTTAAGCTCAACAAGGATGTATTTATTGACAATTCCACGAACGGCATTGGAGGAGCCATTTTGATCGGACTTTCAGGGCATCTGACAGTTCAAGATTCTTCGTTTGTTGCAAATTCCGCATCCAATGGAGGCGCGATTTTCAATGCTGGAACAATGACGGTGGATACTTCCGTCTTCTCCAGCAACATATCCGTTATGGGATCCGACATTTACAACAACAGCTATGGCACCCTGACCATTGGCAAGAAGCTGCTCGCCGAACTCGGCACCGGCATCTACAACACGGGCACGATCAACTAGAGCCCCCCGAACGGCGTGACGTTCTGTCCGGGTCGGTTCTGCTGGCCCATGCCGCGAGTGAAGTCGGCGACCATCTTGGCCTCGAGCTGGCTCATGTAGTAATTGACCTGCTGGGCCAGCGTAAAGCCGAGCGAGCTGTTGAGCGTGCGATTGCGGCCGACAGCGGCCACAACCTGCTGGAGATCACCAGGGCCCATCTGCGAGGCCATCACGTCGCCCATGCCAGCGCGGGCGGCCTGCACCTGCTGGGCAATGCCCATTTCTTCGTTCCGCTGGGCGGCCAGGGCGCGGTGTTCGGCAGCTTCGGGAAGGTTCTCGCGGGCCGCTCGCTCATCCTGTCTTTGCGCCTGTGCCTGTGCTCGGTCCCTATCCTTTGCCTGGCGATCCGCCTGGCGTGCGGCATCCTTCGCGGCCCGGTCCTGTTCATCGGCCTGCTGGATGATGCCTTCGTCTTCGACGCGCTGCTGATGCTCCACGCGCTTACGACGAGCCTCGAGAGCGTCATGGGCCTCTTTCTCGGTCCCCTTCCTTGTCGCTTCCTCGTTGGCGCGGCCTTCCTCAGTGAGACGTCCTCCCAATCTGTCCGCCTCGCGTCTCTCTTTTTCTTCTCGTCTTAGGCGATCCTGGTTCGCCTGCTCTTCGTTGGCCCCTTGCTCTGCTGTCCAAGCCGCCTCCCGCAACCGGCGAAGCTTCAGAGTGTCCCCGGCGGAAAGGAATCCCTGGGTATCTTGCAGGTCCTCGAGCGTCGTGATCTGGCCTTCGATTCGACCCAGCGCTCGCTTCTGGCGTGCCTCTCCCTGCGCCCGATTCAACCGCTCGATCGCTTCGGTCGCATCGTTCATCTTCTTGACGCCCATCTCCCAGGCGTCGGAGAATTCCTTGATCTTCGGGATGAGGGGCTCGAGCTCGTAGGCTAATGCGCCGAGCGCCATGCCAAGCCCGGGCACCCCGAGAGGTCCCAGAACCGATTCGAGCATGCCGCCAAGACGGCCGAGACCGCTGCCCGAGGCAAGGGAATGGATTGCCTTCTCGGCCTTCATCACTCCGCCGGCCAGGCCCGCGAACCCGCCCTTGCCGCCTTCGCCTTCACCCTCTCCGGTGGCCCGTTCGAGAATCCCCTGCTTGTCGCGGATCGAGTCCCCCAGGGCGTCGAATTGCTCCTTGAACCGGCTAGCGCTCGGAACGAGCCCTGAGATGAATGAGTCTCGTAGCGCATCCTGCTCTGACGTCAACTCGGCGATTTTCTGTTTGAGGTCGGCAACAACAGTGCTGCCTTCCCTGAGGACTTCATTCGCCTGCTTTAGCGCGGCATCGACTTCCTTGGTATCTTCCTGAACGGCTTCCGCCGCTTTGGCCGTCCCCTTCATCTCCTCGGTGAGACTGTGGAAACTCTCCCCGGCGTCCTTGACAACGTCGATGCCACCGGCCTTGAAGAGCAGGCTGAGCTGTTCCGCTTCACTTAGATCGCTGTCGGCCATCAGGCTGTCTCCAGCCAGAGTTCGCGCACGGTCAGCTTCGCCCAGGGGATGATCGTCGCCTTGATCTTTTTTAGGTCATCCGGGCGCACGCCACGGAGGTCGCGCGGACCCGGCTGTGGTGCATCGCCATCGAATAGGTAGTGCAGGAACGTGTTGCCGTTGCGATCCACAACGTCTTTCCATCGGCCCGTGACGAGCCAGGAGCCATGCTCTACCACCTGGAAGGACACCGTCTCGAAGTTCGTGATCACGCGCGAGAACTGCCGCCGCGGTGCCAGGGGCGGCCCGTCGAGCTTGCGGTATTCGCTCGAGGTGAGGTTGTTGTTGAGGCCGCTAATGGCTGCCCCGAAGCCGAAGAACTCACCCCGCGGATTGCGGGAAGGCTGGCCCAGCCGCTGCGCCAGGGTTGGACGGACCGGCTTGGCCGTGCCCGCGTAGATCGCCCGCTTCTGCGCGTAGGTGGGCCGATAGGTCACCGGCAGCATCGAATTGCCGTCCTTGTCCGTGCCCGCCAGCACGCCCTTGCGGTTGCCCTCTTCCATGAGCAGCTCCCAGTGCTTCATGAGGTCGCCCGCGTGGTCCATCACGTTGGCGATCGCGGCGAGCCGCCGCTGGATGCGCTCGCAGCCGGCGATCGCCGATGAGAGGTCGATGGTGATCATGGGGATTTGTCAGTCCCCTTGCCCTCTTTCTTGCCGGCATGAAAACCTATGGCGCCGCCGACGAGAAAGGCAATTGTCGAAGTCCACAAGCTGATTGCAATCCAGGCTAACGTTGTCACTATTTGCTCCTGGCCGTGGATGGATTCGGCGAGGTTGAGGGTGATCATGGTGCCACTTTGACCGGATGCAGGTTCCCGAAATCATCCATGATTAGCAACTCGGCCTCGTTCTTTGTGCCTGGCTTGCGGCGGAAGATCAGACCGGGGATCGAGAAATCGCCTCGCATCACGGCTCCAGTCGCCCGATGATGACCCTCATGAATGAAGAACTTGCCGCCTTCGATGATGACCACGATCGGGGCTTGCGCCGGGTTGTCCCTGTAGAACTCGGCGATCCGCTTGTTGATCAGGTCTTGCAGGACGCCGACCTTGTCCGCCTGTACGCGCAGGAACCCGACTGGGAC
>JBKQTH010000327.1:0-9075 GCA_052143275.1 Ktedonobacterales bacterium | reverse complement strand
GGAGAGCACTGTCGTGTGCCTGGACTCTGCAATCTTCGCCATGCGCCACCTCACGCATCTCAGCGTTCTATTCACCTATACGCACAAGCCCGGTGTCGAGCTTATCTGTATACACGCACGAGCGCACCGTTTCGTTCCTGCTACCATGTATGTATGCGCGTGGGCGTTATGCTACTTATCAAACACTTAATCATCCATTGTTGTGTCCTTTCTGGACTCCGTGAACTAGGGCGCCGTCCCGCGTTGAGCCGGCGCCCTAGTTCACACTACGATTCCGCTCTCATAACCGCACCAGCCCCGTGTGGCGACACACGGGCTACACCGCGTGGGTGAACGGTAAGGAATTGCCGATTCGGCAATTCCTCAAGCGAGCGAGCTGAGTAGATGTACTCAGTTGGGTTGGTTCGCTGAAGGTGCCACCGTTGCACCTCTCTCAGCTCTTCGAGCCCGCGTCCTGGCGCTCTCAGAAGCCCTTACTTAGAAACTCGTCAAGGAACTGGATGGCGAAGTCACACTGGATTCTGATCTGGGTACTCTGGCCGGTGACGAACTCGTTGTGTTTCGCCCGTAGGGCACCATGCGCGCCCGCCGCCAGGGTAAAGGAACATCAGCCTGATCTCTTCATAGCTCATCTCCTCGGTGCTTTTTGGGTCCGCTTCGGAAAGCGTCTACCTCCGCGTTCCAACTCAAGGCTATGAGGCGCATTCCAACTTCTTGGAACGTACACCACGTGAACGACATTTCCCGACGCGAGCTGAATTGGTGGGTTCTTGAACGTCCACTGGACACTTGGCTCACAGGCGTTGGGGTAGTTGCCGAACTGTTCGGTAAAATCAAGACCCACCGGCAAGCCGACTAGACGCTGTTCTGTTGGACCGGCTGACGCGTCCTTGACACCGAACACCAGAAAGCCGCCAGAGCTGTTGGCGAACGCGCAGCACGCCAGCCGCAGTCGCTCTTTTCCAGGGGCGTCGTCCTGTCGAAGGAATCGGACTCACGGACTCCTTGACGCAATAGCTCAACAATAACTCCCAATGTCCACCCTTCCAAGCTCGTCGGAACCACAGTCTGTACCCTCGCCAGTCCGATCCGTGAAGATAATGTGAGCGCATGGTAGCACACGCAGAGCAACGACCGCCCTGTGGACGCGCTCAAGAGCCCGAATTGCTGTCGCCGCTTCGCTCCTTACCAAATCCGGTCGAGCGAGCAGTGGCCGCCGCGGATCAGCTGAACTGACTGGTGACGAAATTGAACTGACCGGTGCCGCCATCGGCCAGGCTGAAGGAGACGCTGGACGACCTGAGCGCCGAACAGAGACGGCAGATCTTGCTGGACCTGCATCCTCTGGTCTACATCTCCCGTCCCGACAGTGATCGACCTCGCGTCGAGCTGGTCTTCTCTCTTACCGCCGAAGCCGCCGCACACACCCGTGAAAGCTCTCTGTGGCATACATCCAATCTCTCTACCCGTCATGGCACGTATGTCACGTTCGTCCAGCAGGGCTGGCCACCAACGCCGCCGGATGGTACGCTGAGCACAGTCATTGACCTAGGCGAGGATGACTCGGACGACTCTGAACATCCTTCTACTCTGTGTGGTGACGGACTACGGCATCGCGTTACTCCACGGGCGAGATCTGGCTGAGCGCGCGAGTAGCCTCATCGGAGTTGCCGCGCCACCGTTCCGGGAGCAGCTTGAACGAGAAGCTTATCGCTTTCACCTGACCGAAAAGCGTCCCGCTAGCTCAGTACCGTCATCATCATCACGAATATTGAAGTAGAAAAGGAATTAGGCGTGAACCGACAATACAGTGGGCATCCTCTCTGGACGCCGTTGATGGTCATTGTGCTGACATTGTTCTTACTGCTGGCCTTCGCCTACCTGAACCTCGCCGAACATGTCTTTCGACTGCTCGGGCTCTCGTCCCTGGGAGCCTTCTTCATCCTGGGAGGCTCACTGTTCGGAAGCATGATAAACATCCCGCTGACTCGCCAACGGATCAAGGTGGTCGATCCAAGAATGGAGCAGATGCCGGCATGGATGCGTTGGATTCTCCCAATCGTGCACTATTACCCGCCAGCGGTAGTCGACCAGGTAGTTGCCGTCAACGTCGGCGGTGCCATAATACCAGTGGTCTTCTCCGCTTACCTATTGACGCTTCCCGGCACCAAATTAATTGCTACGCTTGCCGCCACTACCATCGTCGTCATCATCGCCAAGCTGCTTGCGCGCCCTATGCCGGGAGTAGGCGTGACCTTGCCCACGTTTATACCGCCGTTGGTCGCCGCGGTAGCGGCGCACTTTCTGGTTGTAGGCATGGGAGGCCCGCTGGGGGCGGCGGCTCCAGTGGCCTATATTTCCGGTACGCTCGGTACCCTCATCGGAGCTGACTTGCTGAACCTGCCTCGTATCCTGCGTGGCTCTCTGGTCCAGGGAACCGCCGGCCGCAGTGGCGACGACCCTATCTGGAGCTTTTACGGTAGGGAGGGCCGTCCGGCGCCCAAATTCATCGCCAGTATCGGCGGAGCGGGAATCTTTGACGGCATTTTCCTCACCAGCATTCTGGCGCCGATTTTGGCGGTGCTTTAAGCGTCGGATGGGATCGCGCGATCCCGCACGAGAGCAGAGCCGATTTCCCCCAACGCTGTGTGTGAGTTGGCTGTGATCCCATTCGCTGTGGCTGTGATATGGCTGTGACATCAGGCCATTATCCTAGGACTGTGTGATGAGCAATCATCCTGATCGATCTAAGTAGATGTACTAAGCTACTTCAAAGGAGTTAATCCTATGTCTCGCCAACAAAATCCTCTCTATGGGATCGCAGCAACCGTCATCGCTGTCATTGCCGGAGCCTGGACCATCTTTCATCTGATCTGGAACCTTACGAACCACACTGCAGATGATTATTGGGGTCAAGCGCTGCTTGTCCTCTTTGTCCTGGGTGTTATTCTGGCCTTCGCTCAGTATTTCCAGGAGCGCTCCGCGATCCTGGCGACGATCTCGCCCAATGAGCAGTTTCCTGAGCCGGCTATTGCCAAGTTCTTCTTCGGCTCCGCCGGGTCCGCTCCCATGTGGTTCGTCCTGCGCATGAACGTCGGCGCGCAGTGGTTCCTCGCCGGCTACGGCAAGCTGTGGGGCAGCGAGTCAGCTGGCTGGGCCGGCGGCAAGGCCCTGACGGGCTTCGTCCAGTTCGCTTTGAAAGGGGCGAGTGGCGCGAATCCTTCCGTGCAGGGCTGGTATGCCAACTTCCTGCAGTACTGGGTGCTGCCGCATGTGGGGCTCTTCGCGTTCCTGGTCAGCTGGGGAGAGTTAGCGGTCGGACTCGGCCTACTCCTGGGCGTCCTCACCGGGATCGCCGCTGGCTTCGGTGTCCTGATGAATCTCAACTATCTGCTTTCCGGCGTGGTAAGTATCAACCCAGTAATAGGCATGTTTGCACTGTTCCTGGTCTTCTCCTGGAGAGTCTGCGGCTGGATCGGTCTTGACCGGTTCCTGCTCCCGGCGATAGGCCTTCCCTGGAAGACTGGTACAGCGTTCCAACATGAAACGACATCGCCACCATCGACACCGGTAGCTACCTCTCGGTAATCACCGGATCGTGCGCCGGCTTAGGATGTCGGGCATAGAGGCTCGAGCCCTCTGGTTCCAGACCAGAGGGCTCGAGCCTGTCTCATTGTCCCCAGCAGCGTGCAGGATGGCCGGGGTTCGGCGGCAGACGGCTTGTAGATAGTAACTGGGGGTGAGTGGCAGAAGGTTGCCACTGGGATAATTGATGTGTCTAAAGGGTTTGGTTGGCTAGTTGCATGTACTGGTGAGTAGCCAACATGAGGCGCTGGCGCTTGGCCGCCGACAGTACTTCACAGGTCCAGTTCCAGTGGATCGACACGTAGCTGCCTGGGCGAGCCTCGTCGGCAAAGCCGAGGCCGTTGATTTGGCGCGTTACTCTCATGATTTCCGGGTTGGTGAGAGCCAATTTCCCCTCCTCCATAGCCAGCCGGGGCCGCTCCACTACGAGTTCGGGTCCCTCTACCGAGACCACTCGGCCCCAACTAACCCGGCAGGAATCCATGGTTTCGACTACGATCTTCGCGCGGTTGTCCTTCATGAGTCCAGTACGCATGTAGACATCGAAGACATGGAAATTATGGTGTGGACGCGCTCCCATGACCAGCTTACCGGTGAGCCAATTAAAAGTGCGGTTGTCCATACGATTCTTAAAACGGTTGGTAAGCGAGTCGTAAAAGCGATCGGCGTCTACCCGCTCCAGACAGGAGTTGCCGATCCAGTAGGCTTCTACCACTCGATCGTCAAACGGATCGGAGATACTGTTAGCTTCGGCTATCAGGCGTAGATATGGATAAGCGCCTTCAAAGCGGCGCTCTATCTCCAGCAGACCGGCATCGGCGCTCCGGCTCGAAATGTATTCCAGAAGCGCCTGATTGTCATCCGGTCCGCAGTAGCCTAGCCGGTTAGGGGCAAAGGCATATCGTCCAAAGAGAACTGCGCCGGAGGCGGTCATGCGGTGACCGCCGCTTGCAGCCGCTTGCTCTCCTGGTATTGACTGCGCTGCCAGCCCTTGAACTCCTGCCGGCCTCCCACGAGAGCCAAAAGCACGACTGCCAGCCCCATAAGTATCATTCCAAAAGCCGGCGAGGGCTTGAGCCCTGCCTGAGGAGCCATCAGCACCAGGGCAGTGGTAATGAGCGGCGCGGCGGCGGGAATCGCGGTGGCGACGGTAGCCGAGGCATAGCGAAGAGCCAGGAACGCTGTCACTGTAAAGGCCAGGAGTATGAGGCCGGTGATCACCACAAACTCCCACTGAGCCGCCGAGAGAGTAAAGATCTCGCCTCCTCGGCCAGTCAGACCAATGTAGATCACCAGGAGAAGCGAGCCGATGCTCATCTTGGCGGTCATCACCGTCAGCGTGGAGAGACCTTGCAAGAGATACTTGGCCAGAACGACGCCCGCGGCGAATAGGAGCGTAGAAAGCGCAACCAGAGTGTCACCCGTGCCCCAATGAAGACCAGTCAGACTGGTGCCCCAGAGCGCCCCGATGAAAAGAACAGGCAGCGCCAACCAGACTATGATGCCCGCGCGTTCGCGGAGGAGGAAGAAGGCTAGGACGGCAACTATCACAAACTGACCGTGATTGAGCAGCGAAGACGTGACCGGTGAACCTATCTTCAGTCCGGTAAAGAACAGCGCATAGGGGACGCTTCCACCGATGACGGCCAGCAGCAGCAGCCAGCCCCACTGCTTGCCGCTGAGTTTTCTCCATTCTGCCCGTCGCTCGGCGAAGAGCAGCAGTGGGAGGAGCAACACGATCCCAACCACGGAGTTCTTTAGCGTGGTATAGAGGGTGGCATCGGGGAACAGCTTGACGCCCAAGCTGTTGATATAGATAGCGAAACCGCTGATAATGGCATTCAATCCCGCGAATCCATATCCAATGCGAGGATCGAGGGGTCGGGAGGATTTGGAAATAATGCTCATACTCATCTCCTGCTGGCCGTTCGGCCATGAATCTGCATGATAGAACCGTGCCGTATTTGCTTGTTCATTTGGCCGCTTCACGCTGTAGAGCCTCGTCCAGCTCACGCGCAGTCTCAATCATCAGCAGAGCCTCCGGCTCAGAGATGATAGCAACTATCAGGTTGGCATGAATCAGGACATAATCACCTACCTTCACCTCCGGTTGCGCCAGAGCGTTGCACGTGAGCCGCTGACCGTTGATCTCTACCTGAGCCATGGCGCCGTCCAGCTGTATGACTTTGCCGGGCAGGGTGATACACATGGGTTGACACTCACTCTCCTCGTCAATTGAATTCGACGTCTATGCTGGTAACATAGAAGACTTCTTCATGGGCAATTTCCAGAGCAGTACCCGAGCAGCTGGGGCAGGTGACGGAGCCACTTTGAGCTGCGCTCTCAAATCTTGAGAGACAGGAAAAGCACTGGTAGGTCGCCGGTAGCCAGGTGATGGATAGCGAGGCTCCCTCGGCTAACGTGCCGTTGGCAAGCACCTCGAAGTGTTGGCGTACCGCCTCTTCGGAGAGGTGGTCAGACGCCCCAAGCGTCATCTCGATGTGGGTGACCTTCTTTGCGCCGGCAGCTTGAGCCTGCTTCACCGCGACGGAACATATACCCTGTATAGCGGCCACTTCATGCATAACTCGTCTCCAGACTCGCTCTTGCTACACTTCGGCTGCCCGGGAGACAGGTATGACCGGATACCCCAGGCTGCGGAGTTCGCCAACTACCGCATCGACCATTTTGTCCAGCTCCTAGGCTACGCGGGGAGACAACTCTCACCCCAGTTCGATCACTTCAGGTTGCATGCCAAAGAGAGCTATCTCGGGGGGCGCAGCTCCCCGCAGGCATATTAAGGTGCCGGGAGGTCCGTCTGTCAAGGTGGCGTCTAGGACTATCAACCGCTCCGCGCCCTCCAGACTGGAATGGCACGCTAAACAGGGCAAAGCCGGTAATAATTTGCGCGATAAAGAGTATATACAATCCGAATAGCTCAAAACATCTCGTTTGGATCACAACCAGCCCGATATTCCATTGATCAGCTCGTGACCGGCCGAGCTGCTAATGTGATAAAAGTGTGATAATGGAGAGTCATACTCTCTACCGGCAGTCGGTCACTTGTTCTGGCCGTAAGACGCCTAGCGCTGCGGAGGAATTATCAATGCGTACCTCATTTTCCATAGGCAAAATTGCCGGAATTGAGATCGACATCAACTGGTCCTGGTTGATTATCTTTGTGCTGCTGACCGTGTCGTTGGCCATTGGGTGGTTCCCCTTCGCCGTACCCCATCAATCTCAGGCAGAGTACTGGCTGGCCTCGGTCCTGACCGTGCTGCTGTTTTTCGCTTCGGTGCTTGCACATGAGCTGGCTCACTCGCTGGTCGCACGGGCCCGTGGCTTGCCGGTGAGCCACATTACCCTCTTCATCTTTGGCGGCGTCTCCAACATCGAGCGTGAACCAGATAGCCCAGGGGTTGAATTTCAGATGGCGTTTGTGGGTCCATTGACCAGCCTGGTGCTGGGGGGCCTCTCGTTGCTGGTTGCCGTGCTGATCGGCCACGTGTCAACTCTACTAGGCGCCGTCTTCGGCTACCTGGGGCTCATCAATATTCTCCTTGGAGTCTTCAATTTGTTGCCTGGCTTCCCTCTCGATGGCGGGCGAGTACTTCGTTCAATTATCTGGCGCATAACCGGAAGTCTTAGCACAGCCACGCGCTGGGCGGCCGATGTGGGCCAGGCCATTGGCTATCTCATGATACTGGCGGGCATCTGGCTCTTCTTCAACGGCGATGTGCTGGACGGCCTCTGGCTTGGATTCATCGCGCTCTTCTTGCTCCAGGCCGGCCAGGCGGAGAGCGCCCAGGTTACTCTGGAAACGAAAGCGGCCGGCGTCACCGTGGGCCAGGTCATGAGCCCGGTTCCGCCATCGGCTCCTCCCCAGCATTCGATTCAGCAGACGGTCGATGAGTACCTGCTGCATACCGGCCAGCGAGTTGTTCCGGTGATTCAGGATGAGCTACTGGTCGGAATGGTAACTATCCACGATATCCGTGCGGTACCGCGAGACCAATGGCAGGTGGTAACCCTTGGCCAAATCATGACGCCACTGGCGAAATTGCACTCGGTAAGCCCCAACCAGCCGCTTATCGAGGCTCTGAAAGCGCTGCAGCAGGACCGGGTGGAACAGCTGCCGGTCCTCGATGGCGGCCGGATAGTAGGAATGATTGAAATGGAGTCGGTTATGAAGTGGATGGATCTTCGACATGGACTCGGGCTGGATCGCACCGCGGCCGGAGGTATTACGGCTGGAGGCACTGGTACCGGGGTGACTGCGCCGCCGCCTGCCGCGCCGTGGTCGCCCACACCCAGTTAGCGGGTAAGCCGGACGAACTAGGTGTGGGCGACTGTACTCGCTGGAGTGTGCCGCCCGCCGTGCATTTGGGCACGTAAATTGCATAGCATAGGTAGATTGCCGAAGCGGTAAGCTAACTTGGCCGGCGTTTGGACTCATTTGCAAGATACCAGGGATAAGCTTAAGGAAGCGACCAACGATGGGGCTGAATTTCGAGGGCACGCTGCTGGCGGAGCGCTACCAGGTCCGCACGCGTCTGGCTGCCGGAGGCATGTCGGTTGTTTACCGCGCCTGGGATAATCGTCTCTGCCGTCCCGTAGCAATCAAGGTTCTGCGAGAGGTGGAACAAGAGGATATTACTCGCATAGCTCGGTTTCGCCGGGAGGCCCATGCAGCTGCGCTTCTCCACTCACCATATATAGTCGAATCGTACGACTTCTTCTCCCAAGATAATCACTACTTTATGGCGATGGAACTAGTAGATGGGCCGCATTTAAAGAAGTATATCCTTGCTCGTGGTAGGTTAGCTCCAGTTGATTCCCTCCTTATCGCCGAGCAGATTTGCCTCGCGCTGGTAGAAGCCCACGGGCATGGTTTCCTCCACCGGGACATCAAACCCCAGAATATTCTTCTGGACAATACTGGAAATGCTAAGCTGGCGGACTTTGGTATCGTGCACATGGCCGACGTGCGTGGTTTGACTTCAGACGGCATTGTGTTGGGCACTGCCAATTACATTTCACCGGAGCAGGCACAGGGGCTGGAGCTTAGGCCGACCAGCGATATCTATTCCCTGGGTGTTGTGCTTTACGAGATGCTGTCGGGGGTCCTGCCTTTCAATGGGACCACATCACTGGTGGTGGCCATGCAACACGCTACGCTACCGCCGCCGCCGCTGCGCTCGGTAGTGCCAGATATCTCACGCGGTATCGAGCGCCTAGTCCATCAATCGCTTGCTAAAGAGCCTGAGGAGCGCTTTCAATCAGCATATGAGATGTGTCTGGCTCTGGGGCATACCCGCGAGAAACTTCAGCTGCGGCCAATTGAGCTTTATAAACCGTACAACTGGCCCGCAGGAGAATTCGCTGGTCCGATGGACTGGCGCGGTTTGGCTGACCAGCTACGCGAGAGAGCCGGACTGGTCAGACCGGCCTATGAAGCGACCGCGGAGACCCGATATTCCGGCAGCAGTG
>JBKQTH010000326.1:0-23153 GCA_052143275.1 Ktedonobacterales bacterium | reverse complement strand
GTGGCGGTTGGTGTGACATTCTGCACGGCGCCCCCGGGAGCTGCGGTGACGGTCGGCGCTGGCTCTTCGGTAGTCGTGCCGGCTGGTTGTGTAACAGTGGGGGTGGCTGCGCTGCTAGCATTTCGGGCACTAAGCAAATCGTTCTGAATGGCGTTGGCGATGGAGTGTGCGCTGCCCTGCAGACCCTGGTCGACGCTGCTTTCCAGTTGAAATTGGGCAACCGCAAAAACGATGATGCTAAAGAGAGTAAGGGTGACGAGGAGTAGCGTGCCATACCAGAGCGCCAGGCGCAGACGGATGGAGATCGAGTTGAGTGTCCACTCCCGTGCGGCTTCAACGAACTTTGGTGTAGGCATCCGATTCCCCCGTGCGTGTGGCTCTATACCCTGGCCGGCTGCCCCAGAGAGCCATTAGAGATCCGGCTTCTCTCGAAGTACGTAGCCAGCGCCTCTGATGGTGTGCAGGATACGCGGCTCGCCATCTGCCTCGAGCTTGTTGCGTAGGTAACCAACGTAGACCTCCAAAACATTAGACTCGCCCTCGAAATCATACCCCCAAACACGCTCCATGATAATGTCTCGAGTCAACACCTGCCGAGGACGCCGCATGAAGAGGGCCAGGAGCTCGTATTCGGTGGTAGAGAGGCTAATTTCGCGCTCGCCGCGTCGAGCCATTCGCGTGCCGGTATCCAGCTCAACATCAGCAAAGCGCAGTACCTCCGCCTGTTCAGGATTGCGACGCCGAAGTAGCGCGCGCACCCTTGCCAGTAGCTCCTCTAGCTCCATAGGTTTGACGAGGTAATCGTCAGCTCCTTCATCCAGACCTGAGACACGATCCGGAATCGAGTCTTTCGCCGTCAACATCAAGATGGGCACGTGGTTTCCCGAGGCGCGCAGCCTCCGGCAGACTTCTAAGCCATCAATACCAGGCAACATGATATCGAGCACTATAAGTTCCGGCGGATGTTCGATGACTTTATGTAAAGCCTCGTCACCGCGGGTAGCAACCTCCACGCCGTAGCCCTCGTATGCCAGCGCACGACGAAGCACTCCAGTAATGTGCTGGTCATCATCTACGATCAGAATATGGGCTTTCATTATCTGCCCCCTGCTGAGTTTCTACGAATCAGGTATACATAAGTTCCGGGATCTCATCCCTGGTCTGGACTCTGGCACAGGTATTGCTTAAGTTGTCCTGGATACCTTATGAACGGAGTAAGAAGCTCTTAGTTTCATTTCAGGATTCTATCACCTGAGACTTACCTAGGTATTGGATACTGATTTTCGGTGGCATCCGGCGGATTATTCGCAACGGATGTAAGGGAGGATTTCACCGATGGTCAGAGACAAAGCAAACCTCTATGGATTTGAGGCGATCCGCACCGACGAAGCGGGACGTCTCATTTTGGTGACCAATCGCGGCCCTATCGAGCACTCTTTTGCACCTGACGGCTCTATTCGTGCGCAACTAGGCGCGGGCGGCGTGGTAAGTGGTTTGCTTTCGGCGGCGGACGATCGCCCAATTTCCTGGATTTCACTGGCTATGACGAGTGCCGATCGGATCGTGGCCGAGGAAGTTGCCGGCGGCGCCATTGAAGCGCCTGCCGGAATGACTCAGCTGACCTCTCGGCTGGTATCAGTTCCCAAGGGTATGTACCAGCGCTATTACGATGGGTTCAGCAACCGAGTGCTCTGGTTTGCCCACCATGGTATGCTCCGTCCGGATACCGTCACCGCCGAATCTCACCTGGATTGGACTTATGGCTACTGCCCGGTCAATGAAGCTATCGCTCAGGCGGTCATCGATGAGTTGGACAGCAGCGGTGAGCTTACGCCAGTCCTGTTTCAGGACTATCACCTCTACCTGGCCCCCAGGATCGTACGAGCGTGCCGGCCGTATGCCTGCTTGCTACATTTTATTCACGTTCCCTGGCCCAGCGCCAGTGATTGGTCATCGGTGCCTGTAGACTACGTCTATGCCATCTATCGTGGCCTGGTAGCCAATGACGTCATTGGTTTCCAGACCCAGCGTGACGCCGACCGTTTCCTTGAAGGTGCCAAGCGTTTCCTGCCGGGAGCCGCTATTTTGCGTACGCCTGATGAAATTTTCTGGCGTGGCCATCGAACTCAGGTCCGAGTCTATCCTATTGCCATCACACCAGGATCAGCCCATGAGAGCGCACGATCGGCAGCGGCTCAGGACCAGGCGAAGGAGATTCTGCGTGACATCGGAGTTGGCCCAGAGCGCAAGCTGATTTTGCGTGTCGACCGCTTAGAGCCGACCAAAAATATCGTACGCGGCTTCCAGGCATATGAGCGTTTGCTCGAGCGACATTCCGAGTTGTTGCAGAAAGTAACATTCCTGGCGCTGCTGGTTCCCTCTCGTGAGGGCCTGGAAGAGTATCGCAACTATGCCGAGCAGGTGCGAGAGGTTATTGATCGGATCAACCGGCGATTCGGCACCACGGACTGGCGACCGATTGCTGCGATCTTTGGCAACGATCGTCCGCGAGCTCTGGCTTGTATGCAGCACTATGATGTGTTGATAGTCAATCCGCTGGTTGACGGTATGAATCTGGTGGTCAAGGAAGGCGGGCTCCTCAATCGCCGCGATGGGGCGATCGTCCTTTCAGCGACCGCCGGCGCCTATGAGCAGCTTCGTGGCGGGGTGCTTGGAATAGAGCCTGAGGATATCGATGCCACTGAAGCGGCGCTCTACCAGGCTTTGACTATGACGGCGAGAGTGCGAGCGAAACGGGCTAACCACGTGCGCAATGTCCTGCTTGGCGAGGACGCAGGACGTTGGTTGAGCCGCCAGTGCGCTGACCTGTTTCACTACACGGCTTCGCGCCGGCAGCAACCGATTGCAAAGCTGATGAGCTTTCCCACGCGTAAACTTTCGGCCGAGGAGGATGAGTTCTATCGATCGGCCAGGACGCTTCCTCTGGCCAACCGGCGGCAGTTCCTGGGAAATGCCGGCATTTCGTCATCGTTCTTTACCATGAGCACAGATGCCGATGCTCAAGGGCTTGGTCAACAGTAGCAGCTGCAGTTCGCCAACGATATCGCCCGGGATGTGCCTCTCATGCCGATGCTACAACATCAGAGTCTTCGACTTCGACGGCTGGATGTCAATGACCTACCAGCACTGCAGCGAATACTGGAGACATCTGACTATACCTCTTGTCATTTTGGGCCCGAGGAATTGCCTGGCCTCTTGGAGAGAATGCCGGCCGTTGGGGCATTTGTCGAGAGTAGTCGCCTCCAGAAACCACCTCCACAGACGTCGCTTCAGGCTTTTCTCCTGGTGAATTGGCTGGTTCCCCCAAGCGCCTGGCTCGGTGGATTTGGCGTTATATGGAGCCAGGGTAGCGACAGTGAAGAGTACCTGGATCTCTTGGTGCCGAAGATCGAACAATACGCGGCGGCCAGAGGTGCCCATACTCTCTACTATTCAAGTAGCAACCTAGACACCGATTGGCTGCGCACGCACCTAGAGGCTAGGAACTTTCGGCTCCACTCACTGTTGCGCTCGTACGACAAGGAAGATTTCACCATACCCGACCAGGGAAATTTGGGAGTGCAAGTACGGCAGTTTGAACCTGGGGATGCGGCTGGGACGGTGGCAGTTGAAGATCTAGCATTTGAACAGCTCTGGCGACATGACGCTGCCAGCTTTCTCCAGGTTCGGCAATACTATCCCTACTTTGTAGTGGCCCTGGATGAACAAGGAATTGCTGGTTATCAGTACAATACCGTGGATATGGGTATCGGATATCTGGTGCGTATCGCCGTCCACCCGCGTGCCGAAGGTCATGGTATTGGCACGCGACTCATGGCCGAGGCCGTACGGTACTTTCAGGCACACCAGGTAGATACCATCCTCCTTAACGCCGAAGAGACAAACCAGCGCGCACAGTCGCTCTACCTAAGATTCGGCTTCCATCTGGCCTACTCGCGTGGATTCGTGCTTGAGCGCGACATCGCAGGCCCTACCGGCCGATGATAACCCATACTCGTCCACGCTAGTCAAACGTAGAGACCGTCTAGCTGATACACGCTAAGCGCCGCAACTTTATTCTTCACCCGAAGCGGTGCGAGCTCACAAGCGTCTACCATATCGGCTACTCGAGTGTAGGTGGCGGCGCTCAGCAAGATCTGGTTGGCGCTGGCATTGGACTCCAGTCGCTGGGCGGTGTTGACCGCATCTCCGATTGCCGTATAATTTTGCAAGCGGTCGCGCGCACCGATATTACCCACCACCGCCTGTCCGGTATGGACGCCCACACCATACTCTACCTGAGCTTCGCCGGAGGTTAGGTCACCTGTGTGACGTTCGAGCGCCTGGCGCATAGCCCAGGCTGCCCGCACCGCCCGCTGTGGATGGTCAGACTGAAGAAGCGGAGCATTAAAGATTGCCATGAGCGCATCCCCGATAAACATGGTTACGGTGCCTTCTTCCTGCCAGATGGCCTCTGTCAGAATGTTGAGATATGAGTTGAGCACCCGAACCAGCTCCTCCGGTGCCAGCTCTTCCGCCAGCCGGGTATACCCTCGGATATCGGCAAACACCACGCTGATCTCGCGAGTCTCTCCGCCTAGATGGACCGCGGTTGGATCGGCAAGCAGCTGGCGCACCACCGCGGGGTGGACATAGCGCCCGAACAGGCGCTGTATCTCTCGGGTCTGCTGCTGGCTCTGGCGCAATTCGGTCAGATCATCTACCACCATAGCCGCTCCCAGGGTTTCACTTTCACCCTCGCTCTGGCGCAGCGGTGAGACGTTCAACCGCAGAAATACCTGACCGCGCCCAGGTAAATCTCTCTCTATGTCATGCCCGAGGGTAACCTCATTGCGCACAACCGCCTGGTGCATAATCTCTGAGAGCTCGTCATCGCCAATACTTGCCAGTACTTCCTGATAGGCTCGCCCTACTGCTTGGTCGCCCGAAAGGCCAAAGATGCACCGAGCTGCGTGGTTGAAAGCGGTTACCTGACCATGGGTATCCGTGGTCAGCACGCCAGTGGCAATTGAGTCGAAAATATTGTCGGTATACGTCTTCATTGCGCTAATCTCGAGTATGCGCTGGCGTAGATCGGCGAAGAGACGAGCGTTATCGATGGCGATTGCCGCCTGATTGCAGAAGGCGGCGAGTAAATCGAGGTGCGACGCTTCGAAGAGAGCAGTCTGGTTTCGGCTATCTACATAGACGATGCCTACACCGTGACCACGCACCCGAAGTGGGGCGCACATTACTGAACGAATGCCGTAGGCAACTATGCTCACCCGCTGCTGCAGCCGAGCATCATCCTGGGCATCCAGGACCAGCAATGGCTGCTGGGATTGCCAGACTCCTTCGACGATACCTTGGCTGATATTGAAGTCGCTCTGAGCCAGCCGGCGTTGTTCTGCCCCCTGTGCCACCATAAAGCGTAGTTGATGTTCGTTTTCGTCCCATAACATGAGGAAGCCGCGCTCGGCACGTACTACCTCGATGAGTTGATTCATAACATGACCAAGAAGCTCTTCAAGATCGAGCGAAGAATTGAGTTGCTGTGCAATACGATATAGGGTGGAGAGACGCTCACGCTCTTGCTGCAACGCATCAACGTTGCTGATGGCGACCTCCACCGAGGAGACCAACCGGCGTAGGACGTAACCAAGACGTGCCAGCGTGAGGTCCGCCTCGCTCGCGACTTGAAGGGCCTTTCCGAGCACATGGGTATGCGGGTCTCCAAGGTCGCCCACGTATGAACCCTCGACGAACCGCTCGAGATCTTTCGCATGAGTATGGAGCGTGGCAGCGATTCCGGCCAGGCCGTGGGCAACCGACTCAATGTCGTGCTCGGCCCTCTCCTGCGCGGCGTGTGCCGCTTGGGCCCTGCCGGCCCCATTGGTAGGCTCCCCAATGTGTGTATGAAATCCTCCATCCGGCTCGATGGTCGGTACAGCAATAGCTTGAAGATGGGGGGATTCAATCGCTGCGGCGTTCAGATCCGCTTCGGGCTGAGGCGGTAGTTTGCTCTGCGGCAGACGAACGGTAATGGTATCGGTTACGTCGCCGGACTCCGCTGCTGTGGGCCCTTTGATTGCCGGGATTTCCGGAAATTGTTGCATAGAGCATGTTTCTTTCTCGCTCGATGTAGACAGGCATGCTGGACTGGAACACCGTTTGGGCAATATGCACTGAACGTCTACCCAGGCTAGTAGATTCGAAGGCGCAGTTCTGCCAGACGAATAATAGTAATCTTGTACTTATCGGTAGAGATCAGGCGCTTGTCGGTAAAGTAGCCTATGACCTTATTGATGCTCTCGCGCGACGCACCAACCATCGCTGCCAGCTCGCCCTGCGTCAGACGTAAGTCTATGCGGATACCTTCCGGCGTGCGAACTCCATGCAACTCCGCCAATTCCAGCAATTTTTTGGCAACTCGCCCGTGTACATCTAAGAAGAGCAAGTCTTCGATCATAGCATCAGTCTGGCGCAGGCGTCGCGAGAGGACATTCATGACTCCAATAGCGATACGCGGGTGATGCATGACCGCATTTATGAAATCGGCACGCTGCAGAGCAAAGGTTTCGACAGGTTCAATAGCAACCGCACTGGCAGAGCGCGGCTGACCGTCCAGAAGCGCAAGTTCGCCGAAATAGTCACCGGGACCGAAGACCGCGAGCGCTACCTCCTGGCCATCCTGGCTGGTGATGTATATTTTCACTTTCCCGTCGCGTATCACATAAAGTACCTGGCCCGAATCATCTCGATGGAAAATAACTTCGCCAGGGCGGAATGCGCGCCGTTTTACCACAGCGGCGAGCTCGTGCATCCCTTCGGCGTCCAGTCCGGCAAAGAGAGATACATTCTCCAACGATGCCAGATTATCGTTGGCCTCTATCGAGACGGACCGCCGGTCGCGCGCTGGCTGGCTACTCTTGCGCTGTTCCTGCGTCGCTGCGCCACTCAAGGTAGCGTTCTCGTCATTCTGGCGACCTTGTCCTGCCACCCCCGTACCTCCCTTGACACTGAGGAATCAAGAGTTCCCCACCTCCGCTACTTGGGAGCCTAACTGCCGCCTCCATATTAACCTGTGTTATGCCTCTTATGCAACTGTGCACCGCGGCCTCCGAGCCAGTGAAGCCGGCCTCTGCGACATGAGCCGGGAACCGCTTGACGTGCTCATTGACATGGCTCGGCGCCTAGTGGTAAACTGTGCCCCGTCGGCCGGCATTACAACATGTAATGACCTACGCCAAGGTAGCTCAGTCGGTAGAGCACAGCACTGAAAATGCTGGTGTCGGCGGTTCGATTCCGCCCCTTGGCACCACAGAGCTTGCCTCCATACCACCCCCCCACAATCCCATCCAGTTGACGACGGTATACCCGCTGCACTAGACTGCATCTGTAGAGGCGGCACTGGTTTAGCGGGAGAGTCACAGCCGTTGTTCCGGCAGGGGAAGATGATGCCGAAACTGGAATCAGCAGAGGATGAGGAGTGGCAGGAGTCAGGATCGAATGACCAGCTGCCCGAAAGTCACCATGTTATCGTGCGCACAGTCACTTGGTCTACATTCCTCGTGCTTTTGCTGGTGATTCTGATCGTCGTCATCGCCGAGATTGCGGCGACGGGCCCGGTTGGAGTCTCGCACATTATCAAACCTCTGACTATCAGTCGTACAGCGGTATTTTCGGTGGGCAGGCCGCCCACGGTTACCGCTGAAGCCGCCTTTGTATATGACCCACAGCTTGGACTGACCTATTTCGCCCAAAACGCGGATATGGAGTTGCCCCAGGCCAGTTGCACGAAGATCATGACTGCTCTCTTGGCAGTAGAACACGGCAATCTCAATCAAGTGATCACCGTAGGCACTGACGCCCAGGCGCTGGTGCGTCCGGATAGCAGCTACATGGGGCTGAGCGCCGGCGAGAAACTCACTCTGCGGGATTTGCTGTACGGGCTGCTGCTGCCCTCGGGAAATGATGCCGCTGTGGCGATCGCCGACGGTATCAGTGGTAATGTGCCGGCCTTTGTCGCCCTTATGAACCAGCGGGCGCAGCAGTTAGGACTGACTCGTACGCACTTTATGAATCCGGATGGGCTGGGCCAGCCTAATCATTACACCACCGCACGAGACCTGGCAGTTCTGGCCGCTGTGGCCATGCAGAATCCTATTCTGGTGCAGATAACCTCGACGAAGGAATACAATATTCCGAAGACTGCAACCCACAAAGCGTACGACCTTATGACCGGTGATGACCTCATTCCCGGAGCGCGGTCACCCTATCCCGGTGCGATAGGAGTCAAGCCTGGATATACTGGTGATGCTGGTTACTGCCAGGCGTTTGCCGCGATTCGATACGGGCATTTGATTGTTGGCGCGGTTTTGAATGAACCCTCCTGGCAGATACGAATCACTGACATGCGCAACCTGCTTGATTGGGGATTTGAGCAGGAAGCCATCCCAGCGGCACCCCCGCCGATTCCCTGGTCTTATCCCACGCCGGAAACCTAGTTAGACCTCCTATTAGGTGGACGATCATGAAGAGGACTGAGGCGGGCCGAGTCGCTCATTGCCGAGCATCGAAGAGGGCTGGGATGAAGGACGGCTAGGCATGTCTCTGATATTCCCGGGCGTAATCCAGTAGGCCGGCAATACCTCTCTTGAGAGTGTCGGAGTTACTGGCAAGCGAAAGCCGCGCATATGAGCTGGCTCGGGTCCCAAAAGCCGCGCCTGGCGCCACGGCTATTCGGCGCTCGGCAATCAGCGACTCGGCAAATCTCACGCTGTCAAATGAGCTGGTGGATTGATCGGATGAAGCCTGCGCAGCGCCGAGGTCTCCAGTCACATCTACCAACACATAGAAGGCACCCTCGGGCCGGTACGAGAATCTGCCATACGAACGCAGAACCGTAACCGCCAAATCGCGCCTGTCCCGATAAGCTCGAAACATCTCATGAGCGCTTTGCTGCGGACCAAGCAGCGCAGCTTCAGCCCCCCGCTGCACAAAGGTCGGAAGATTGTTGACCTGGGCGGCCACAATGATACTGAGTCCATTGATTAATGGGAGAGGGGCGACCAGCCAGCCGATCCGCCAACCGGTCATGGCATACGTCTTGGAAAATGTGCCTACGGTGATGACCCGCTGATTTTGGTCTAGTGAGAGTGGGCTCACATGCTCACCCTCGTAGATGAGCTCGTCATAGCACTCGTCGGAGAGTATCCACAGATCATGCTCTTCGGCTATCTCCACGAGAGCGGCAATCGTGGCCGCTGGATAGACAGCTCCGGCGGGGTTGGAGGGTGAGTTAAGCAGTAGTACCCTCGTGCGTGCGGTGATCACTGATCTGAGCGCTTCCAAATCCGGCTGCCAGCCCGTACCTGCTACGAGAGGGTATCGTGTCATACGGGCTCCCGCCACCGCCAGCATACCATCGTAGCCGGCCCAGGCAGGATCGGGAACCAGCACTTCATCACCCGGTACAGTGAGGCAGAGTAGCGAAGCCAGCAAGGCTCCGGTACCGCCCGGAGTGACGAGTATCTGCTCCGGGGTAGCGCCATATTTGTTGACGCGGGCCACCCGCTCTGCCAGCGCCTCCCGCAGCGAGGCCAGCCCACAGACCGGCCCGTAGCCCTGCTTTTCCTCATGCAAAGATCGTTCCGCCGCCTCGACGATATGGGGTGGAGTAGCAAAATCCGGCTCGCCGAATTCCAGGTGAAGAATGTCGTCGCGACCGTGAACCTGCGCCCCAATCCGAAACATCGGGTTCGGCGCCTGCTGGGTTAGCCGTGGCAACCGTGCATTGAAGCGCTCATCCGCCATATAAGGTTATCCAAGGTTATCCAAGGTTATCCAAGGTTATCCAAGCACGGTAGAAATACCGAAGATTCCAGCAATAAGCGCGCTGATGCCAAAGAGCAGATAGGCTACTACCGCGAGCGGTGAAGATCCAGTGGGACTGGAATTGTGAAAGACCATTACCCCCCACACACCTGCCGCTTGCACAACAATCGAGTAAAGCAAAATGAATGCGCCCTGTAGCCAGCGGCGGGCATTGCCCAACTTGGCTCGCCGGTAGATGGGCCGCGAGAGTGCCTGAGCGCCCAGAATGCTCACCACCAGCACCACCACAACCCAGCCGCCGACTAACTGCAGCACCGGTGTGTTGCCGTGTAGGACCAGCGAGACAATGCCAAGCGCCAGAATCATGCAACCCCAAAGTACCTCGATGCCCGCAAGTGTAAGCATGATCTTGTCAAAGCCGTTGAGAGCAGTCGTACCAAGCCGAATCCAGGCGCCGTCTTTGGGTTTTGCCGCAGCCCCGGCCTTCGGAGAAACACCGCTCGCTCCATTAGTGGCTTTGGCGGAACTCACTGCTGGCGACACCGAGGTTGCCCGAGCGGTTGGCAAGGCAACTGCTCCAGCACCAGCTCCCACCGCTCGGTGCTTACCACTGGAGGACTCCAGGGCGACTGCAGACTCTTTCCCGGTCCTCACTGCCGGCTGCTTTCCGCTGCGACTACTCACTGCCGGCTGCTTTCCGCTGTTGAGGGCCGGGCTTTGTGCTGTCCACGATGAACTGGCGGCAGGTATCTGCGCAGTGCGTCCATTGCGGTCAGCATCGATCTGTGTTGCCAGAGTACGGTTGACTCCGGTACCGGGAGATTTGACGTTGGTGCGGTTGCCTGCCGGGGGCAGAAGGCGCGATTGTTTACCAGAGGCATCTGATGCCGAGCCTGCTGCCGGATGCTGGCCTGTGGGGCGAACCGGAAGCTCGTAACCTCGTAATGAGAACCCGCATTCGGCGCAGCGTGCAGCGTCCGGGCGGTTCTGAGTGCCGCAGCGTGGACACAAGACTCCCATAACCATAGTCGCGCCGGTACCGGAACTGCTGGCGGTAGTGGCGGAGCCTCCAGTCAGTCTCTGTAATGAAGTCTGCATCTCCATCTGAAGCTCATGCGCAGACTGCTGGCGGTGATTTGGCGAAAGCTCCAGCGCCCGCACAATGAGGCGATCAGTTGACTCACTGATGCTCGGATTTAGTTTTCGCGGTGGTACCAGCTGCATTCCAGCGCCGCCGCCCGTGCCCGTTTGGGCAAGCAAACGGCCGGGGGCCTCTGGCGGATCTTTGCCCGTTAAACAGGCATAGAGCGTTGCACCGAGCCCATAAATGTCGGTGCGCGGGTCAGTGCGACCCTTTGCCATGTATTGTTCCGGCGGCGCGAAACCTGGCGATACCCCCTGAGCAGCGGTAAGCGTTGCGCCCCTTTGCTGTAGCTTTGCCAGACCAAAGTCGATCAAGATAGGCTGATTCTCTGGGGTAATCTTGATGTTTGCCGGTTTAATATCTCGATGAATCACCGGAACCTTTAGGTTATGCATTTTGTCAAGCGCATCGCAGATATCCATAGCCCAGGTAAGAACCTGCGCTTCGTCTAACGCGCGCTGACGCTGGGTCAGGCTCTCATTGAGAAGTTCTTCCAGGTCTTTGCCGTGAACATAATCCATAATAAGAAAAAGGCGACCCATGTCTTCGATCAAGTGATAGCCGTGGGGAATGTTAGGGTGCTTGGAGTTGATGAGCAGTTCTGCTTCCAATCGGAATTGGGTGCGCACACCAGGATCTGGATCGGCAACTTCCTTGATGGCACGCTCATAGCCAAGCGTCAAGTCGGTGGCACGATAGACACTGGCATATCCGCCGGTACCAATCAAGCGCTCAATACGATACCGCTTTGATATTACGGTGCCAGCTGGGAGCGTTGTTTGTGATGGTGACTGCGGCACCAGCTACTCCTTTGTGATGATCCAAGCTTTTATAAGCAGGCACGCTGACATAAGCTACACAATAGCTCCGTCAAAAAACATCACTGCTCCACTTGCCGGCTGCCGGTCGTGCCAGCACGATTTATCTGTACGTTGATTGTATCAACTCAACTGACGGATGTCACGGAAGGAGCGTATTGTCCTATTGCTCCTAGTGCCGACTTCCGAAGTAGGTTCTGAGAATGGCAAGCAACGTCAGCAGTGACGCCGAGTTATAGCAACCAAGGTCCAGGATAGCATACGTGTAAGAGACAGGTCAAGTGAACGCACCCTCTGAAAGAGAAAGTAGCCGTGCAACGGGCCGCCGGTCAAAGTGCGGTATCAAAATCGTCATCAAGCAACCCCGGAATTGGATCTACCTCTACCACGCCGGCAGTGATGTCTATCGACTTGATGAATTCCTTAACCGCGGGAAGCAACACGTCCTGGCCCGACTCGGCGCGCTCGATCACAAACAGATCGGTACCGCCGGTCACCAATACGTCCTTTACGGTTCCAATTTTCCGGCCATTGACCCCTAGGACCGCTAAACCAATGACATCATGGAGATAGAAGTGGTCTTCCGGCAGGTGGTGGATTTCGCTGGCTGGAATAGCGAGCGCTTGACCTCGCAGGCGCTCTGCGGCATCTATATCCGCTATGCCCTCGAGTTGGAGTAGAATGTGATGCTTGTGCGGATGCGCTCCAAGTATCCTATAAGGAGTATGGCTGGTCCCGGCACACACGGTGTGGGTCTCTGCGAACCGCTCGGGAAAGCTGGTGTACGGCTCTACCTTAATCTCACCATGCACCCCAAAGACGCCTACGACATGTCCGACCGTGACCCAATCAGAATCGCCAGAGTCTCCTCCAGACGAGGTGTTAGGTTGGTTATTCTTCGCCATTTTCGCCATCTTCGACAAGTGTGTTTTCATCTATCTCCAGGCCAACATGCCGCTTTCCCTGGATAGTTGCCGAGGCACGCATCAGGGTGCGCATCGCCTTTGCCACGCGTCCCTGCCGGCCAATCACCTTGCCCAGATCATGTGGGCCCACCCGTAACCCCACCACCGTGGCAAAGCGATCATTGCGGATCTCACGCACTTCGACGGCACTGGGATCGTCTACTAGGTTGCATGCCAGAAACTCGATCAGACCTTGCATGATCAACTCCGGTGAAGACCAACGTCTTTGCGGCTCAGTGAACTGCGAAACGAGGTCATGCCCATTACTTAGTGGTGATTGGCGCAGTGCGCTCAACACGCTCAACAATACCCGCGCGGACCAGAAGCGAGCGAACGCTTACAGTAGGCTGTGCACCTACCTGAAGCCAATGCCGTGCACGCTCGGCGTTGATATTGATGGTGGAAGGCTCGGTAAGTGGATTGTACCAACCAATATTCTCAATGATGCGGCCGTCGCGCGGAGACCGAGCGTCAGCCACCACCACGCGATAGCTGGGTGCGCCCTTCATACCCATGCGCATAAGGCGAATCTTTACCATGTCTCTGTAAGTGCTGCCTTTCTCTTGCCATTGGATCACACTTGTCCCACTGCGGGCAATCCTCACCAGGATAGCATCTGGCCTACCGCGCTGTCAATGTACCAAGCATGCCAGCGTCAGCGCAATGACAGTACCCCAACGTAGTTGGGGTTGCCCGAGGCGGTGAACCAGAGATTGTCCTCGCCATCCAAGGCCAGTCCAAACGGTGTGCTGCCTGGTATCGCGAGCTGGTAAAAGGTGAATTTGCCTGTCTGTTGGGTATAGCGCACCAAAGAATTTGCACCGGCGCTGGCGAGCCAGATGTCTCCGTTCTCAGCAACCTGTAAGTCGTACATTCCGGTAGGAGATCCAGCGCTGGTCGTCGGTACCATTATCTCGGTGACGCTGCCAGTCGCGGTATCTACTCGACCCAAATTACCGCCCTCTAGCTCGCTAAACCAGATTGTGCCTGACCCAGCAATGTTCATGGCATAGACTTGAGTCTGGTCGTTCGCCAGGCGATGCAGGTGAACGGAGCCGGTGCTCGGATCAAGGTCGCCAATCGCGCCGCCCGAGAGATAGCCATACCAGACCTGGCCTGAGGGAGTAACCGACAGGCAAAAAGGCAATGATGGAGTTCCAGGCTCTGGAGACGGTACCGGCCAGGTAGCGATTGCTCCGGTGGCTGGGTTCAGCCGTCCTATCTGGCCGGCGTTCACCTCGGTGAACCAGAGATTTCCAGACCTATCGAACTTGAGGTCCTGAGGAGCTGAACTGTCGCCATGTACCTGTTTCAGTGGATAGGTGGTGAAGTGTTGAGTGACAGGATCAAAGCGGCCAATATAATTCGCCGCTTGCTCGGTAAACCAGACATTGCCCTGGTGATCGATTGCTACTGCCATGATATTGTTCTGGCCGTTGGGCGGCGTCCAGGTAGAGACGGCATTGCTCCGGGGATCCAGACGCGCAAGCGCGTTGGTGAACATCTCACCGAACCAGACATTTCCGGAACTATCCACCGCGGGTTGCATCACGCCCGCGTCCGCTTGATTAAGTGAGTAGTTATGTGTCGATGCCGCAACTACTGAGGCACTGGAACTTGAGGGCGTGCCAGCTATGGCAGCCGTGCTGGACGCCTGACTGCGGCGGGACATACCACTGGATGGCCCAGCGGCACCGGAGCCGTGGAACAATATGAGGCATGCCAATCCGCCAAGAAGCACTACACTGATGGCGAAGCCAAGCGCGCGTCGCCGACGCTGCATGCTGGAACCCGGTCCTTCCACCAGCTGCTCCGGAGTAGTGATTTCTTGTGTAGGTCGCATTGGGTAATCCGCCCGTCTCTGCAGCCAGTCTGTGCTACTTGTGTCTTGACCGATCCCTCTACCCGAAAATTATGAGGCGCCGTGACACCGAGTGTCAAGCAATCAAAGACACTAGGTACCCGGTATCCCATGCCTGGAAGTTGCTCAATCGGTCTTGCTCGTTGTACCAAGTAGCGGTAGAATACATCTGGTTGCCTTCACTGTTGGCATGATGGCTGCGGGATGGCGCACGATATTCACGGCGAGCTACGTGCGCGGTGTAGTGTGGAAGGAATGGGATATGAGCCGGGCAAGCAAGGCAGACGCGGCAAGCAGACCGGTTAGCCGGAGATTTTTTGGCGGGCATCTTGCGGTCCTCGCGCGCGTAATGGCGCTCGTAGGATTGCTGGTGCTTGGTGCCTGCAGCACTAACGCCAATGCTGTCAAAAGCTCGCCCGCGGCAAGGGTAGTGGATGGTTCCTCTACCAACAATTATAAAGCCACCCGCTACCAGTTACACTGGAACCCTAGTCGCCCACTCTCCCTCTACTCGGTCGCTGATGAGTATATCTCGCAGATGACATTGAATCAGGAGCTTGGACAGCTCATCATTGCGGCCTTTAGTGGCACTGACTTTGGTGAGAATGCCACCATGGTGGAGCAGCAGGGTGTGGGCGGCATGCTGCTTTACACCGCCAACATGACAAGCGAAGCTCAGACCACCAACCTGATCGCCACCTCCCAGGCGCATTCCAGTATTCCGATGCTGGTTCTGACCGACGAAGAAGGCGGCTACGTCGACCGGCTGGAGCAGTTCTATGGGTTCCGGCCATCGGCAACCCAGATCGGGGAGATGGGATCCACGACCTTCGCCCAGCAGCAAGGCGCCCTGGCCGGCAAGGATATGGCGGCTCTCGGATTCAATGCCGATTTTGCTCCGGATGTGGATGTCCAGCTGGTTGCCGGCCCAGACCAGATTAGCCGAACTTTTGGCAGCACTCCGCAGGCGGTCACCCAGATGGCCGGCGCCTACATGACCGGCATGCAGAGCGCCGGCGTAGCGGTCTGCCTCAAGCATTTCCCTGGGCTTGGCGCGGCTACCACTGATGCTCACCTTAGCCTTCCGGTTATCAACCGCTCGCTCAGCCAAATCGAGTCGGTCGAGCTGGCTCCGTACCAGAGCCTCATAGCCACCGGCCAGGTGCAGATGATTATGACTACCGATTTGTTGATGCCCGCTCTGGATCCGACACTGCCCGCCGAGTTGTCGCCCGCCATAATCACCGGCGTCCTACGCCAGCAGTTGGGTTATAACGGCGTGGTAGTGACCGATGCGCTCTACATGGATGGTATTACCAAGAAATGGTCCGAAGATCAGGCGGCGGTGATGGCAATTGAAGCCGGGGATGATATGCTAGTCGGCCCCTTTGACGCCTATGAAGTGAGCGCGATGGAGGGCGCGATTGAGGCCGCCATCAGCGATGGTCAAATTACCAAGGCCCGCATTGACGAATCGGTGCGGCGTATTCTGACCCTGAAAATGCGCATGGGGCTTTTGCCGATTCCCGAGGGCGTAGCTCCAGTCCCAGCGCTTGGCTCGATGACTACACGAGTGGTAGATGGCCCGGTGACGTTGCCGCCGCAGCAGTAGACTTGGGAGTAGTTTAGTAGACTTGGGAGTAGTTTCTGGCCGATGCTCTTGGATCCTCAGGGCACCGTAGGAAATCCGGGGCGCCCGGGAGAGCTTCATGCCGCTGGCGGCGCATCGCATCGCGAGCTCGGCGAAGTTTCGGATATCCAGACAGTGCGAGTCGTGATATACTCAGCCCTAGGTATACAAAACCGCTCTCCATCCATCTCATCGGTAAACAGGTATAGTATGGGAGCCTAACAGTACCCACCCTGAAGTCTTCTCTTGCCGTCTATCGTCGCAATCGCAGAGAAACTGAAAGGACGTCCATGCCGGGCAGGCCGGCACAACGGAGGAGATACTCATGCGGCCAACGCTTGGGTTACCAGACTCACGCCATGCCAAGACCGATCTGTATGATGAAAAGCATGGCACATTTCTTGTACAGTATCCCATTTGGTTTGTTACTCTACTGGCTCTGGCAGGTGTGCTGGCTTTCGCGCTGGCAGGTTTCCTGGGTTATACCGCGAGCCACTCTACTTCCGCGCATCCAATACCGGCCATTCCCGCTGATGCGCCATTCTTGCAGCCCTGGGAATTATTCCTCTGGTTCTGCGCATTGATGGTGACGCTACTAGTATCTATCTTTCGTGACAAATCGCTGCGAGGTCGCCTGGTTGCTATCCTGGTGACGGCCTGTCTGGCAATCATTATCGTGGGAACCCTTTATTTCAGCCAGATTCTGCCCGACTTCCTCAAGCAGCTGCTGAGGGATATCAATCTAGCGGCATTGGCGACCGAAGCTGGAACCTACGCCTTTATCAATTTTCTTCTCATTGGCATCTTCTGGCTGGATACCGTTCGTCGCTGGGTGCGCCGCTCTCGCGGCTTGCCGCCGAGCCCGCGCGTGGATATTGGCTGGGGCTCGATACATACCACCTATGATCCCGGAGATATGCCTACGCTACAGGAGCTGATCTCGGGAGATCTGATTGCTGGTGCAGTCCTGACCCTCATCCTGGCGTTTCTCTTCGACGCCCAATTTCTATCGCAGATCATTCATACGACTCCGCCCTTGAGCGCCTGCACGGTTTCCTGGCCGTTCGGCGCCTGCACGCTGCCGGGTGGCGGAGTCAGTAATCCCCCGACTCTGTCGTTCATCGATGTGATCCAGGCATTGATCTACCTGCCACTGGGCCTCATCATCCTGGCTCTGGCGGCCACGCTAAGCGGTCTAGGCGCGGTACGCGGAGTGGGCAACGCTGATTTGGAGGGAAATCTGCCGGCAATGGCGAGCGCCGATAGGTCTAGTGCAATACCGATTGCCGTGGATGTCTCGACTACGGTCTGGAATACTCTCAAGGCAGCTCTCAGCCGTCGCCTTCGCCTGCTGTTCGGCAATCTGGTGCTGTCTTTGCGCATGGTTGGTTGGCCTTGCCTGATCTTTTTTGCCACCTATGGCCTGGCCCAGCTGTCGACCAACATCCAGTACTATCTACACGACCCTAAGAACCTCCACGATTTTCTGATATATGTCTTGCCGGCGCTTATCTGGGGTGTGGCCGCACTGCTGGGAATGGTCTTCTCGGCAGCGCTGCTGCTGTTCCGCTGGCGTGTCGCCGACAATACTCTGCGTTTTTTGGGACTGATAGGTTTTGTCGTACTGCTGACATTCTGGATCTTCTCGCTGGCCCTGTGGGGCTTCAATCAGCTACTGTTGCAGACTGGCGCCTCCAGTCGCCATCCATTTGATCCACCCAGCATCACTACGTTGATTTCAGTAGCGGCTATACTGGCTTTTGGTATCCTCTGGGGCGCTCGTACCTTACGCGGCCAGCCAGTAGCGACGAAACCCGCCGCATCAACTACTCCCGTGACCAAAGTCAGCAGTGATATCCATGGAACGCCGGCCAGTGCATCATTCAGCGTGTCGACACCAAGAGATCCAGCAGACGGTAGGTCACAGAGCAATGACTCGGCGACGCCGCTGGGATCCATGGACCCCGGTGCCACTCGGTCGATGGCCAGGGAGAGCCGGCAGAGCGACCAACAGCCGCAGTAGCAAAGTGGCGGCTTGGCTTTACCGCGCCGCTGCCGGTGTGCGGGCGCCACATGGCAGGCTGGGTCTGGTGCCCTTCCGGACGGAGGTACAACGTGACTGGCTCGGCCCATTTGAAAGGCAGATAACGTATGAGAGACATATCGAGCGCTAAGGAGCAGTCACAGCGTCGCTATATCACTGATGTCTATGACGAGGAGAACCATACTTTCCTGGTGCGGTATCCCGTCTGGCTGGTGGTGGGGCTGGGTCTCTCCGGCGTATTGGTCTTTATGCTCACCGGCTTTCTGGGATTTCGTGATACCCTAGAGCCAGTGCTCAGCCGTAAGATCTTCCATGAGCCCTGGCCGCTGTATCTGTGGTTTTCGGCACTTATTCTGGTGTTGCAGATCTCGATCCTGCGGCATCGTTCGTTGCGCTCCCAGTTGACGGCGACGCTGGCGGTTACTATCTTTAGTGTCATCTTTCTTGGTGTTCTTTACTTCAACCCCAGCTGGTTCGACGATTTCATAAAGCTGCTGCAGCATTTCCTCAGGTTAATCTTTCACCAACCAATTGTGTTGACGTCAACGTGGACCTATACCATCATCAACTTCCTTATCATTGGGATTTTCTGGATTGATACCATCCGCCGCTGGATTCGGCTCTCGCAGGGTCAGTCTCCCACGGGCCGCATCGATTTGGCGACGGGAGAGTGGACCTATGCCGCAGGTAAGCAAACGTTGCCGACCATGGCGGAGCTGGTCTCGGGAGATCTGGTTGCGGGAGCGTTCCTGACGATTATCCTAGCCGTCGTTCTCCGGCAGGAGGTCATAAGCTTCTTTTTGCACACTATTGGGGTCGCGACTCTCCATCCCATCACTACCTGCACAGTATCTCTGCCCGGTATGTGCACGCCGCCGGGCGGCGGTATCAACAATCCCCCGACCCTGACCTTTGTCGATGTGATTCAGTCGCTCATTTATCTGACGCTCGGTCTTCTCATCCTGGCTCTTTACGCCACGATACAAGGTCTCGTAGTAATGACTGCGTCCACAAGACAGAGTCCCGAAGCGAGCGCCCCGAGGCTGGTCGCCCCGAGGCAGGCAGGCGCTGCTCAACAGCCCGATATTGTGATTGTTAGCGTGGCGGTTATGACCGCCATTGTGGACACACTGCGCACTGCGCTCAGCCGGCGAATCAATTTTGGTTTTGCCGGTCTGGTTGGCTCAATACGGACGGTGGTGTGGCCATCACTCATATTCCTGGGGGTCGTTGCGGTGGCGGCCTCGGCGCGCTATATTCAGACGTATCTGCATTTGCAGAGCGATGAACGGACCTGTACCACTGCTCGGTGCCCCACATATGGCCCCGTGCAAGCGCTGCTCAACGAGCATGTGCAGATCACTGCGCCAATCGGGGCGCTGATCTGGGGCATCATTGCGGTAATGGCGATCGTGTTCTCGGCGGTTATCTTGATCGACCGCTGGCGAGTCGGGGAAAACACGCTGCGTCTTTTGGGGCTGATTGGGCTTACCGTACTCTTGACATTCTGGATCTTTTCCTTGGCCCTTTCGGGCTTCAATGCGCTTTTCTCGCTGACGGGCATCTCCCAGCGAGTGCCGTTCCCACAGCCCGGTGTGTCGACGGTCATTTCCCTGGTAGCGCTCCTGATCTTTGGTACCTATTCCCTGGCGCGTACGGTGCGCAGTCGCCGCTCGGCCCCACCTGGGCTACCGGTTGGAACGCTCTCCGAGAAGCGTGAGGCCGGCACATCGTAGGCTACGGCAATCAGGCACTCAAAGGCAATCGAAGGACAGTCTCGTGATCATAGAGGGAACCAGTGAGGCGGTGGCGAAGGTAGAGGTCGCTACCGCTTTTGCGTTTCTGGCTGATCCACATAACGGCCGGTTTTGGTTTGCCAGCGCAGCTCCGGTGGAGCCGCTAAGTGGGCTGCTGGCTGAAGGGAACACCTGGCATCTGGAGAAGACTAAACAGACCCGCCGGGTGTTGCCGCTCCGCATGGTCGCCTACGACCCGCCGGACCGCTTCGTCTGGGCCACTGAGTTAGGCGGCCTCGCCACCAATAATATCTGGGAGCTACGCTTTCAGCCCGGGCCGGAGGACGGCACAACCAGGTTGACTATGACTCTGCGTCTGCGACTTGGCCCCTTTGGCTGGCTCAGTGCACTGGTCGCCGCCGGCCGCCTGCGCCGCACTCTTGGTATGCGGGCAGAAAGGGCGCTGGTTCGTGCCTGCGAGATACTGGAGGCAGAGCAGCAGGTCATCGGCGCTGTGAAGTCGGGTAAGCAGGGTAGGGGTGCCAAACCTTCTCGGAGTAGGCGGCGCCGGGACCTGCTTAGAGAACGCTGAGCGGTTTGCCGAGAAAATAGCAAGATAAGGTAAAACTCCATGCGCCAGGAAACTCTAGCAGTTCATGCCGGCAGAGTCGTTGACCCAGCCACGGGGGCAGTGGTGATGCCTATCCATCTCTCCACCACGTTCGAACGCGACCCCGATGGTGGTTTTCCTTTGGGATACGTCTACTCCCGGACCGCGAATCCCAATCGTTCGGCGCTGGAGGCTGCGCTCTCGGCGCTCGAAGGGGGAGCGGCGGCGGCGGCATTCTCATCGGGCATGGCGGCGGTAATGGCGGTAATGCAGTCGCTCGCACCCGGTGATCATATCCTGGTGGCGGGCGATGCCTATCACGGAACCGGAAGATTGGTCCGTGAGACTTTTATTCCCTGGGGTCTTGCGGTAACTTTCGTGGACATGACCCAGATAGCGGCGGTTCGTGCGGCGCTGTCTCCCAACACTCGACTGCTCTGGGTAGAGACGCCTTCAAATCCACTACTGAAGATCACTGATCTGTCGGCAATAGCGGAGTTGGCTCATGAGGCTGGAGCATGTAGCGTCTGCGACAACACCTGGGCTACTCCAGTGTTGCAGCAACCGCTGAAACTGGGTATAGATCTGGTCATGCACTCGACCACCAAATACTTGGGCGGCCATAGCGATCTTCTGGGCGGCGCCATTGTGGCTCGTGAAGAGGGAGGGGTGTTTGCTGAGGTACGGCGGCTCCAGACAAGTGGCGGCGCGGTACCGTCACCTTTCGACTGCTGGCTTGCCTTACGCGGCATCCGGACGCTACCGTACCGGTTGCGCGCTCAGTCGGAGAACGCAGAGAAGGTGGCGACCTATCTTAGCCAGCATCCCGCCGTCGAGGCGGTTCATTATCCCGGACTGCCATCCCACCCCGGATTTGCGATAGCCTCGCGGCAGATGGCGCTACCTGGCGGCATGCTTTCAGCGCAAATCTATGGCGGCGAGCAGGCGGCTAATCGAGTCGCGGCGCGCGTACGGGTCTTTACCCGAGCAACGAGCCTGGGTGGGACGGAGAGCTTAATTGAGCATCGAGCCTCGATAGAGGGGCCTGAGTCGACTACCGCGCCAAATCTGCTGCGTTTGTCGATTGGCTTGGAGCACCCCGATGACCTCATTGAAGATCTGGAGCAGGCGCTTGGCAGATAGATCGCTTGGCTGGAGAGTAAGGAACGACCATGTATCTTGTAACAGGTGGGGGCGGCTTCATCGGTTCGCATATTGTGCGTGCGATGGTAGAGCGTGGCGAGCGAGTGCGTGTGCTGGATAACGGCTCTTCCGGAAGTCGCGGGCGCATCGCCGATGTGCTTGGTGAAGTGGAATGGCTAGACGGTGACATTCGCGATCCAGAGATGGCGGCACGCGCCTGCCAGAAGGTAGAGGTGATTCTCCACCAGGCGGCAGTTGTGTCGACGCAGCGGAGTATTAAAGAGCCCCAGCTGGTTCATGCGGTAAACCTCACCGGCACCCTGAATATGCTGGTCGCGGCCCACGAAGCCGGAGTACGCCGCGTGGTCATTGCCTCCTCTGCCGCGGTCTATGGAGACCTACCCTTCTCACCTAAGGCCGAGACTCAGCCAGTTCAGCCGCTCTCTCCCTATGGGGTCCAGAAGCTGGCCAGCGAAGCCTACTGCCCTGTCTGGAGCGCTCTGTATGGTCTTGAGACAGTAGCGCTGCGCTACTTCAATGTCTTTGGGCCGGGGCAGGATCCTGATGGGGAGTACGCCGCGGTCATACCCCGCTTTATCTCCACTGCGCTGGCTGGCGACGCTCCAGAGATTTATGGGGACGGCAACCAGTCGCGTGACTTTATTTACGTAGGCAATGTCGTCGAGATCAATTTACTGGCGGCAACACTGCCGGCAGCCTCCGGCCAGACTCTCAATGTCGGTATGGGGCAAAGCGTCACCATCAACCAACTGGTCCAGACGCTGGGTGAGATACTGGGGCGCGAGATTCAGCCTACCTATCTTCCGCCGCGCTCCGGCGACATACGCGACAGCCTGGCCGACGTGACCCGCTTGCAAGCCACACTTGGCTACCGGCCAAGAATTAACTTCCGCGACGGCCTTGAACGCACCATTCGAGGTTTCGCCGAGCAGGCACCCTAGCCGACGGCATCGATCCATAAAGATATATAAATGGACAGTATTACGAACGTATACTGGACTTTGGGAAGATGATAGGGTATACTCTGCTCATCACCAAGTGGGATGGCTGATTTCTCCCCCTTTGAGAAGTGTACAGTGGGCTGATTTTCCACTTACACTGTGCTGGTAGTACGGGCTGATTTTCCGTCGCGTCCAGCATAGCGCGGCACATGAGGCTGATTTTCTCACGTGTCCTGGCGGCACCGGAGGCTGATTTCTCCAGAGGGCCCCAATAGGTTAATGAGGGCGGAGTTACGCTTCTTCGCCCTATTCCTTTATCCCTCAGTTCGTCACGGTGCACTACTCCTTCCTGCCGGACACGCACTTCACTCCGCCTTTGATCCCCCTACGAGCAAGTTGCTCA
>JBKQTH010000325.1:0-3725 GCA_052143275.1 Ktedonobacterales bacterium | reverse complement strand
TTGGTCCGGGACGCCACCTGGAAAGAGCCAGTGCCCAGGCCTTTCGATTCGCCACCAGGCTCGCAGGATCTCTAACAGTTTCGGTGAGAGCATTACGTAACGATCTTATGTGCCGGGAAAAGTTATGCGCCGAGAATTACGCTCCATCTCCAGAAGACACCGGCTCCTGCGTATTGCGCTCGTGTCGCGCTGCGTGGGCAACTTCACATAACTATGGAGGCCCTTTGGGGGTGAGGATGTTTTCGTGGGTGAAGATGCTTTCGACATTTCACCCGAGGAGGACCCATGCTTGAAAGCTATTTCAAACGAGACCACACCTTGGACCGACTCCGTGTCGAACCAACGGGTCGATACATGGACAATTTCGCTGAGACTCTTCATACCAAAGGTTACGGTGTGTGGGCCGCGCAGGCATACCTGCGTGCGGCCGCACATCTGGGGATATGGATGAAACGGAAGGACTTTTCTGTGATGAAGTTGGACGAACAAGTCATCGGAGAATTCGCTCGTCACCTGCCTTCGTGCCGTTGCCTGGGCAAGAATCGAGGGATCTACGATGATGCGGTGATTGGGGCTCGCCATTTTCTGGATCATTTACGAGATACCGGAGTGGCGCCGGCCGGTGCCCCCCTTGAGAAACCACCGTTGCCAACCATTATCGATGGATTTGAGCGGTGGATGCGACAGCATCGGGGAGTATCCGAGTCAACCTTAACGACGTACCGATTGATACTGACCAAGCTACTTGGCGCCATCGGAGAAATGCCTGGCAACTACAACGCGCACGTCTTAAGGCGCGGCGTGGAGATGCAGACGAGTCGCTGTGGGCGAAGTTGGGCGAAGCTGGTGATCACAACTATCCGGATGTTTCTGCGTAACCTCGTCGTATATAACCTGTGCGATGCCACCCTGGTCGATGCTCTGCCGACTATTGCTCATTGGAAGCGAGCGTCCTGTCCAGACTATCTCTCAAAAGAGGAAGTCGAGAAACTGGTCGTCGCCTGTAATCCTGTGACAGCCGAGGGTGCGCGAGATAGAGCGGTACTTTTGCTCTTGGTTCGGCTTGGATTGCGCGCCGGCGATATCGTACACCTGCGTCATGCAGACATCGATTGGGAGAACGGAGCTCTTCAGCTCACTGGAAAGGGCCGCCGACAAAGCGCGCTCCCGCTGCCTCAAGACGTAGGCGATGCCATTCTGAACTACGTGGAGCACTGGCGCCCTAACGTTCGCAATGAACATGTCTTTCTTCGTGTGAATGCTCCCTTCGTCCCATTGGCCGGTAGTTCGGCGGTGTCTTCTCTGGTCAACCGTGCAGCGCGGCGAGCCCGCCTCTCTGCGAGGCATATTGGCGCGCATCTTCTGCGTCACACGGCGGCGAGTCTGATGCTCCGGAAAGGGGCGTCGTTGCAAACTATCAGCGGCCTGCTGCGTCACCAGAGCCTCGACACTACGACCCTGTATGCAAAGGTCGATGTAGAGATGTTATCGGAAATTGCTCAGCCGTGGCCCGAGGAGGTGCTGCCATGTTGATGCAGGCCATCGACAGCTATCTTCAGTTGCGAAGGGCGGGCGGCTACCAACTCCGAGATACAGAGGTCCTGCTCAGGGAATTTGCGTGTTTCGCTGCCGAAAGAGGCGAGATCCATATCAAGGCCGATACGGCGATCGCATGGGCCAGCCGTGCGACATCCCTGCAACAACGAGCGCGGCGTCTGAACAGCCTTATCCTGTTCGCGCGCTACATCCGCGCTGAGGACGCCGACCATCAAGTTCCGCCGAGCGGGGTTTTTGGTCATCCCCCGTGTTCACGCCCCCTACCTCACATCTTCACACCGACCCAAATCGCCGCAATCCTCGCGGAAGCCAAGCAACTCCCACCGGCAGGATCTTTGAGGCCGCTTACTTTCTACACGCTCTTCGGGCTGGTGGCGGCCTGCGGTTTGCGCATCTCCGAGGCGCTCGCACTCCAAATCGATGACATGCATCCTGACGGACTTTACATCCGTGAGACCAAATTTCGAAAAAGTCGGCTTGTGCCACTTCATCCAACGACGGAAAAACAACTGATCCTCTACCTTGATCGTCGCCAACAACTGGCACCCGCGGAGACACGTGTGTTTATCTCTCTGCGCCGTAAGCCCCTGTGCTATGCGACCGTGAATGAGACCTTCCTTTTCCTCCTGCGCAAGCCCGGGCTGCGTGAAGGGCCGGGGCAGCCTGGCCCACGCCTGCATGACCTAAGGCACACCTTTGCCTCAAGGGCTTTGGAGAACAGTCCACATGAGCAATCGAGAATCACCAAGCACATGCTGGCTCTCAGCACTTACCTCGGTCACGCGCATATCAGCGATACGTATTGGTATTTGCAGTCCACAACTCATCTCATGACGGATATCGCCGATGACTGCCAAGCCTATTTGGAGAGAGAACGACTATGATTCTCGTCGCGCCTCATATCACCGCCTACTTGCGCGAGAGGTTACCCAATGAACGAAAGGCCAGTCCCCATACGAGCGATACCTATGCTTATGCCTTTCAGCTGCTCTTCCAGTTCGCCAGCCAGCGGCTGGGCTGTTCGCCGGCTGCACTCCAGTTGGAGCAACTCGATGCACCTCTGGTGTTGGCTTTCCTCGAACATCTTCAAGCGGACCGGCGTAACGGCCCTTCCACACGAAACGCACGTCTGGCGGCGGTCAAGTCATTTATGCACTTCCTCGAATACCGCGTGCCATCGGCCTTGGAACAACTTCGTCAGGTGCTAGCCATCCCGTTTCAAAAGACCGACACCCGTCTGGTACGACATCTCACGCAAGCTGAAATGCAAGCCATACTCGATGTTCCCGATCCGAGCACTCGTGATGGCGTCCGCGATCGCGCCATGCTTCACTTGGCGTTCACCGGTGGTCTTCGGGTTTCCGAATTAGTCGGACTCAAACTCGACGATGTGACGTTTCGGGCGGGCTATGTCGATCTCCGCGTGATGGGAAAAGGGAGGAAGGAGCGCGTCCTCACTCTCTGGAAAACTGTTGCAGGCAGCCTGCGAGCGTGGCTTTCCATTCGAGGCGACGCGAGCGTTCCTGAGTTGTTCCTCAATGTGCGCGCCCAGCCCCTTACCCGCTCTGGCTTCAAGCACATCGTTAATAAGCACTTTCCCGCTGCCGTTAACAAATGTCCTTCCTTGAAAACCAAACGAGTGTCGCCGCACGTTCTGCGGCACACTTGCGCCTTAAACACACTGCAGGCAACCGGTGATGTCCGCAAGGTTGCCCTCTGGCTCGGGCACGAAAGCATTCAGAGTACTGAGATATACCTTCGGGTGGACCCTTCACAGAAGCGCGAAATGCTTGAGGCCATCCTACCTCCGACTCTGAAAAGAGGCTGTTTTCGACCAGCAGACAAGCTCATCGCTTCATTCAGAGGCAAATAGTTATGTGCCGGACAATCACTCCCAGAGGCTTGTCTCCGTAGATTCCGTCTGGGTCCAGAGCGCATAACTTTTCCCGGCACATAAGATCGTTTATGCGTCATGGCCCATAAACGATCTTTCTGTCCTTTGCCTTGCTCGACACGCAAGACCATGCGCTTGCTGTCGATCGCCGGGAGTGTGAGAGCAACGTGTGCTTTCGGCAAGGCTGCGTGAATTTCGTTTGACCCGGTCAGACTTTTGCGCCGCAGCACCTTTTATATCTCTTCCCACTGCCGCAGGGACAGGGGGAATTGCG
>JBKQTH010000324.1:0-31512 GCA_052143275.1 Ktedonobacterales bacterium | reverse complement strand
TCTGGATCCTCTCCCCGGGTTGACAATCGGCCAAAACTGCCCTTAGCTTCTTAGCTGAGCGGCTTCGCCAAGTCGGCGATGGTCGAAAGGTGGTACTTGCTGGCGTTCGCCTTTGAGGTGCAGTAGCCGTAGCTGTCGTTCAAGTTGAAAGCGGCGGCCAGCCAGGTGATGTTGTACTTTTGCTGGTAATAGGTCGACACCTCGTTGTACGCCGTCTGCGGGTTGGTGGTGTTCGGCAAACTACCGATGCTGAGCCCCGTGCCGGTGAACTCCGGGTACATGTCTATCGCACCGCTCTGGATTGCCGCGGATAGCACGGGTGTCTGCCCGAGCGCCAGCTCGGTCGTCACGTTAAAGCCCTGGTTGGCCAGGAGCAGCGAGTACATCTCAGCCAGCAGCTGCCCATCCGGGTCGTTTTTGCTGCCGATCTTCAGGTTGATGCCGGCTCCTGCTTTGCTGGGACTCGAGAGCAACCCCTGAGACTGCAGAAAAGCCTGCGCGACGCTGAGTACGGTGTCATGATCGACGCTGACCTTCTGGATCAGCCCGGTCTGCTCAGCCGTGTTCAGGTGCGATTCCAGCCCATTGAGGGTAGTCGCGATGACTGGCGATTTCGCCAGCGTGCTGTCTCGCACGATAGGGGCGGGGTTGTAGGGAGGAAAGGCGTTCTTCGTGTCGGTAAGCAGCACGAAATTGTCTACTAGAATGGATGGGTCGGTGGTATAGCACTCGTTGATGTCGATGCTTCCACTCGTCACCGCCGCAAATGATAGCGATTCGTCAATGTATGTGGTGCTCTTCCATTTCAGTCCGTACGCTGTGTCCACTGCCTGATAGATGCTCAGCGCATCCTGCTGCAGGCCCAGCCTGAGTGTGCTGGATGTCTCCGCGTTGCTGCTCGTGCTGCCACTGCCGCCGCCGCCGCAGCCGGCGATCGTCAACACGGTGAGCAGCATCACCACTCCAAGCACCATCTTCAAATGTGGAATACGCGCTGATTGCATGATGTCCCTCCTCAGAGACCGATGCTGCGGCGACACTCGCCGCAGTTGTCACGTTGCCCTGCGCCTCGTCGATCACGGCGAGGCATCCATCACACCCGACCACGCTGGCCGGGTGCCGCCTGGGTTGGTAGGTCGCGCTACCGCATCCTTGCAGCAATACCCGCGTCAAGCGGCGAGTGGTTCACCTCCTCGCGTCTCCGAGTCTGCGCCTCGCGTCTCCGGTACCTCCGCTATCTCACGGACTCGCAGACCCGCGGGAGTCACGACACGCTGTACGGCGCCCAGCCCCACCTCGGTAGCCAGTGCCAGTACCGCCACGCAAATCGCCCCCACGAAGAGCGGCACGGTCTGCCCCAGATCCAGGCCGAACAGGATGTAGTCTCCATAGCCCATTCCGCCGACCAGAGCGGCGAATGGAGTAGTGGCGACGATCTGTACAGCACTGGTGCGCACGCCGGCCGCGATCACCGGCAGCACGAGCGGTACGCGAACCCGAATCAGCAGCTCCCAAGCTGTCATGCCCATACCGCGCCCGGCATCAATGGTAGCGGGATCAATGCCGCGCAGTCCGGCGATGGTATTCAGCAGGATCGGCGGGATCCCCAGCACGGTTAGCCCGACGACAACCGGAGTGAACCCTATTCCCAGAAAACGGATCGCTATGATCAGGAAAGCGAGAGTGGGGATGGCACGGGCAGCACCGGTCAGGTTGTTGGCGACAAACGCCGCCACCGGACGCTGAGCCACCAAGATGCCCAGCGGTATGGAGATCAGCATGGCGAGTACGGTTGGAATGATAATGTACTGGAGCGTAGTCACCGTTTCGTCGACGAATGAGTTCTGCGGATTGGCGATAAACTGCAGCATTTGGTTAATGAACTGCAGTGTCTGCTGAATCAGCATCGACTGTGAACCTCCATGGTACCAGGACTCCAGAGTGACGTTCAGCTAAAGCGCGCTTGAGCGTCGAGCCGGACGAGACCTAGGTTGCCGGCGAGATCTGACGCCCACGGCCAAGCAGCCTCTGAATGCCCAGGAGCAGCAGATCGGCCGCTATAGCCAGCGCGGTGATAACGATCACGCCCGCCAGGCTCTCGTCGTAGTAGGCGAAATTGATCCCCTGGAAGACCAGCGTTCCCAGGTCTGTGACGCCAATCAGCGGAGCGACTGTGGCGATGCCGATCGTCGTTACGGTAACGACGCGCAGTCCGGCGACGATCAACGGCAGCGCGAGCGGCAGTATTACATTTCGCTGCAATTGAAGAGAGTTCATCCCCATCGCTCGCCCTACCTCGACCAATGTGGGGTCGACCGCGCGTATCGCCGCCACGATGTTACGAATTAGCACCAACTGGGCGTAGACCACGAGTGGAATAATGATCGTCGCCGGTGCTAGCCCGGTAAAAGGGACGAGGATCGCCACAAAAGCCAGGCTGGGTATAGTATATAAAGTAGCCGAGAAGCCGATCATCGGGCCGTAATAGTTGACAGGGTTTAACACCGGCCGGTTCGAGGGTCGGGAAATCGTCACTAGCAGCGCAAGCGGAAAGGCTATGGCTAGCCCGATGCCCACGCTCACCACGGTAATGTACACGTGCGCGAGAAGCAGATTCGGGATACCCATGGGATTGCTGGGAGCCCAATTTGACCCGTTCAGTAGGTAGCTCACAGACGCATCCTCCTTACCGATCGGCGCCTCACCGCGCCACCGCGGAGTCAACCGACCGGTTTCCAGCGGCGGCATCGGTCGCGGGCTTCCTCCCCTGCGCCTCCCGGAATATGCTGGATACCGAAACCTGCCCGCTGACCTGGTCATGATCGTCGACCGCCAGAGCTTGCGCGCCGGTCTGAATGAGGCGAAGTAGAGCCTGCAGGAGCGTGGCGTCCGCTGGAATGCGCTCACAGGCAGCCTCAGTCGCGGGCTCCTGGGCCAGCGTCACTGGAAGATACTGAAGCTGGCGTAGGACACTTTCGGCACCCACCAGCTTGGCAACGAACTCGTCCGCCGGCCGCGCCAGCAGCTCCACCGGAGTTCCCTGCTGTATCAGCCGGCCATCCGACATCACTACGATCTGGTCGCCCAGCTTGAACGCCTCCTCGACATCATGCGTGACGAAGAGTATGGTCTTACGCACGCCACGCTGTATGCGCAACAATTCCTCCTGTAGGCGCTCGCGGGTGATAGCGTCAAGCGCACCAAATGGCTCGTCCATCAAGAGGACGGCGGGATCGGCAGCCAGAGCCCGCGCCAGGCCCACACGCTGCTGCTGGCCGCCGCTAAGCTGGCGCGGATAGCGCTTACGGTACTCGGCTGGGTCAAGACCTACCAGGTGCAGCAACTCATCTACTCGACCCTTGGTCTCGGCGGCAGGCTTGCCCAGAATTGAGGGCACGATTCGCACGTTATCTTCGATAGAGAGATGGGGAAACAGCCCCACCTGCTGGATGACGTAGCCCATGCTGCGCCGCAGAGTAATGGGATTCTGCGAGGTAGTTGGGATGCCATCGATCTGCACTTCACCGGAGGTGGGATCGATAAGGCGATTGACCATGCGCAAGAGAGTGGTCTTTCCCGAGCCGGAGGTCCCGAGAAGCATGCAAATATTACCCTCTTCGACTCCAAAACTTACCTGGTTTACGGCGGCAGTTTTGGAGTCCGGATAGATCTTGGTAACATTCACAAAGGCTATCTTGGCCATAGATACTCACGCCTCCCACATTTGGCTTGCCGGGCCGGGCCCACGGCAAGTTCTCAGGCCAGCTGTTAGACGATACCGTCTACTGAGACCAAAAGTCAAGGTTAGAAGACATAAAATGAGAACATTCGTTCTGGGATACTCGGGATTCTGAGCATCTGACGCGAGATGGGCCTAAAGGGCGGTAGTGAACCCCAGCGCCCTGTAAGACGTGGGGAGTGCCTGCGTATTTACGAGAGCGCGGCGCGTGGGTTGAAGCGGAAAAGCTGTGCGGGACGGTGAGGTCCAACCATCTTGGTATGAGACGTAGGCTCGACAATCCGCATCAGCAGCAGCTTCTTGCGGAAGTTACGTTTGTCCAGTTTGCGATTGAGAATAGCCTGATAGACCTCTTGCAGCTCGCTCATGGTAAACTCGTGACCCAGCAGCTGGAAGCCAATCGTGGTATACTCCAGCTTCGCACGGAGACGTTGTAGCGAGTACTTCATGATACTTTCGTGATCGAAGGCAAGCGAAGGCAGGTCATAGGCCCAGCAGACCTGATACGAGGTATCGTCGTCTCGCGCCGGTATCTGCATCTGGTCGGCACGGATCAAAGCATAGTAGACTACGGTAATCACGCGCATGCGTGGATCTCGCTCCGGGTCGCCGAAGGTATAGAGTTGCTCCAAATACACATCGCTTACCCCGGTCACCTCAGCAAGCTTGCGCTTGGCTGCCGATTCTAAAGACTCGTCGTAGCGGACAAAACCTCCAGGGATGGACCATAGTCCTTCAAATGGAGAGTGATTTCGCTTTACCAGCACGACTTCCAGCCGGCCGTCGCGTACCGTGAGAATCACGACATCAACCGCCACGGCGGGACGATCCTGCCGGTCCACTTCCAGCGCTGATGCCTGCGACAGGACACGCTCAACTGGAGCAGTTACACTGCTCCACGATGGTGAAGGAGACAAAGATGCGGAAGAGTTCACTACTTTCCCTGCCCCTTTTGGTCCGTGACACTCCCAATCTACGCGCTACCAGTATCTATTCGTTATTATAATACAGAGTCTCTGAGCTATCGCTTACGACACGGTATCGCTAGCTATGCCACCGAAGCGTCGCCTACGCACAATGTCAACTTGAATAAGACGAGTGATCAGACGAGGCAGGACGTGTGAGACAGATACACAGAGCAGCAGGAACTATTCGGGCGCACCCCAATGTTACAGCAGTGATACTGGCCACCCTGGTGTTAGTCGTAGTCTCCGTTTCCTTCGCACGAGCAGGTTCACTTAACCCGGGTTATACCAATTGGCAGCCGACGGCGACGGCATCTCCGTCCGCTCTTCGCACCCCGACTGGTACACCCGAGCTGAGCTCAGTAAACTGGGCATCCCAGGCAGGGAACAGTGCTCAGCTCCAGTATGTAAATTCCCTGATTGCTCATATGACCTTGCAGCAGGAAGTCGGGCAGATGATCATGATCGAGTTCCAGGAGTCCCAGATGGACGCGGGACTCGCCTACGAGATATCTCACTATGACGTCGGCTCGGTGATCCTGTATGGCTACAATGTGCAGAGTACCGCACAGATGCAGCAGTTTACTCAGGCGATGCAGGCCGACGCCGACTTACCTCTATTAATCTCCACCGACCAGGAAGGCGGTCCGGTAAATCGCCTGTACCCTATCGATGGTCCGCTGCCTTCCGCCGAGGAGATGGGAGAGACCAACAATCCGAGTTACGTGCGCGAGCGCGGAGAGCAGGATAGCCAGGCGCTCTACAACTTGGGCATCAACTCCGATCTCGCACCGGTGGTTGACGTACAAAATGTCCCGGATGGAGTGGGAGCGCTTTCAGGCCGTATGTTCGGTACCACCCCGGCCCAGGTGTCGAAGATGGCAGGCGCCTATCTCGAGGGGTTGCAACAGAGTCATAAGGTTGTCGGCTGCCTTAAGCATTTCCCAGGGCTTGGCGATGTTCCAGTGGATCCACACGTGCAGTTGTATACTCTGAATCGCAGCCTTGATCAACTCAATCAGATTGATTGGGCACCATACCGCACACTATTTGCCACCAACCAGGTGGAGATGGTGATGGTAACTCATGTGATTATTCCAGCCGTGGACTCAAACCGCCCTGCCAGCCTGTCAAAGGCGGTGGTGACTGGTATTTTGCGTGATCAACTTCACTTCAACGGCGTAGTGATAACCGATGGAATCTATATGAAGTCCCTCAAGCAGTATTCGTTTGACCAGATCGTGCTGTATGCGGTAGAGGCCGGAGTGGACATCATTTCGAGCACGTACTCCACTGCTACCACCGCCGAAGCCGAAGCGGTTATTCTGGGCGCAGTGGAAAATGGTACCCTCAGCAAAGCGCGCATAGATGATTCGGTTCGTCGAATACTACTGGTCAAGCTGCATTACGGTATCCTGGCCATGCCGAAGCCGGCGGCTTGAGCTACTTTCACCAACTTGACCCGTTCACGGTGCTGCATGCTCCACACCAGCAAACGGCATGGGAGCTGCGGAAGGAAAGCAGGTTCGGCCGTATGTCAGGAGGTCTCCCCATGCGCGGCGTGGCACAGCCACTTCGTGAAACGGTGCTGTCGCTTCCGGGAGTCTATATCTCGCAGCACCCGGTAGTTGCTCACAAGGTGAGCATGCTGCGCGACCGGCATACCAAGCCTCCGGAATTCTATCGTCTAGTGGTTGAGTTGGGAACACTCCTCGCCTATGAAGCCACCAGCGACTTAGCTACCACTCCGCTACCCCTCGAAACACCTCTAGAGCCGACGGTGGGCAAGAAACTGGCGGGTGGTGTAGCGATAGTCCCCATCTTGCGCGCGGGCCTTGGTCTTGCTGAAGGATTCAGGGAGGTGCTGCCAGCTGCCCAGGTCTGGCATCTCGGGGTCAGCAGAGATGAGCAGACTCTGGAGCCGATCGAGTACTATAACCAGTTGGCACGGGCGGTCAATCTCCAGGTATGCTTCTCGGTAGACCCAATGCTGGCCACGGGTGGTTCGGCTATTTACGCTCTCAATACGCTCAAGCGCTATGGAGTGCCGCACCTGCGCTACGTCGGATTGATTGCCGCCCCCTATGGCTTATACCAGCTTAGGGAAGCCCACCCGGATGTGCCGATTTACCTTGCAGCCGTGGACGAGCGCCTGGACGAACGCGGTTACATTTGTCCCGGGCTCGGCGACGCCGGCGACCGCCAGTTCGGAACATTATAATATCGCTCTCTAGATGGTAATATTGATCCGCGTATTGAACGAGTTCGGCTATCTCCGTTAGCGCAAAGACACACGTGTTCGGCAACAGCAATTTTAGGAGCAGAGACCCGCAGTGGCAGACGAAGAAAGTACTATTAGCGATGGGGGTGACGAGGGGGAATCCAGGGAACCTCGGAATTCCCTGGACGGATCAGGATCAGAATTGGAAGATAACACAGCCGATGCAGATGAAGGAGCGGTACCGCCGGGCTATGACTGGCCTACCCATGGAGGATATCTTGGCTGCCTCCTCAGCCTTGTGGCTTCATGCCTGGTCGGAGGATTCCTTGGCACAACGCTTTTCGCGGCTCTAGGTTACTGGCACGTCTTGCCCTCGGTCGTGACTCTACTGCTGACGATTGGCGTCTTTGTGGCAGTCGCCATTGGATTCGGCCGGTTAGGGTGGATACTGGGCAAACGCTTCTACCGCGACTACTCAGCAGATCAGCCCGGTGGGCACCGGGAGAGCGGTCGCCGGCCCACTGGTGCTACCGAGCCCGACCTTAGTGACCGCACTGATGCCGCTAATGTTCCTAACGCTCCAAACGTCACACCTTAGTGGACGGCTACCAGGACCGCAGCTCCAGCAAAGACGAGACTGGCCACCAGGCAGACCACCCCCCAAACGATACGCGCGCTGCGGTTCGCTCCGCTCCCTGGTGAAGCCGCGTAGACAGTTCCGGACCCATAAGCCTGGTTGTAGGGAAGTCCCGGGGCACCTCGATTGTACGGTGCCGGCATAGCTGGCGGTGGGGACGGTAGAATGGCCTCGGTAAATTCGCTGGAATTCGCCGGAGACCATGCCTCCTCGTCGTCTCCTGTCATATAGCGGGATGGCGCGCCGGAAGTCATGCCTTGGCCGCCGTAACTATTCCGGCCACTACCGACCGGCGTGCCACACTGCCCACAAAAAACTTCGCCCCGCTCAATGCGAGCGCCACAGGTCCCACAATAACGACTGGTACCTCCCTGGGGACTGACCAAACTAGCAGCGCTACCGCGACTGGGCAGTGCTAGTGGCGGTGTATAGCGTGGCAGATCAGCGGTAGGCCCAAAAAGGGAAGATGGCCCAGCACCACGCATACCGGTCTGGGTGGTGGGAACCTCTGCCGCACGAGTCTCCCCTAGCGATGGCGAGCTATCACGGATGCCGGGCTGGCGCCACCCACAATTCTGGCAGATTCCCCGCGAATTAACCGCATTGGCCCCACAATTCTCACAGGTTTGCACGCTTGATCCCTCCGTCACCATTCCGGCATATACCACACTTGCCTGGCGGAGTCGACTATTTCATCGGCAATTGATAGTATGATGGCCTCACTATGACTCCTTGACCTTAGTATAACGTCAGTATAGCGCCATTGGTTCCCGCTTAGCAACGGTGATGGCACTGATGCGTATAGACATGCGGATGGGGTCATGCGGATGGTCATGCGGATAGACATCAAACTTGCCATGGTGGTCACGGCGCCGGTGTATATTGTGCAAAGAGGGTTGATAAATTTGGTTAACTCGCGATACTTGACGGCTCTAGGAAGCAGGGATGAATAGAGTCTTACCCGGTTTGAAAGGCGGATTGACATGACACCGATGCCAGGACCATGGGAGTCCCCACCGGAACCACCGCACGCCTCAACTGCCCCACTCCCCAAGGCACACGTGCCTGGTCACGAACCCGCGCACCCTTACCTGCCACTCCCCTATGCGGGAACAACAGAGGCCCCGGCTCCACCAGCGCCGCCTATGCCGCGTAGCGGCTTCCACAACTCTCCACCCCCTCTCCCTGAGTTCCGCCCGAGTACGAGAAACCACTCTGTGAGCCCGTCCACGCGGGAGCGCCGTCCGCGGCGGAGGCGTAGACTGGCAGCCGTTGCAATTATTGGAGCGCTGCTCCTTCTGCTACTTGGTGGTCTGGCGGTCCACCGAATCTCAGACTTCGGTGACGCCATATCACAGCAGGCGCCATTTTCCACCCAGACCTTTTTCATGACTGGAAGTGGTCGCATCAATTTGCTCGTTCTGGGGTACGGTGGGGTTGGCCACGATGGAGCTTATCTTACCGATAGCATGGTTGTTATAAGCTTGATACCCTCCGACCATGCCACGACGATTATTTCGGTCCCCAGGGATCTCTGGGTGCAAGTACCGCCAAACTCCGGCCAGTACTCCAAAATCAATACCGCATACCAGGACGGCTTAGACAATGGCTACAACGGGATGCCCGCCGGACGGGATGCCGGCGGCCAGGAAGCGGCGGATAAAGTCAGTGAGATATTGGGGCTACAGGTCAACTACTGGCTTACTATGGATTTCGACGGCTTCCGCTCGCTGGTCAATGCGCTTGGGGGAGTGGAGATCAACGTCCCCGTGGCCTTTACCGCGCAGTATCCCATTAACGACGACCCGAGCATCAATCCCAATTGGAAGATCATCCACTTCAACACCGGTCCACAGCATATGGACGGCGAGCAGGCAATTGAATACGCGCGTGCCCGCTATGTGTTGTCTCCGCTGAGCCAGGGTACCGACTTTGCCCGTTCGGTGCGGCAGCAGCTGCTGATTAGCGCGATTCTTGCACGTGCCCGGCAGGTGAGCGCCTGGCCGAGCCTGCTGAACGCCACCACTGCGCTACAGAATGCCATCTATACCAATCTGTCCCTAACTGACCTGGCACTATTCTCGGAGAAGCTGAACTTCAGTCATGCTGGCGACATCGGCCTCACCAATCAGAATGTACTGGTCGATGCGCAATCGAGCGATGGTCAAGATATTCTGCTTCCGGCCAACGGAGACTGGAATGCAATCCAGAGCTATGTAGCGGCGAATTTGAAGAACTGATATCGGGGCAAGGCTCATGCCTCACTGCTTTAAGATCCCGCCGTGGACTTTCGACGGCAGCTTGTCATAAAAGCGCCCTGGCTGGTATAGAGAGAGATGGCGCGGCCGGTACACGACTCGCAGGCCTCGACAACAATGGTACCGATATGGGTGCCTTCGAGGCGAGTCTGAAGCATGTGCGTGTCACAGAAATGTTGGTTGCAGCTGAGACATTCATTGGTGCCGTTGTTCTTGCATCCATTGGCGGCGCACCGATACATACTGAACCCATAGTGACCTGCAACGGCATCTTTCGTATCAGACATGCGCCCTAACCCTAAACCCTTTGTGTCGCGCTGACCCCGGACTAGTCCAGTACTTGGAATTTTCTGCCCTTTCCCTTCATTGCATTGTGAAGAAGGAAACGCGCAATGTCAATGCCAAAAATGCGGCCGCCCGCGCGGCCAGCTGCGGCTAACTGCGAGCAAAGCCGCGATTGGCCAGATAGATACCAAAGAGGGCAATCAGACCTCCTAGCAACTGGCGCGGCCCCAGTGCCTCCCCCAGGAATGGGACCGCAAAAGCCGCGGTAAGCACCGGCTGGCCCAGTAGAGTCGCCGAGACTAAGGCGGCGGGCAGATGTCCCAGTGCATAGTTAATTGCCAGCCAGCCGACAACCTGTGAGATGAGGCCAAGCCCTAGCAGAGCTAGGTAGGTATGCGGGGAGAAACCCCATAGTGTTTGATGCATGGCGAGATTGAGAGCCAGCAGCAGCAGTGTTCCAGTCATGACCGGAACCCAGAGTGAGGAGAGGGTATCCAGGTGGACACGTACGCGCTGCATCAATAGGAGATATCCGGCATAGGCAACACCGGCGGTAAGCGCTAGGAGATCGCCCGCGCCCGTATGTGACCCCGAGAAGATGTCTCCGCCAACAATTATGCTCATCCCCAACAGACCAATCACCAGGCCGGCCCAGTACGGTACGCGCAGTTTCGCGTGGAAGAAAAACAGCGATCCCAGCCCTACCAGGATGGGAGCATCATTGGCAAGTAAGGTCGCGTTGGCCGCCGAAGTTTGAAACAGGGAGGTATTCCATAGAGCCAGATCCGTGGCAAAAAAAATGCCCGACACCGCCGCTAACCCCCAGACTCGCATGCTGGGAACGTATGAGCGGCGCGCCGCCTGCCTTACAAACGGCAATCCGAGTGCAATAGCCGCAATAGCCACACGATAGAAGGCCGAGACCGTCCCTGGTACACCGGCCACTCTAGTGAAGATGGCCGAGAGCGCGATGCAAATGATTCCTAGTGCCAGCGCTAGGTAGATGCCCAAGCGGGAGGCCGAAACAACCGATGCAGCCTCGCTGAGCGCTAATTTCATCGGGTGGCTACTCCTTAGGGTTTCCCAGCGAAAGTGTCGCGGGCGAGTCCTTCTCGACTGTGAGCTGGATAACGAATCCAGACGGAGAGAAGCGACATCAACTCTCGTAGCGACTGCCGGCTATCCCCATCGCTTCCCGATAAATACCGATGGACGAGAAGAGCGCAATGGATTCGGTGAGTAGAAACATCACGATCCAGAGCCACGCAAAGCCTGCCTGCAGCGCATGAGACCCCGGATAGAAGCAGATCAGACCTATCACAAAGGCCGGCGCCAGTATCAGTGCGGCGCAGAGCAACCAGACGACCAGCTGGCTCAATCTGGCCACGGCAGGATGGTTAAAGTTTTGGGGGGCACGGTAACCCTGACCCCGCCGGGCCTTGGGTATTTCGACAAAGACTCTACTATCGGTTGTGGGACTGGTGCCTCCACTGCTGGAGGAGGGGGTATCTGTGCTCATAAGGCCTTTTTTCCAGAAGTATCCAAAAGTATCCAAACCTAACTCTCGCTACAAGTGTAGAGCCGGAGGAACACTGGAGTCAAGCGCAGTGATGCCAAGCGTAGCTAGTTCGCTCACTCACCGCCGTTCGCGGTGGTAACCTGGCCTCGGTCGCCGGCATGACCCGGTAAGGACGCCGCACGGGCCAACAACTCATCACGTACCTCCCAGAGCGGCGGGAAGAGCAGATCACGCAATGTCTTCTCCAGTGCCGGCATGGGAGTGCCGCCGGTTCCAATAGCCCGCAGACCCAGATTGCGCTGTGCCAGCTTAAGATGGGCGGCCCGGAACAGATGAAATTGCTCATCGAAATCTGTCAGAGCCTCAGCGCAGTCGTAGAGTGCCGCGTGCCGTCGCGGCTCCTGGTAAAGATCTAGCAGTGTGACGCCGGTCTGGCTGAGCAGAGAGGTATAAGCCTCCCAGACAACCGGAACGGTACGCAGGATGGCCCGGAAGCCGGGCGACTCGCCACCGCTGCCATGGCCCAGTCCAGTCCGGATCTCGAGGAAGTCTTTCGGGGCCACGAATTCGAGCTGGCGCAGCGCGGGAATGACCACGCTACCTGCCGAGACTGCTCGCCGGAGAGCGTGTGCTGCGTCATCCGCCTGCTGCTGCCGCAACCAATCGGCTGCTGAATCGAGTTGCTCTACGGTTACCTTCCACCAGAGCTCAAATGTCTGGTGAACCACCTGAAAAGTCAACTCATCCGGATGTAGGCGCTCCTCCGGAGGCTTCTGCAGCGATAGCAGCTCATCAGTCCGAAGATACGTTTCATACGTGGTCGGCACCCGCTGGCTTGGGCGGGGGGCAAAAGCATCTGCGCTCATAACTGGCTCCCATTTCTGGCGAATTTTAACGTGCTGGCACCGTTTCGGGCGTGTCATGACTGGATACGGGACCAGACCTTGACGTGGCGTCTCGCTTTGTGGGCAGTATACTCCACCTTAGAGCGTAGACGTGGGATCTATGTCTACCGACCAGCCAGCCGGTAGATCCTCCTGGGTAAGCGCGCGAAGCAGGAGGCGAGGATCCGGCGAGCGCAGAATAAGCTGCCAGCGATAACGGCTGCGCAGCCGCTCGATAAAAGCCGGTGCCGGACCTACAATATCGCTCTCGGCCAGTCCAGCATCTTGGATGAGCTGTGTAAAACGGTCTGCCAGCCTGGTAGCCTCAATCTCCGCGGTATAGCGATCTGAATGCTCGTATGTGCATTTCACAAATCGGCGAAACGGTGGATAGCCATATCTCCGGCGAGCGGAGACCTCGGCGGCGAAGAAGCTGGCATAATCATGCCGAGAAGCTGATTGAATGCAGAAATGGTCAGGATTGAGCGTCTGTACCAGTACATTGCCGGGAAGATTACCGCGGCCGGCTCGACCGGCGACCTGCGTCAGCAACGCAAAGGCCCGCTCCGAGGCGCGGAAGTCAGGTAAAAAGAGCGCAACGTCGGCCGAAATGACGCCGACCAGAGTCACTGCCGGTAGATCAAGCCCTTTAGCTATCATCTGGGTACCCACCAGAACATCCGCCCGCCGTTCCACGAATGCGCGCAACAACTCTTCGTGTACCGCACGCGTGCGCGCGGTGTCACGATCCCAGCGTAGTACGCGAGCATCCGGGAAAAGGCGCTTGACCGTCGCCTCGACGCGTTCGGTTCCAAGACCGAAGTGGCGTATGCTGGCGCTCCCACAGTGCGGGCACATAACCGGTACCGGCTCGTTCTTGCCGCAGTAATGGCACAGCACAATACGGTTGCTTGCATGATAGGTCATGGAGACATCGCAACGCCCACAGCGGGCCACGTAGCCGCAATCGCGGCAGACCACGCTACTGGCGCTGCCGCGCCGGTTGAGAAAGAGAATAGCCTGTTCTCCTCGGTCCAGCGTCTGTCGCAAAGCCAGTCGAAGCGGCGCGGATAAGATACTGGTGTTGCCGCTACGCAGCTCGGCGCGCAGATCTACAATCCGCACCGGCGGAAGACTGATTGGGGGTGTTACTACCGCCCCGGTGGGGGCGCGCTCGCCAAGTTCAAGCAACGTGTAGACGCCGTGGCTGGCAAGCCAGTAGGATTCAACCGAGGGGGTGGCGCTTCCGAGGACAACCGTCGCTCCAGTGAGCCGCCCCAGGGCGACCGCCACCTCGCGAGCATGATAGGTGGGCGTACGGTCCTGCTTATATGCTGCTTCGTGCTCTTCGTCGACCACAATCAGGGCAAGCCGGTCCACCGGGGCAAAGAGCGCTGAGCGAGATCCTAGCACAATGTCTACTTCACCCGCCCGAATGCGCCGCCACTCGTCCAGTCGCTCGGCGGAGGTGAGACCGCTATGAAGTAGCGCGACCCGGCCAGGAAATCGACCGGCGAAACGTGCCATTGCCTGAGGCGTGAGAGCGATCTCCGGAACCAGAACAATACCTCGCCCTCCCTGAGCCAGTGTTGCCGCCAAAGCTTGCAGGTAGATCTCGGTTTTACCACTTCCGGTAATACCGTGTAGGAGAAAGACACGACTAGGCTCTCCTGGCTCTGGAGACGGACACCGGGCATTCGTCACCGCCGCCAAAATTCGCGATTGCGCCGCCGAGAGTGCCAATGGCTCAGTTCGAGCAATTTGCCGGCCGGCAAGTGGGTCATGTCGCCACTGGACCTCGTCCAGCTTTACCAGGCCCACATTCACCAGTTCCTGCAACGCCGAGGGAGTGATCTGAGTAAGCTTACGCAATTCCTCTATGCGCCAGCTGCGGTCTGCGGCCAGCCGGTCCTCGGCTTCTGCCTTTGGCCGCCCTTCCAATAGGTCCAGCGTGGCAAGCTGACGTAGCAGACGCTCGCCGAGCTTCTCATCTCTGGCAAGGCGTTGCCACGAAGCATGCCAGGGGCGGAGATTGGGTAGCGTATCCAGTTGGCTGTGTGCTTGGCTGCGCCAGGTCTCTAGTGCCTCTGGAGTACCCGCGAGTCGTACGTATCGTGCGGGACGGCGTCCGGTCTGAGTCCGGGCCAGCTCGACGTTTAGCGTTATCAGCCGCTGCTGCCAGAGCCTGTGGATAACCTGGCGCGCGCGCGCCTTCCCGAGTACCTGGTTAACCTGATCACGGTCGAGCCAGCCACGCTCACGCAAAATGCCAAGCAGAATATCCTCATCTTTAGACAGCTCGACCGGAAAATTGGTTGGTAGCGAGGCAGCTTCACCCAGGCGTAACCGTTGCCGCGATGTGCTCAAAAGTCCGGGAGGAAGCAGCAGCCGCGCCGCGGAAGCCAGCGGTGCGGCGTAGTGGTCAGCCAGCCACTCGGCCAGGGCCCGATGCGAGGGTAAGATCAACGGCTCTCTCATGAGAATGCCCGTGACTGATCGCAGCGGTGGCTGAGGCTCCGAGTCTTGAATCGTCTCCGGCCCGTATATACTATTTGTAATATGTGCAGTCTGTTCAGACTGTTCACCAGTATCAAGCGCCCAGACCAGACCAGCGGTGCTACGCTCGCCAAAGGGCACCGAAACTATCTGGCCAACTGCGATATCGCGAGCGAGCGTCTCTGGTACGTGATAGGTCAACAGCGGTAGGCGCGCGTCGAGATAGGCAGACGATTGTGGAACAAGTATCTCGGCGCGCATCGGCCCCTCGCTCGTATCAACCAGGCACCACGTTGAGTTTGACTTTCTCTCGTCAGCATGGATTATTATGGCAGCCAACTCCGAATGCGACAACTCCGGTAGGCCACAGTGCCAGGATGCCGGAACAGGGATAATCGGCGGACAACCGGACAGTCTGGAGCCTTCGGGTACGCAGCTAGAGCGGTTTAGGCTCCGTCACGCTACTCCAGGCGGCGCGTACTGGTATGCGAGTCGCGTACAGAAGACAATTCCAGCGTACGCCTCCTGGCTTGGCAAGCTCTCCGGAGATGGCCTGGTCCGTGAAGTTGCCCTCTGGACCAGCGGGCTGTTGCAGCGACTGCCCGCGGGCATTTCCACCGGGGTGCTCTGCGCGAAGGCGCCGCCTGATCCAACTGGAGAGCAGGGTGCCGGTAGACTTATCATGAAAGATCTGGCAGGTCGCCAGCTTCGCGACCGGCATGGCCGCCCGTGGCCCCCGCCGCCACTGACACCGCCAGGTAGTCCTCCGCCAATAGTCTTGAGGATACTGCATCAGCTGGCAAGACTCCATGCCGCTTACTGGGAAGATCCGCAGCTAGATGATGCCGCCACCGGCCTGATGAATGCGCAAGACGCCCTGCTGCTACTGGCGCCGGAGCGGCTATCGACGCTGGTTGCCGAAGGCGACGCTTCCGCGTATCTGCCACTGGCGCTGGCGAGCTGGAAAGCCTTTTTCCAGATAGCCGCTCCAGAAGACGCCGCAACTCTACTTCGGGTATTCCAATTTCCTGAGAGTGTGCTACCATCTATGGCCGCAGCGCCAAGAACGCTGGTACATGGCGATGTCTGGGGACCAAATCTTGGAACCCTACCGGCAAGCAGGCATGCTCCGCGCCGGGGCCGTAGCCTGTTGCTACTGGACTGGGGACTGGCCACCGCCGGCCCTTCCACGTACGACGTACTCTGGCTAAGCGGTACCTGGCACGCACTCTATCCCCCAGGGTTACTGGCAGCTTATCGGGCACGCCTGGAGTCTCAGCTGGCAGCCCATGGCAAACGGATCTCTGCGGCCACCTGGCGCGCCATGGCCGATGCCGGCTACCTTCGCACCGCACTCACCTGCGGTGAGGCTCTGGCTCGTAGCGCCACCCAGACTCTTCCGGGAGCAGGTCGCTACCGTATGGAGGCTCGCGTTCGCTGGTGGGCAGCGAGGGCAGCGCAGGCGGCTCGGCGACTGGGGGCCGAGACCAGAAGTCTTCAGTCGGAGGAGCTAGTGGACGCCTCCTGAGACAGCAACCGGTCGCAGACCACCGTCCATATCTGCCGCTCCAGCTCATCAGGCAACAGGGTGCCATCCAGCGCCACCCACCGCTCCGGCTCGGCGGCGGTCAAGGCTAAATAGCCCTGGCGCACCCGTTCATGGAACGGAGCAGCCTCAGCATCCAGACGGTTCCACTGCGCACCGCTCTCCTCAGCCAGCCTTCGTCTACGCTGGCCTTCCTCCACCGGTACATCGAGGAGCAGGGTGAGATCAGGTGTGAGACCTCCGGTCACTAGTCGCTCCATCATTTCTATGGTACCGGCGTCGAGACCACGGCCTACTCCCTGGTAGACGCGAGTGGCATCGGCGTAGCGATCACAGACGATGATCTCACCTGAATCCAGCCATTCGCGGATGCGCAGCACATGCTGCGCTCGCGCCGAGGAGAGCAACAACAGCTCGCTGACCGGCAGCAACGGCTCGGCAGCGCTGCCCTCGCTGGTGAGATCGGCTGCGGCCAGTGCCTTCAGGGTGGTCCCGGGGTACAGTATCAGGGCGCGAATAGCGCCGGCTAGTGGAGTGCCACCAGGCTCACGAGTCAGTCTGGCGCGGTAGCCGGCGCCAAGAAGCCGCTGGTGCAGCCGTAGGGCCTGGGTAGATTTTCCGGCGCCCTCCCCACCTTCTAGGGTAATGAACATGGACGTACCTGCCTCCCACTTCCGGTCCCACTCTCGCAATTTTGCCGTAGGCCGCAGCTCATACTCCGCCCGGCCGTTCTGTAGAGCTCTAGACCTTCGGATGCGCCACCTGAACCCCCTCAGTACCATCCTCCAATCTGACAATCTCCATATCATTGAAGAGGTTTGGAGCCTCTTTCTGCATGAGTCGGGCCAGCTTGACTGCCAGTCTTCGAATCTCGGGCTCAGCGCCCTCGCTACCGCGCATGCCAATAATCAGCCGCAGCGCGCGCGCATTGGCCGAGAAGAGCACCTTGGTTTCAGTAGCGTTCGGCAGCACGCTTCTGGCGGCCTCACGTGCCATCTTCTGCCGCTGTGTCCTTGGCAGGCCCGCGAATTTCTCCTGCACACGGTCGGCCAACTTTTCGACCAGGGTTATATACGTACGGTGTGACGCCTGAATACTCTCTCGCCAGATTTCGTGGAGCTCGGGATCAGCCGCAATAACCGCTGGCTCCACAAAGTCCGCGGTTGACTCGTCTACATACCGCTGACTCAACTGCGAAAAAGCGGTGCCGGCACGGTGCCGAACCAACTCATGAGTTAGGCTGCGTGAAACGCCGGTAATGAGCAGATCCCAGACCGCATGTTCCAGTACCGAGCCGTGGCCCTGATTGATGAGATTGCCTACATAATCGGCGTTGGTCTTTCGGAATTGCTTGTCGCCAAAGCTGAGATAACAGACCCGTCCGGCCAGCTCAACTATCAATTCGGAGCCATTTTCCGAGTCCGTCTGCCATGATGTCTGCTGGTCCTCCAGGAAGCGACGAACCTCAGCCTCGTCGAGAGATTGGCGGCCAACCAGGTATATCTCCGGTTCTGAAACTATTCGCATAGCCTGTACTCCGGTCTAAATAATCCTATCCTAGTCCACTATGCTACTCGGGGCATACAACCTGCCAGGGACTAGCCATATAAGCCATTCCTGGCTTACGTTAGGGCCATCAGCGATTTTTGGCGTTTGTACCAACATGCACCGGTTCCAGTTTCAGAGTGCTAGAATAACGTTTGAACTGGCGTCTAGCGGGTAGGAGTAGGGCATGATTCTCTCTGATCGAGATCTAAGGGACCGTTTAGAGCGTGGCGACATCAAGATTGAACCGCCACTTGATGCCGGCATCCAAATTCAACCGGCATCAATAGATCTACGCCTGGGCCGCGATTTCCAGACGTTTAATTTCACGCAGCAGGCGTTGATAGATCCTATGGATCCCAACAGTTTCGCCCATTCGACCACTCATGTGCACCTCGCGGGAAATGAGAGTTTCATCGTTCATCCCGGTGAGTTCATCTTAGCCACCACGCTCGAGCGCGTGGAAGTTCCCAGCGATTTGGTGGCGCGACTTGAAGGCCGCAGCAGCGTAGGTCGATTGGGAATAGTCATTCACAGCACCGCCGGCTATATCGACCCGGGGTTCCAGGGAACCATTACGCTTGAGATCAGTAATCTCGGCCGGCTAGCGGTAGCGCTGTATCCCCGAATGCGAATCTGCCAGATCGCGTTCGAGCAGATGAGCTCGCCGGTCAGCGAGGGCTATGGTGCCAAGCGAACCGCGAAATATCAGGGTCAGGAGACTACTACAGTCAGCCGTTTGTTCGATGATGGCGAGTTCCGAAGGTGGCGTGATCCGCGCGACCCACATTAGCTTACGTCGGCGAGCGAGACAACTTGCGCTCCCGGGTCAGGTAATCATCGTGCCCGCGCCTTCGTGGGTCAGCAGCTCACGAATCAAAACATGCGGCTCCCGTCCATCTACGATATGTACCCGCTCAGTGGTATCCAGCGCTCGCAGGCAGGCGCGTGCCTTGGGCACCATGCCGCCGGAGATGGTGCCGTCCTGCAGTAGTGCCTCCACCTGGTTGCGCGTCAGCTCAGAGAGTAAAACCGAGTTGGCGTCAAGTATGCCGGGCACATCGCTCAAGTAGAGCAGCTTGGCTGCATGCAGGCCACGTGCCAGGTCGGCGGCGGCGTCATCCCCGTTGACGTTGAGCGGCTCGCCGTCGTCATCGAGGGCTATCGGTGCGATCACTGGAATGTACCCGGCCGCGCTGAGCGCCTCCACGGGACCGGGTGTAACCTCCGTTACCATACCAACGCGTCCCAGCTCGGGAGCAATCTGACGGGCCCGCAGGAGCTGGCCATCCAAACCAGATATGCCCACGGCATGCCCGCCAAGCTGCGATACCAGACGCACGAGATCACCGTTGATCTTACCTATCAGCACCATGCGCACAACGGTCAGAGTTTCGGCATCGGTAACCCTGAGTCCATGCTCGAAACGCGGCTCGATCCCCAGGCGTTGCAGCCAGACGTTGATTTCCGATCCCCCACCATGTACCAACACTGGACGCGCGCCCAGTCCACGAAGCCAGACGATGTCTTCAAGAGCATCAAGCTGGTTCTCCAGTGTGCTGCCACCCAGCTTAATAACCAGTGTCTTGCCGCGCAGTTGCTCGAGGTAGGGCTGCGCCTCCTTCAAAACCTGGGCAATGACCGTATGCCGTGCCACTTGGCTCGCGGCCGCTAGATCATGGACGCTGGCAGGCATACCGCCTGAAGTTACTGTCATGGATATAACCCTTCAACCGGCAGCCCCGCATCCTCAGGCAACCGGTACATCAAATTGGCGCACTGCACCGCCTGCCCCGCCGCCCCTTTGATCAGATTGTCCAGCGCGGAGAGTACAACAAGCTTGCCGCTCTCTTCGGCAACCGTTGGGTAGACAAAACAGAGGTTCGAGCCCAGTGCCCACTTGGTGTGAGGAGAAGTACTCGTAATCCGTACAAAAAGTTCGCTTCGGTAGCTCTCAGTATAAGCCCGCAATACCATCTCTCGAGTGACGCCGGGGCGCAGAGCGGCATAACAGGTTGCCAGTATACCCCGGGTCATTGGTACATAATGAGGAGTAAACGTCAACGACAGCCGGCGTCCGGTTTTCCTTATGGCGGCGAACTCCTGGTACATCTCCGGCCAGTGTCGATGACCATCTAAGCCATAGGCGCTGGTATCTTCGTTGGCCTCGCTGTAATGCGTTGCGGTAGACGGAGTTCGGCCGGCACCGCTGAGCCCGGATTTCGCATCGATCACCACATCCGGTTCAATGAGTTCCGACTGGAATGCGGGGCACAGCGCCAGAAGCGCCGCAGTGGGATAGCAACCTGGGCAAGCAACCAGCCTTGCCTCCGGTAGCTGGTCTCGTGCCCACTCGGCCAGCCCGTACACCGCCTCCTCTAGGAGCGCCGGGGCGGTGTGCTCGTATTTATACCAGCGCGGATAGAGAGCCGCATCCTTCAAGCGGAACCCCGCGGAAAGATCTACGACCCGCCTCCCTTCGGCGAGCAGCCCCGGCACTTGCTCGACGGCGGCATGATCGGGTAGAGCGACGAAGACCAGCTCCGCCTGCTTGACGGTGGCGCTGAAGGTGAGGTCAAGCCCCGGTAGAGACGGGAACACGTCCGCTACCGCCTTGCCGGCTTCGCTACGCGCCGTCACCTCTACCAGGTCGAAAGCTGGGTGGTGGGACAGCAGACGCACGAGTTCGACTCCACCATACCCAGTGCCATTTACGACGGCTACTGCGATGCGGCTCTGACTGTCTTGCATATGTGGAGTAAGCTCCGCCCGGTAAGCTACCCGGGGCCCCGCCGGCCACAGCATCGAGGGCCTAGCTGGAGTGCTGCACCATTGCGGCCTGTACCCGATGAAACGACATATAGCGCGTAGATAATATCGATAGTATCATAACGGCACCATAGAAGGCTAGGTACAATTGTTGCGCCAGGGCGCAGCGGGGGCAAAGAGACTGGAAAGGCTAGCGCGCCACCATACCAAGGATAGTAGCCACAACCAGTACTGCGGCAAGGGCATTGTTGAGCATATGCAGCGCCATACCCGGCCAGATTGAACCGGTGCGCCAGCGAATCACCGCCAGCATGATGCCAATAGCAAACAGAGGTACCGCCGACCCGACGTCACCATGCGCAATGGTAAAAAGTAGGGTCGAGACCAAAGTTGCCCAGATCACACTCATGCCGCGTAGCAGGCCACCGAACAAGAATCCTCGGAAGAAGATTTCTTCGCAGAAGGGTGCGATAAACACCGCACCGATGAGAGCTCCGATAACCGTAAACGGCATCGTCTCGGCTTCTGTCGCCAAGGTTTGACCATTGGTCTCTAGAGGTAGGTGGAACAGTTGAATAACGGCACCATAGACTATGGTCACCACAATCACTACCACCATACCTAGCGCGACCCAGGCCACCGCTGGCCAAACCCTCGTCGCCCGAAGGCCGAGCGCGCGCAGAGCAGCTAACCGGCTGGTCCCCGGTGCGCGCGTACGCATCGCTATGATCAGTGGTGCCAACAGGAATGCCCCCTCTACGAGGGCGGTAAACACAAGGAAGCTGATCCCGCCCAGAACATCAACTGCTGGAGCCAACCTGCCATTCCTGTGAGGGCTGGTGGTGGTAACGGTGACCGCCTGTGACAATACGACAAGTACCAACCACGGTACGATCGTCACTGCAGTACCCAGCAATGTCTGGGCGAAAGTCCACGGAACCTTGCCTACCTGTCCATAGCGTGCCTCGTCTTCTATTCCGTTAGTTGGAGGTACGAGTGCCGGCGACTCTGTCGACGAATAGAGCTCTCCATCTCGGTTCATAATTAATTCCTCGTATACGCCGGCCGGCCTGTGAATGGAACTGCGCGATCATAACTGTACCTAATACAAGATACGCATAGTGGGAGTAGGTGGTTCGAATCGACGGGAACAACTTTACCTAACAATAGTCTCTTGCAGCGCACGCCGAAACCGGCTTATAATAGCCACGTTCAGAGCCAAAATGAGGCTTACCAGTGAGAATGCGCGAGGCGAGGCTACCAGGAACCGCTCCCAGCCAGCGTGTAGGAGAGGCAAGAACGCGGTGGTTGAAAGTTTAAGCGAAAACCCACGAGATAGTGTCAATTGGAGGAGACACCGGAGCGGATGTCCCAATTTTCGCATGCGCTGGTACCCCCATAGCAACCCTGAGAAGGGTGAGCCTATGTACCAGGTCTACTGCATGATGAACACGCCGCCGCAAACCTTCGATGAACAGGAAAGATGTCTGAATAGCCGGACCCGGTGCTGGCGCAGTGGTGCCGGGGTGCTAGCCAAAGAATATGAGGCCAAAATACCGGTTGGTTCAGTGAAGCGTCGCAAACCTGCCTAGCTTGCCGTGAATGCAGATTTTACGCCGGAAAGGTGCGCTAGCCGTCACCAAAAGACAGTCACTACTGATCAATCACCCACTGGTCAGTGGCGCGACCATAGTCCAGCAGCTCGCCATCCTGAAAAAAGAGGGCAATTTCACGCTCCGCCGCCTGAGGACCATCTGAACCATGAATGATATTGTAGCTAACCGCCACGGCGAAATCGCCACGTATCGTGCCCGGTGCGGCGCTGGCTGGATTGGTCGAACCCATCATGATGCGAACGGCGGCAATTGCGCCCGGTCCCTCTACAACGCCGACCACCACCGGGGCTGAGGTGATAAAGGCAACCAGGCCCTCGTAGAACGGCTTACCCTGGTGCTCGGCATAATGGACCTCTGCCAGTTCGCGAGTTATCTGGAGTAGCTTGAGACCGGCAAATCTAAACCCACGAGCCTCGAAGCGCGCGAGAACCTGGCCAATCAGCCCGCGCTGCACGCCATCCGGCTTCACGATAATAAGTGTGCGCTCCACCAATTTGCTCCTCGGTCTGAACTTGATCTACGAATATCTTTCTCAGGCAGCTCGTATCGTGGTCGGGAGAGCCAGCCAGTGCCTAGTGTACCCCAGATGATCCTATACTGCATAGAGCCGTGTAGCACCATCGCGACAGCTTGCGAGCGCAATCTGCTCCGCCTATTTCGCTCCGTGTTACAATGCGATACGCCACCTCTGGTGTAACGCGGGCACAAGACGGCCACCATGTGGATTAGAAGAGAAAGTTAGCCCAATATGCGAGTCGTTAGTAGCCTGGAGGAACTGGCATCTGAGCGCCGAAATTGGCGGGAGGCCAGTTGTGGGTTCGTGCCGACGATGGGCTATCTGCACGTTGGACATCTGTCACTGGTGCAGCAAGCACGGGCGGAAAATGAGAAGGTAGTAGTGAGTGTCTTCGTCAACCCCGCCCAGTTTGGGCCACAAGAAGACCTTGATCGCTATCCGCGCGATCTACCACATGACTTGGCATTGCTGGAAGCCTCCGGCACTGATGTTGTCTTCACGCCCAGTGCGGCAACGATATATCCTGTGGGCTTCGCTACCTACGTGGAACTAACAGGGCCGCTGGCGGAGAGACTGGAAGCGGCTAGACGTCCGGGACATTTTCGGGGAGTAGCGACGGTCGTGCTTAAACTCTTCAATATGCTGGTCCCAACTCTCGCCTACTTTGGGCAGAAAGACGCACAGCAAGTAGCCGTGATCCACCGGATGGTAGCTGACTTCAACCTTCCGGTCCAACTCCGTGTAATGCCGACCGTTCGCGAGTCCGACGGCCTGGCAATGAGTAGCCGTAATAGCTACCTGAGCCAAGCGGATCGTGCCGCCGCCACTGTGCTCTATCGCGCACTGCAGGCCGGCATGACGGCTTTTGACACCCACCCCGAAGGCGGTGGTAGCGGTGTGCGAGCCGCTATGGCCGCGGTGGTTAAGGATGAGCCGCTAGCCGATCTAGACTATGTAGATAGCTGCCATCCAGAGAGCTTCGTGCCCATAGAAGCTCCGGACGAGCTCCAGGCGCCGGCCCTCCTCGCAATTGCCGCGCATTTAGGTGCTACCCGGTTGATTGATAACTTTGTTCTGGGTGCAGATGGCATCTGGAACATCGGCGTGCGAGTCCCGTGACACCTTCCGGCATTGCCTATTCGTGCATGAGTTCGGCTCGGGATCGAGGCAGTGAGGCGCGGGCCTGCTCGGAATAAGCTGTTGCTTGTACTAGGCTGCTTGACGTATCAGTACCGACAACTGATAATACTAGTAAACGCGCCAGGTCGAAGAAGACATGCCAGCGCGCGGGTGGTGACGAGGCCAGTAGCCACCCGCGCGTTCTGTTTTTCCCCTGCATTTGGCATTTGAGGCATTCACCATTGCTTGCGCCCAGGACGACCAGTAGCGGCGTGGTCCCAGTACAGTGTTACCTCTCACCAGCCGGAAACAAGCGATGCAGAGGGGCAAGCGGAGGAGCGTAATGCGTGTGGCAGCGCGGCGGAATGGACAACAAGATAAAATAGATCAGGTTTCCCAGATAGTGGAGAGAGCCACCAATGGGAGGGCAAGTGCCATGGTGGATCGATCCGCGACGGATTCGTTGCATGGCCTGTTGGATCTGTGTAGCCACTACATGTCCTCCGCAGACCTCGACCTGCTCTACACCGCCTATGAGGTTGCCGATGCGGCTCATGCCGGAATTGTGCGAGTTTCGGGAGAGCCTTTCATCGAGCACCCAATCGCCGTTGCTACTGTGCTTGCCGAGCTGGCCATCGACGTTTTTGGTATCGCGGCCGCGCTGCTTCATGACACTGTCGAAGATACCACCCTCACGCTGCCGGAGGTGGAACAACAGTTTGGCCCAGTGGTTGCGCGTATTGTAGATGGCGTCACCAAGTTCAGCGCTGAAGCGGTAGGATTGGCCGCTATCGACTCTGACTTTGATGGAAAGCAACCAAGCGATGCCAACCATGCCAGCCGTACCATGGATGCTGTGCGTCGGAGTAGCGAGCGCAAGGCCCGTCAGCAGTCCGAGACGGTACGCAAGCTACTCCTGGCTATGAGCGAGGAGCCAAGGGTAGCGTTAGTCAAAATCGCCGATCGGCTTCACAATCTGCGTACCATGAGCAAGATGTTGCCCAGCCAGCGTGAGGTAAAGGCTCGCGAGACGTTGGATATCTATGCGCCACTTGCCGGTCGCATTGGTCTACACCTTATCAAGTCTGAACTGGAAGACCGTGCCTTCTTATTTCTGGATCACGAGGCCTATCTGCGGGTCGAGGCACAGCTAGCTAGCGAAGCTGCACTCCGTGCGGATTGGGCCAGGCGTCTGTGTGAGCTCACTGAGAAGGAGTTATCCGCGCAGGGCATTGTTGCCTGCATGAACTGGCGCCTGAAGCATCCCTATCGCAGTCACCGCGAAGCCCAGGACAACGGCATGGAGATCAGTGAACTGCATGATCTAATCGCGTTCCGAGTGCTGGTGAACAGTCGAGATGACTGCTACCAGGCTCTGCGAGTCATCCACTCGCTGGGACGGCCCTACAGCGATCGTATCCGGGATTATATCGCCAAGCCAAAGGACAATGGTTATCAATCACTTCACACCGCGGTCTTTGCCCTGGACGAGCGGATGGCCCAGTTCCATATCCGGACCCACCGGATGCACCGAGCAGCTCAGCACGGGCTCGCCACCTACTGGCTGGAGCGAGCAGCAGGGGGTGAGCGGGTGGATGAGAAGTCCCCAATCCGGGTCGCTCAGGTGTTGGGCTGGGTCAAACAGCTAACCACCTGGCACGAAGAGTTGGACTTGAGTGCCAGAGCGTATGTAGCTGCGGTACGAGGTGATCTATTAGAGGAACAGGTAGTCGTCTCTACTCCCAAGGGTGAGCCGATGGAATTACCTGAGGGCTCGACCGTGCTGGACTTTGCCTATCGCATCCATACCGAGATCGGAGATCATGCGGCCGGTGCCCAGATACGCACCAACAGCAGTGAAGGAATCCTGGTGACCCGCTATATGCCGGTGGGTTACGTGCTGCAGCGTGGGGACATCGTTCGTGTTATGACCTCGGCTGAGACTCATCCAGAGCCCGAATGGCTTAACATTGCCCAGACCCGTTATGCTCAGGAGCGTATTGCTCGTTCCCTTCGCCAGCTACAGCGCTCCATGCCCTCAGCCGACCGCACCCGTCAACGGGAGGAGCCTGAGCATACCGATGCCTCCGAATCACATGCGCACTTGCTCCACCCTTCGGGCGCCGAGGCACATGTGGAGTTGGGACGCTGCTGCTACCCGTGTCCGGGTGATCCCATACTCGGTCTGGTCCGGACACGCAATGCAGTCACCATTCATCGAACGTGTTGCCGGACTCTTGGACGCGTCTTGGACCGAAGACGAGCCAGGGCGATACCGGGGGCCTATCCAGACACCATACCGGTGTCGTGGCGTGAGATACGGCATCTGCCCTATAGAGTACACTTGTTGATAGGCGGCGAAGATCATGAAGGCCTGATGCATGAGTTATCCAGCTGGGCTCAGCGCATGGGATTGAACATTTCGGGCACGAGAGCTGACGCCAACCAATCACGGTACAAGGCTGCGGTAACACTAACGCTGGACATTCCACCGGCAATGCAGGACAATTTGGTGATGATGACACATCGCCTGCAGCGCGCCGTCCCAAGTATTACCAGTATCCAACGAGACATACACAAAGGCTGCGAGCCCGAGCCATGCTAAATCAATCAACAATGCCGGCGGATAACACCGCGCATAGCCTTATGCCATCTCCAGACGAATCCAAACTACTACAGGCAATCACCACCTATCTGCCGACGGACGATGTCGAGCATGTACGGCGGGTACTGGAGTATGCGCACACTCTGCGAGAATCCGCGCGTATGGGCACTGCATCGGCGGAGCCGGGTAGCACCAAGGCAAGCCCCGGAAAACACGAGAGAGTAGCCGCCTCTTCGAGGCCGGAAGAACCGGGGTCCGCCAAAATACCCAATGTCCAGCAGGATTCAAGCTATATCATTGGTGTAGCGGAGACTCTGGCCGATGCCATCCATATTGATGCCATTAGTCTTGCGGCAGTTCTCCTATACCAGGCGGTAGAGAGCAAGCAAGCGACGCTCGATGCCATACGGAAGGGTCTGGGTGATGACTTTGGCGAGGCGGTTGCACAGACTCTTGGCAACATTGAGATCTTTGATGCCCTGCAGCGCCCTGCGGAAACCCTTCGTCGCTCGGCGGCCACCGCTGGTTCCGGTGATGCCGTCAGGAGCCGCGGCCGCGAGCGCCAGCGCCAGCAGGATGCCGAAAATCTGCGTAAGATGTTTGTGACCATGACCGAGGACCCACGAGTTGCGGTCTTTAAGATTGCTGATCAGCTTAGACTTATGCGTTCAATCCGTGAAGCCGCCGATTATTGGCATTTTGGGCGCGAGAACTCCTCCCTCGTCTACCCCCCCTCCTGGACCGAGGATGAATGCCGCCTGGTCGCTGGAGAAACGCGCGACATTTATGCGCCTCTAGCCGGCCGGCTGGGTATGGGACGGGTGGAGAGCGAGCTAGATGATCTGGCTTTCGCGGTCCTAGAGCCGGACGATTACGCCTGGCTAAGTAATGAGGTAACCAGTTACATTGAGGAGCGCGTCTCCTACGTCGAGCGGGTTTGCGATATCTTACGAGTGGAGATGCGCTCCATTGGCCTGAATGCCGAGATTTCAGGCCGCGTTAAACACCTAGCGAGCATCTACCGGAAGGTGCAGCGACTGGGCACCCACGATCTCTCCGCGCTATACGACATCCTCGCCTTCAGAATTATTGTGTCTACGGCGGCAGACTGCTACATGGCGCTTGGTCATGTGCATGCTCTCTGGAAGCCAATGGATGGGCGAATCAAAGACTTCATCGCCAATCCGAAATCCAATGGCTACCAGTCACTTCATACCACGGTGTTCTGTCTGGACGACCGGCTGGCGGAAATTCAGATCCGCACCCGCCAGATGCATGAGCAGGCCGAGTATGGTGTTGCAATGCACTGGTACTACAAGGATGTCGGCGACAACGCTTCGGCTCAGGCCAGGTCGCTGCAGGATTGGGTACAGCAAGCCAAGGAGTGGCAGCAGGAACTTCAGGTGGCCGGCACAGCCAACGTTGAACACGCGCTTGAAGCGGTCAAAGATAACGTCCTGACAAAAGAGCAGATATTCGTCTTTACCCCCGCAGGCGACGTCAAAGAGCTTCCTGGTGGCGCGACCCCACTGGACTTTGCCTATTTGGTACATACTGATATCGGCAACCATGTGGCTGGAGTTCGCATTCTGACCACCGACAGCAATGGCCGGCTGGTAAAGAAACTGGTACCGCTGGATTACGAGCTCAAGAACGGCGAAGTCGTCGAAATTATCAAGCGCAAAGACGCCCACCCTACGCGGGATTGGCTGCGGGTGGCGCGTACCAAGAGCGCGCGTGACAAGATTGGCCGGTATCTCAAGGCCCACGAACGTGACATTGACCTGGAGATAGGACGTGAGCGGCTCGACCGCGAGCTACGGTCGATCGGACTGCGCAAGGGATTCGAGGAGCTCTCGGACGAAGATCTGGATTGGGTGGTGGACACATTTTCGCAACTGGACCTGGATTCCCTGCTGGTGGCGATCGGTAGTGACAAGCTGCGTATCTCCAAGGTGGTAGAAAAGATACGCGACCGCCTTATGCCGCCCTCAACCGTCGAGAACGAAGCCATACTCTCGGAGGCCTCTCTGGATGACGTGGCGCACGAGGAACATATTGGCGCCAGCGTGGGCGGACTCTCCGGCCTCCTCACCCGGCTGGCTAGCTGCTGCAATCCACTTCCTACCGACGAGCTGTTAGGCTACGTCACCCGCGGACGTGGAGTGGTTATCCATCGGGCCGATTGCGCCAATCTAGCACATCTGCTTGCCAAAGAGCCCGGACGCGCAGTCTCAGTCGAGTGGCCCAGAAAGCTCAGCGGTCACGAGCATTTCCGCGCCTCAATCGTTGTCGAGGCTCGCGATCGCACCGGACTCCTCGCCGATGTTACCGGTATCATAACCAATATGAGGATCAATATGATCCGGCAGACCACAGCAACCAAGGCCCACAAAGCCACGTTCACCGCGGTGCTCGAACTCACTCGTCCCGAGCAATTGGATGAAGTGCTGCAGGCGTTACGCGAGGTACCAAGCGTCCTGTTCGCCGAGCGCAGGCGCAGCAACCAGCAGGCCTAGCCCTCTACCTACAATTACTACCAGTTTGGCATCTCGGATTGGCGAGCCTCAGCGAGCAGGCGCTCAAAGCTATCGAAGCGCTGTGGAGAGATTTTGCCTCTCGCCAGCGCGTCACGTAGCGCACAGCCTTCCTCCCCCGCGGAGTGATCACAGTTCTCATAGAGGCAGCGGTTGGAGTAGGGGCGCAGCTCAACAAACGAGCGGACCAGGCCATTCGACGGCACGTTCCAGAGCGAGAGCTCACGGAGTCCAGCGGAATCGGCCAGCCAACCACCTTCTCCTAGAGGAAGCAGACGGACGCTGGTGGTGGTATGGCGTCCCTTACCGGTTGAGTCACTGATCTCGCCGGTGCGTTGCGCTGCTCCAGGCATCAGGACATTGATCAGCGAGGATTTTCCTACACCGGACGGTCCAGTCAACAGTGAGGTGCGCCCCCGTAGCTGTGCCCGTAAAGTCTCTATGCCCTCCGTGGTTGCCGCACTGGTATAGAGGGTGCGATAACCCAGATCCTCGTACACGCTTACCTCTATGGCAATCTCCGGCGAGACCTCCAGGTCCACCTTATTCAGGCAGATAGTCACCTCGATACCGGCATGCTCACAGAGCGCCAGATAGCGATCCAGCATGCCAAAATGAGGCATGGGCTCCCGAACCGCAAACACCAGAACTGCATGGTCGAGGTTTGCCAGCATGACCTGTTCGCCACCCGAGCCGCTACGGGCGCGCGACAAAGCGGAACGCCGCGGTAATACATCCTCGATGATACCCTGACGGGACCCGAGCCGTGTGAAGCGAACCCAGTCGCCTGCAGCGATATGTACCGGTGGCACACTAGCCTTCGGTTGATGAGATTTGCGCAATCGGCCCCGAATGGTGCACAGTGTGGATTCTCCAGAGGCAACGACCTCAAAGAAGCCATGCGCAACGGCCACCACCAACCCATCTGCCCGCATCGGTTTAGAGGCTGACACCGTCTCCAATGCATCTAATGTCGATATCGCTGCTGCCGACTTTTGCTCGGGTTGCTGGTCACTGTCCCCAACGTCTGCCATTCGCGCTCCCTCTGGCTGGCTACGCCACCGAACTAGGGCGTCCAGCCTCATGCTCGTCAGTACTACAGGCACTATAGGTCTTTCACGCTAGAGCGTATACGCTCAAGCTGTAGTACGTCAAGCAGTGGCGCAAACCTGGTCTGGAGATGATATATAAGGTAGAGTATTTCCTTGCTATCCGTGCGCTGAAAACTACCACCTAGTAAGTGAGGGCCTGTGCTGCATACCAACGTCTCCAAACCGCTGGCGGCCATCGATGTGGGCGCCAATACCATTCACCTGGTGATTGCCCGCATCAATCGCGATGGTACCGACCTCGACTATGTGGACGATGAGCTGGAGTTCGTTCGACTTGGGGCGGATGTAGCCGCCACAGGCTCTATTGGACCCGAGCGTATGGAGCGTGCCCTAGCTACGATACGGAGTCAGGTAGCTAAAGCCCGCGCCCATCATGTCGAAACCATACTGGGCATCGGCACCGAAGGAGTACGAGCCGCCGCCAATGGCAAGGAACTCATCCAGCGGTTGCTGGGCGAGACTGGAATAGCTATCGAGCTGGTAACTGGCGAGCAGGAAGCAGCTTTGACGTATTGGGGAGGAACCAGTGGCCTCAAGCCGATACCGGAGCGACGCGCCGTGCTAGACCTTGGAGGTGGCAGCCTGGAACTGGTACTCGGCGTGAACAGCCAAATTCAGTGGCGAACTTCATTGGCCTTGGGCTCCGGAGCAATGCACACCCGCTATGCTCCATCCGATCCCAATACCAGCGAAGAGCTCGAAGCTATAGAGTGCGCCGTGCATCAGGCTCTGGCGTCTCTGGATCCGCCGCTGCCCGTCAATGATGTGATCGTCTGCGGCGGCACCGCCACCACTCTCGCCTGGTTGACCGGCAGAATTCTGCAGGGGGCGAGCCCAACTGCGCACCTTCGGAACGAGATTTCCGCCGGCGGTATTCGCCGCATCAATAACCTGACGCGTGAGCGCATGGAATGGCTGCGCGCGCTAATCCAGGCTCAGCCGGCTGCCGATCTATCGCGCCGCTATCAGATAGAGGTCGGCCGTGCCCTTCTTCTTGGCGCGGGCGTGGCCGTCCTGATCGCCGGCATGGAGCGACTCGGAGCCGATACTATACGTGTCCGGAAGCGCGGCATCCGCGAAGGCGCTCTGCTGGCCTATGCGCACACCGGGAAGCGCTGGCTTGAGCACGCCGCAAGCGGCAC
>JBKQTH010000323.1:0-9554 GCA_052143275.1 Ktedonobacterales bacterium | reverse complement strand
GTCCGCAAAGCCATCGTGTGGACTGGCTGCGGAGTGGTCGTGTGGATTTTGTATTTCCATAACTTCCCGCACAGCGCGACCCTCCCACCCATCGTTCAGGACATCGTGTACTCCCTGATCTACCTCGGTGCGCCAGTGGGTTATCCCCACGCCGCGCTTGCTGCGACCGCCGGTTTTCTCAGCATGTTGCTTTTTCTCGACAATATCGGGTTCTATTGGTTGCGTCACAAAAGTTTGTGGCCCATCGCGCTCTGGCTGCAGCTCGCCTTGTTCGTACTTGGCTGTACGCAAGCTACGGTTCAGGGACGTTTAGACGGCGGAACTCAGGCGGCACTCGCATCACGTTATCAGGTATTTTCAGTGCTCTGGTGGATCGCGCTGCTAGTGATCATGGGACTAAACATCAAAGAGCTTATACCCGATCTACGCCTCCAAGGCCGGCGTGAGCATTTGACTAGACTAGGTATCATTGGCGTTAATTCGCCCGCACTGCTGCTCATCACTGCCGGCCTCATTCCGGTCAATCTGGTCGGTCTGCAGCAAGCCCTCCTCTGGCAAAATGTGCAGCGGCAGAATCAATACTCTATTGTTGACTATCAGAGTGCGCCCGATAGTTGTCTGGAGCTTTATTATCCCTGGCCGAATCTGCTCCGGCCCCGGGCACAATTTCTGTCACAGCAGCGACTAGGCATCTTCAGTTCAGCTGACCTATTGCATCATGCCATGGTCAGCCCAATGGCGAACTGCCAGAAACCCTATCGCTTCACTGCCCACGTGGGCGGAGGAGATGGAGGCTATATGATGGCTCGTGCGCAAGCTCTTGCCCCTTAAAGACCGTCCGACGTGGTGGAAAGGCTGAGCTTATGAACGTCAAGAGAACAGTAAGCCAAAAGGGCACTGGCTTCTATCCTTCATCGCGCATATTGGTGGGTAATCCTGTTGGTATGATTGTAAGCTGAGGCTGCTCATCGAAGCTGGCAGCTTACGCAGAGCTAGGAATATTGGATGTGCGATTGTACTGCGCCAGCACTCAGACGCTTCAACGCAACGAATCCAACTAACTGCCCGGCTACCTCTGCGCCTAACATCTCATCGGCCACCTCTGGATCTCGGCTGCATCGAGTTGCCCAAGACACATACACCTCGGTACAGGCATCCCTGTTGAGATAGTTGTCGGAATGGTAATGCCCCTCATAGCTGCAGAAGGCTTGAGAGGCTATGCTGGCTTCAGCGTCCGTGTCAGAAGGCCTCAAGACGCGGACGTGCACCGAGCGCCTTACCTCGGGCAACAACGAAGAGGTAAGGACAAGGCGCCAGTAGATCAGGGTGTCCATGAGACGGAAACCGTCTTCTTCGAGCGCAGTCACACTGACTGTATCGGTAGTTGCACAGCGCGCGATCAGCAAGTCGACACCACATAAACGGCAGAACTCATTGGTAGCTGCCAACTTGTCATCCGTCAGAGTGGGATTGCGTGCTACGGTTATTCCAAAGCGATTAGAGTCAAGGGCGGACAGCGACGTACCGGCGAAATCGGCTTCGCCATGATAGTCTGCACTCGTACCATCCGCGATATCAGGTGTTCCTTGGTGATCAGTCAAGCACGTGTTCCTCACGACCGTATTCCGCCATGTTCGACAGCCCGTGCCGTCAAAGCGCACGCCTGCGACGCACCACAAGTGTAGCATTACGTCGAACGTTCTCACCGTTGTATCTTGGTCACGTACCTTGTTGATTATCCACCTCGATCGTTAGCGTAACGCTACATTGCCCACAAGGTCCTGTCTGTCTTTCCTCAATTCCAGTCATTGGTAGAATCCTTGGGCCAGAGCAGATTGACTGCAAATGATCCTTTAGCTATAGTAGGGGCACCAACAACTAAATGCTCGCTGACGCGTGGACATCTGGACAGGAATGCAAGAGAGTTCGAGGCTGCAACCGGATTTTAACGGTGACCTCTCATGAGTACTTTCCTGAGCGACCACGCAACGACCAAATGGTGTGACATGTCACGTACCATCTATGGCGCAGATACTGGCTCGGAGTCAATCAGAGATGCAGTGATTGCCCCGCAGCGTCACCCAGTTCGAAACCTCGTCCAGGGCTACCGCATGAAGAGAAGATCCACGTGAGAAGATACAGATTCATTTACCTAGTCATGCTCCTGCTCGTCGATTGTGCAATTGTGACGAGCATCGTCGTTGGACCTGCGATGATCCGGAAAGTGAGATCAACAATCACCACAAGCTTGCTCGATCATGTAGATTCACTGGCGAACTTCGCCGTGACCACTCCGTCCAGTGGTCCGGCCGGGATTACCATCGGACCGGATGGGGCGGTCTGGTTTGTCGAATCAAGTGCGGGTAAGGTCGGGCGCATCACCCCTGACGGGCACATCACTGAGTTTGCCATCCCGACCTCCGGCAGTGCTCCACTGGGAATCGTAGCAGGTCCGGATGGGACGGTCTGGTTTGTCGAGAGCTTGGCGAATCAGGTCGGGCGCATCACCCCTGACGGGCATATCACTGAGTTCCCGATTCCCACCCCCAGCAGTGCTCCAGTGGGAATCGTGGCAGGTCCGGATGGGACGATCTGGTTCACCGAATCAAGTGCGAATCAAATCGGGCGCATCACCCCTGACGGGCATATCACTGAGTTCCCGATTCCCTCCGATGATTCTGCCCCAGTTGGAATCGCCGCTGGCTCCGATGGGACGATCTGGTTCACCGAATCAGGTGCGGATAAGCTCGGCCGGATTACACCAGATGGATACATCTCGGAGTTTCAGGTACCCGTGAGCGAGCCCTATTTTCTCGTGATTGGCGCAGATGGGACGATCTGGTTCACCGAATACCAAGCGAATCAAATCGCACATATGCCACCTCAACAGCTTCAAGCTTCAAGAGCGACCCGTGCATGAGATGCCCACGTTAGTTCGCGATTCTGCTTTCGCGGAGGCAATGCCAGAGTCTTCCAAAGCTCATACACGCCGAGATCAATGCGCTCTAGCTAAGATTAGAAAGCGATCAGCATGGGAGAAAGAGACCCAGCAGTGGACTTCACACCAACCAACAAACCGGTGGCGCGACAGTTGCAATCGCTAGCTCGCTTCTTGAACACCCCTGGCAGTGTTCTCAGGTGGCGCGAATTCTGCGTCGCAATGGTGCTCTTCGCCGTGCTCGTCATCGCCGCATATCCAGGCGTCATCTTTCAAAATCGAACCCTCGGGCTCGCATCGTCGGTGGCCGGATCTATGCCCAGCGGGCCGTACGGGTATCCGGTGCCACAGTTCACTCCACAGACGACCGACCCGGTCGGCATTGAGGTCTTGGAAGCTTTACGCTACCTCTCAGGGCACTTGTATGTGCAGGGACAGTTGCCACTCTGGAACCCGTATGCAGGAGCGGGAACACCGCTTGCGGCAAATTATGTTTCTGACGGCTTCTTCCTTCCGGAGATTATTTTCAACGCGCTGCCGTATACGACGTGGGATGCCTACTACCTGCTGAGGCTACTTGTCGCCGGGGTGTTCGCCTACGTATTCTTGCGCGGGCTCAGGCTATCACCGCTCGCCGCACTGTTGGGCGGAAGCGCCTACATGCTGAGCGGAACTTTCACTTGGAACATGGCCGCCGATTGGATCAACGCGTTTACGCTCTTGCCGCTCTATCTCTGGGTACTTGACCACCTCGTCGCCAAGGAGCCGCTCCACATGCGCTGGATGGTAGCGAGTACGATCCTAACGGCGCTAATTTTGTTATCAGGGTTCCCAGAGACGATCGTGCTGGTTCTAGTCTTCAGTTGTGCCTATTACCTCTTTCGTCTGAGTCAACGGCTAACGCGGGCCAATGCAGAGGGAACACCGAAGCGCACAGTGCTTCTCAGTGCGCTTCGGCGCTACACCATCATGTTTCTCTCCGGAGTGCTGCTGGCGTCTCCGCTTCTCATACCGTTCGCGGAATATCTCCTCAATACCGACAGTAGTCGCCTCCAACAGGTCCAGGGACTCGTGTCGCCGTTGCCACACTTCGCTTTACGACTGTTTGTACCCTACTTTGACGGCAACCGGTACGCTGAGTGGAATGGAACAACATACCAGGGCTTTCTGGGAGATTACATTAACGGATACTCAGGCATGGTTGTCGGCTGCCTAGCGGTCCTGTGCTGTGTCGCTGCGGTCTGTGCTCGAAAGCGCCTCAGGATGGCCGCTGAAGCGCTTTTTTTCGCGGCTACCGCCTCCGTGTCGCTCATCCTCTCGTTCAACTGGCCGCTGAACCTGAGCGATCTGGTGCCGGTAGTGCGAGGGATCTCCATTGCCCGTTATGGGAGCGGTATATGGATGATCAGCCTGGCGGTGCTAGCTGCGATGGCAAGCGAGTATCTGGTTGCGCGCGATTGGCGTGTCACAACCCTAGCAATCTCACTCTTTATGTTGGGTCTCGGGGCGCTGCTTGTGCCAAATGTGCAAGAGTTGCAAAGTGCGCTGGCAGGCATGAATGCCGCTCAGCAGTCGTCAGCCACCGATGTCGTTAGTACCAGTTTGCTGAGCGGGGCGCTATTCCTACTGGACGGAGTGGTCATCTTGCTCATCAGCCTCCGCTATACGCAGATTGGTCGTTTCGGTCTTCTCGGGATTGTTCTCGTCGAGCTCCTAGCATACGTTCCGCGGCAGTTGCCGGCACGCTACAATGCCTACACGCCGCCGCCATACCTGGCGTTCGTGGAGCATGATGCACAGCCGTACCGAGTCTTTGGTCTTGATGGCGTTGGAATGCCATCAGTCTCGGATGCGCTGGGGATGGAAGATGTCCGCTTGTTTGAGGCTATCTCCGTATCCCACTATGCTCAGTTCATCCAGCTGGCGTTTGATCCGTATGCATTTCGCGCCCTCGGTGGTGTTTGGGACGGCGAGGCCACGACGAGCGCTGAACCGGCGCAACTGCCAGCGTTAGAGGTACAGGCGCACCTGCGGGCGCTCGACCTTCTCAACGTTCGCTACATTCTGACTTCCACCACATCCCTGGGATCCTCCCAGGCAGTCATAGCAAGCAACCACGCACCATTCGATTTGAATCAAGGTCCCCTCCTGCTGCCAGGCTCTTCCCTGGGGCAGCCGTTTTACTGCAGGTATGACGGGCTCAGCGCGGTGCTCCTCTCGTTTGCCGATGCGCCTCAAGGCGCCGTTGGGGTGGTGACGCTGCATCTGCGGTCCAGTCGAGAGAGTACTACTGACCTGCGTACCGTTACGCTGCCGCTCGACCAAGTGCGAGCGTCCGGCGTGACGCGATTCGCATTTACTCCGATTGCTGGCTCGGCCAACCAAAATTTCTACGTGCAGATTGATCTGTCTGAATCCGGAAATTCTGTCCCACTCAGGCTTTGGTACGCGACTGGTCGGCCGAACGCGGCATCGGGTAACGCGGACGTCAACGGGCGGCAGCTTCCGGGAGAAGGCGAGCTTCTAGCCATCGAGGAGGGGGATGCTGCATCGCAACCCCTGCGCCTGGTCTACAATCAGGACGTACGCATCTACGAAAATACGGATGCGCTGCCGCGTGCGTTCGTCGTCCATGATGTGCGTACCGCCACCTCCGACGAACAGGCGGTTTCTCTGCTGAGCAATCCAACGTTTCCTTTGCTTGGCACGCTTGTGCTCGCTTCGAGCGCACCTGCAGACGAATTGGCACAGATAGGAGGTCATCCGGAGAGAGATGGATCTAAGGTCGTGGTGACGAACTCGACCGCGAATGAAGTAGATCTCCAAGCGAAGATGAATAGCTCAGGATTCGTGGCACTTCAGGATACTTACTACCCTGGATGGCGAGCGTATGTCGATGGGCAGGAGGTGCCGATCTACCGAAGCGACGTGACGTTCCGGGCGGTGTTTGTACCCAAAGGGTCACATCGTATCTCCTTTGTCTATCTCCCACCCTCCTTTGTGGCAGGGGCGGGTCTGGCGTTGCTGCCGCCAATAGCTCTGGTCGGATGGTTAATCGTAAACCGCCGCCGCCGCCTACCAACGCGCGACACGGGAGGCTAGAATCGGACTCAGGTTAAGCGTGGCTTTCGTGATGAGGATGCAACTCCAGTCAAGTTGCCCCTGGTGCGTTGTTCGTCAACAGCAGTGCAGATCCCAGAGGTTTTCGTGACCGGTCCCCCCCAAATCATATACTGATTCGGGCAATGTAAGCTCCATTGAGGAACGACGCAATGAGATGAAGAAGTAGTCACTTTGGGGAATTGGTTGCCATATTCCCTTATTTGCCTTTAGAATGGGAGCCACGCTTAACTGCAGCGTCTCCTACTTTACATATAATTTTCCTAACGGAGTGCGGGTGTGATTGACGCAGGCAACCCAGACTATAAGAACACGCCAGCTAGCAATGCTCGACCTTACTATGACTATACTCCTCGCGATCATGGCACACCATTCGTAAGTATTATCACCCCTTACTACAATATTGGAGATGTGTTTTCAGAAACCGTACGCTGCATACAAAGGATGTCTTATCAACATTTCGAATGGATCATCGTCGACGACGGCACCACGGATTCGGAGAGTTTGGCCCAGTTGGCGGCGCTGGCCGCTAGCGACTCTCGAGTACAGGTAATCCACCAGACCAACCAGGGTCCTTCGGCGGCACGAAATCATGCGGCCAAAGTAGCTCGCGGACGATATCTCCTCCAGCTTGACGCGGACGACCTGGTAGAGCCGACGTTTGTCGAAAAGGCGCTCTGGCTGATGGAAACTCAGCCACAATTTGCTGCATGTTCCTCGTTCAATGTGACCTTTGGGATACGATCGCTCATGTGGAACAACGGTTTTCAGGAATACAAGAATAATCTCACCAAAGAGAACTTCGTGACCAATCAGGCCATGATACGACGAGACGCCTATCTCCAAGCCGGCGGCTACGACGAATCCATTGTGCACGGGCACGAGGATTGGGATTTCTGGCTCAATCTGGCGGAGGCGGGCTTCTGGGGATATACCATACCTGAGCATCTCACCTGGTACCGCACCTGGCACCACTCCCGAATTCGAGAGACGTCCGGCGACCGCGGAAGCAGCACAGCCTTCCGAAGCTGGCTTCTACAGAAGCACGATCGCTTGCGAAAGCGCTTCCCACATCCCACCTTTATTTCCGGCATCGATCAGCCGCATCCGCTTATCTCGGATCGGATTCCGATAAGCAATCACTTAGTCAAGGTGCCCGGGACCAAGCGCATCCTGTTCGTCGTCCCTTGGCTGCGCATAGGTGGAGCTGACAAGTTCAATCTTGATGTAGTTCGCACACTTTCAGGACGTGGTTACGAATTCACGATGGTGACAACGATTCCGTCGCATCACGATTGGCTGCATCAGTTCGCGGAGTTTACGCCCGATATATTTCACCTTCCCAACTTTCTGCAGTACGCCGACTATCCACGCTTTCTGAACTACCTCATCGACTCTCGGCAAATTGATGCTGTGCTCATCTCCAATAGCGAGTTGGGCTATTGCCTGGTGCCATTTCTGCGAGCCTACCACCCTAAACTACCGATTTTAGATTACACACACAGCGAAGTAGAGAACTGGAAAAATGGCGGCTATCCGTGGATGTCGGTTCGACTAGGGTCCCAACTCGACCTCAGCATCACCTGCACCGAGCACCTGCGTGGGTGGATGGTTGGTCGGGGAGCTAACGCTGACCACATAACCGTGGTACACGCCAACATTGACTCTGACGAGTGGGATCCAGCACGCTACGACAAAACTGCGATTCGCCAGCGCCTGGGAATTGATGATGACACTGTCATTGTCCTCTATGTGGGAAGAATTGCTGAAGAGAAACGGCCGCTCATGTGGACGGAGATTCTGCGCCAGCTGGCGCAGACAGACAAGAACTTCGTCGGACTGGTGGTAGGCGACGGCGACTTGCTATACGCCATGAAGTCTTTCGTAAAACGCCATGGACTGCAACAGCGAATTAGATTTCTAGGGGCGTTGCCCAATGAAGAAGTACGCGAAATCATGACTTCAGCCGATGTTCTGTTGCTACCTAGCAAGATCGAAGGACTGGCCATCGTGCTCTATGAGGCAATGGCTATGGGTACGGTGCCGGTCGCTACCTCGTTTGGAGGGCACTCAGAACTCGTCTCTCCCGAATGTGGCTATCTGATACCTCCTTCAGATAACGAGATTGGGGAGTATCTTGAGGCTATGCGGCGCCTGGTAAGGCATAGCCAGCAGCGTAGTCTCATGGCTGTCGCCGGGCGCGAGCGTGTGCGACAGCATTTCACCCTGGACAACATGGCCGAAGGTATGGAGCAAGCGTTCTGTCTTGCTACCAAAGTGGCGGCGGATAGATCTACCGCGGAGACCAATTTGGTCTTGGCTCAGCATAGCGCCTCTCTGGCCATAGAATATATGCGCCTTAGCGAACTCAGCGATAAGCTGTGGTACGAGCTGTACATCAAAGCGAAATTACCACGAGTGAGATCAGTCGCCGACATGGCAAGGTTCGTCCGGATCATTACGTTGCCTATCGGAACGCGTCGCTATGAGTTGTATAAGTCGGTCCGTCGTGCACTATTCCCAAGCCAGCAGTACTCCGACGAGTTTCAAGGATTGGCCTCCAGCAACGACGGTTCGATAACGCCCGATACACTCCTACCAGAAGGGGAACCATCTGCAAGGATTGAGCTTTATGTCGATGGTGGTACCGAGCAAGAGCTGGAAAGCATCTACAGCTTGAGCGACATATCCATTGAAGGTGCTGTGGTGGAAGACGACCTGCAAAGCCCAAGCGTAGACCTTATGACAGAGTGAGGTAGAGTCAAACGGATAGAACAATTCTGCACTTCTCTTGTATGACTGTTGCATTTATCAACGAAAGCGCTCAGTCAGGCCATAAAACCTGTAGAAATAAGAGATGGGGGCATCGTCACGTAGCGCCTGGAGGGGAAAGCAACAGGCGAAGTACTTGGCATCACTGAGTCTTGCGACCCGCTCCAAGAAGAGCTCGGCGGCATTCTCATCCATTCGCGGCCCGCGCCTCAGGAACTGTCCCCAAAGTCCAGTGCCATAGAGAAGCGGCTCAGCCACCCAGGTATGACGAGCCTGCTCAGGTGGAAAGAGACGCCTATACTCCACGCGATTGAGCAACCACGTCCCAGACCCACCAACACGCTCGGCATCGGGATGCTCCTCGCGAACGTGCGCGAACATCGACCGAAGCTCGGCCAATCGCGCATCTAACCGCCGGTGGCTTAAACAGCCAAAGCCGGATTCGTCTCTGTCGGCGATATGTACGTCTACATCTCTCGTATCTGTATGGTAGTCGAATGAGAAGCAGCCCCAGAGGGGTTGACCAGGTTCATGGTCGGAAATCAACCCCTGATCATAGCGTTGGCTGTAGAAGCAATATGCTTCCTCAATTGCTAGGCTGTCATTTGTCAGTTCAGCGATGAACTGCTGCCAAAGAGGCAAGTCCTCGCTCCACTTCAAGCCGAAGATACCGTACAGATCGGTGTTGCGCAACAGAGACTCATGATAGGCAATACCTAAAAGC
>JBKQTH010000322.1:0-39729 GCA_052143275.1 Ktedonobacterales bacterium | reverse complement strand
GTTTGCTGGAGGATAAGGATCTGCATGGGGTCATCCTGGTGGGTCACAGTTATGGCGGGATGGTCATCACCGGCGTGGTTGATCAGGTGCCGGAGCGCATTGCTCACCTGGTCTATCTGGATACCTTCGTGCCCCGTGATGGCGAATCGATGCTCGATGTCTCGCCGGTGGTTAGGGCCATTATCGGTCTGCGCCGCAGACAAGCACAGGCCCACGGTGATGGCTGGCGCATCGATTCTCGCGGCACCTACGGAGTGACGACCGAGCCAGATCGCAGTTGGGTGCTCAGATCGGTGACGCCACAACCCCTGAAGACGTTGGAGCAACCGCTTCATCTGAAGAATCCAGCCATCGTGTCCACGAAACCCCGTACGCACATTGACTGCACCGGCAGTGGCTTCTTCTTCTTACTCATGCAACGCATACTCATGCAACGCCTATTGGCTCAGATATTGGCGCCGAGAAATCTTCCTCCACGTGAGGCGGGATGGCGTCTGCGGCAGCTACCAACGGGCCACGATGCCATGATCACGATGCCGCGAGAACTGGCCGATCTACTGCTGGAAGTGGTTTGACCAAGGGCTGCTGGGCGTTCTCGGTACATCTCAAGCACTGTTGCCCATGCGCAAATGATAACAACCCAGACAAACGTAGTATCATACCAATTGCGCTGTGGATATTGTACTATGCAGGCATAGGGTGAGTGGCGAGGCATGTCAACGAGCAGAGCGTAGAGGGAAACAGCGGTGGCGATGTCGACTGAGGCTCGGCAAGGACTGCGGGCAGCCGTGACCTACAATCCTGCAGCAGCAGAGCAATTGTTAGGAATGTTGCGAACCTTGCCGATCAGCGTGCGCAAGAAGCCCCAGGATCGCTACGGGGTGTTATCGCTGCTGCTCACGCCCCAGTCGATTCGGGTCATCGGACCGGTGAGCGTACCGGTGCAGCGTCCACCCCTCTGCACGGAAGACCTGCATGCGTGCGAGGTCTTCCAGCACGAATGGCTCGTGGGGTGTTTTAGCAAACACGAATTGGCCGAGGCTCTCGAGCAGGACCTGGCGGCGCTGGCGCCACAGCAGTATGCTAGGCCCTTCGAGCCAGAAACGCTCCTGATTTTTCGACCTGGCAAGACGACGCTGAAGGGACCGCAGGGGGAACAGGATATCAACCTGGCTCAGTGATAGCAATTTCCGTTCGATAGTTGTAGTCCGCTGGTTTCCCAAGGCCGATTTTCCGCGTGTCAGGAGCACCGCTCTTCCAGCGCCCAGGCGACAGTGCTCTAACACAGGGGTGGCACATTTGTTACGCAGTCATCTACGGAATATGTACGTGGCACCTAGCCGAGCGGAGGCCCTCGATGTACACAGCAGATCGCATGTCTTTTCCCCCACGGAATACCCACCTGCTGCGCCATGGTGAGCTTGTTTCCGTCACATTAGTCGTGAACGAGCAGACTCCGCACGAAATCGTTACCGGTACCCTTACTGGGTTCGATGAATTTGGCCTCCTGGTTGACCAGGGAGAGCATGGTTCGATCTTCGTCCCCTGGAGCAGTGTGCGCACCATACGAAGACCCCCTGCTCACTAAAAGCCACGGGAAGTCGCCAGTTTCCCCGCAATGGGGTCATGGGCGTCGCTCCGCTCCCCACCATCTCACGCGCGTCTCGGGCCTTGTCGTTTCTTGATTTGTGACCCAATTAGCGCCGGATAATCGGCTCAATAAGCGCCGAATGGGGTGCAATAAGCGCCGAATCCGACAACAGCTGTAGTTTTTGCCGCTTATTGACCCAGAATGGCCGGTTTTGGCGCCTTATGTGGCGCTTATTGGGTAAGTTATGTGCCGGTAATTGGGCCAAAGGTGACTTATACTCACGCTTATTGGGCCAACGAGCACTGACTCACCCGTCGCAGTGGCACACTAACACAGCTAGCTCCACCTAAGAGCCTGACTCAGTTTTCGGGGAGCATTACAACTACACTACTCCGGAGACACGAGGGCTTTTCCAACAGCAAATGACTTTGGCATATCTGTCGAGCATCTGAAAACTGTTCGGTCGCCGCTATTACACTGTAGATGAGCCAACCTGACAAGTGGGCGGAGTGCTCTGCTATCAAGCTCATGAGGATCATGGTCATGTGCGGTCCGCCGCTTCGCCTCTATCCGGGCGAGTTGGCGCGACGCGGGTCGGAACGTCTGTGCCTACCGCAATTGCCAACCGGATAATTGCCCACCCGTTGGAGATATACTACGCACTGGAGACGAAGCTTCAATCCTTCGCCGGCCCGTCATTCCCAGCCGTTGGCCAATCGTGATTGTCTGACCTGGAGAGGTCGCTCACTCTCTCCCCAAGCCGCGTTAACTCACGAAAGCTTATGTCGGTCAGCTTGGACAATCGATCGCTCAGATTGTCGATCATATCCTGCGCTTCTCGAAGGCCAGAGGGCACGATATTCGAATAGTCGCTAGACGATTGGCTGCGCTCGTGCAAGTGGTCAACCGTCCGCGTGAGATCTTCCTGCTTCCTCGTGAGATCGTCTACCTGGTCGATAAGGCTCATGATTGCCAACCGTGCCTTTTCGCGTTCGTCGCGCTGGTCAGTGATCATCCGATTGACCTGCCATCTCATCCAGAGTGACACGGGGACTACCACGATGAGGATTGTGGCCAAGTCTACCAGGAATTCTAATGCGCCCATCAATGACCTCTCAGCTCAACTCTCGTGTAGTAAAGCTATCGTACCATGGGCGCTGGACCGTTGAAAGATAGAATGATACTTTGGCACAACGTGTCTGGTAGCTGACTAGCGTTCAGGCATAGACTGGTCCAGTTGCTCCCAGCTGGAGATTGGCCTCGGCATGTCGCTTCCGACAGCGATCAGATTGAATGAGCCGTCCTGGACGCCGTTGGCCTTCCAAAATCGCTTACCTGCGTCCAGACATACGTGTGCCGTGGGAAGAATCCCGCCTGCGTTACGGACCGCGTTACCAATCCAAAAAGCTAGCACATCGCGAAGCGAGTTAGATTACTTTGGGAGACTAGGGTTACGGACCGGTGCCGTCGTTTTTGGCACGATAGGGATATGATAGCGGCGTTCGGCGACCCGAATCTTAAATCGCTTGCCCAGCGTTGGGGTCGGATCGTTCTTGATCGGGAGAGAAGCGCGCGGACTCACGTCTTTGACGCGCAAAGTACGTAAGAGCGTGGCCATTACGAGCATAATCTGCATCTGTGCCGCACCAGCCCCCAGACAGAGGTGCGTCCCGATACCGAACGGCGCATAGGCACCTTTCTGCTGATGTTCCTTGCGCGGCTCATCATAACGCGTAATATCAAACTTCAACGGATCAGCATACAGTTCCGGCAAAAAATGGGCCACCGTTGAGGCAAGGAATACCCGTTGCCCTTGCTCGACGCGATAGCCTGCAAACTCAAACGTCTGGGTGGCCGTGCGATCAACTCCAGGGGCTATGGCATAGCATCGTAGGGTTTCCATCATCGCATGGTGTAGCGCATGAGCCGACTTCAGCTGGTTGAGATCTGGAACGCCATCAGCAAAGATCCGATCGGCATCCTGCCTGCATTGCTCAAGCACATTCGGATGGTGCAGGAGCGCATACAGCATAAAAGTACACTCATTCGTGACCGTGTCCAATCCCGCGACAAATGGTGAGAGCGCCATAAAGACGATCTGTTCCTCGGTGCCAAATGCAAAGTGATAGGCGTCATCCCGGCTAGCGCGTAAAGCGGTGTCGACCAGATCCGGACGGGCGCGGGAATTCTCGCGGTGTTGCGCAACGATAGTTTGCCCTACGTTGAGGTAACAGCGTTTGGAGCGCTGATAGGCGGGCAGGCGCACCATCCACTTCGGCCATTGCCCAAAGGCATACACATTGAGCGCCGTGTGGACCGTGCGAACCATGTCATCGAGTTCGCCAGCAGGCGAATAATGTGCCAGAGTGCGGCCAAGTTGCTCAGTGACGATTGAGCGAAATAGGGTGAGGGCAGAGATCTCCTCTCCGACATTCAAGCGATCCAGGATCAGTTGCGCGATATTGATCAGATCGGGGATGTCCGACATCAGATTCGTGGCGGAAAAATCATGCTTAAAGAATTTGCGCAAACGCGCATGTTGCTCACCATCTGCATTCAAAATTGAGAGATCGACGCCAAATTCATTGGTAAACTTCGCCCAGGCGTGATGTGAACTGAATATGTCTGCGCCTTGCTGGGCCACAAAGCTATTGGCTTCTGGCCCTGCCATGATGACCAATTCTTGATTCAGTGCACGCACCCGAAAGATCGGTCCCAGTTGCTGATACGTCTTGACCAGGAAGGGAATCATTTGGTTCATCATGTTCCAGGTGCTTCCCAGCACTGGCCATCCACGCACCAGGGGAGCCAGCGGGCGCGCTTCAATTGCAACGGCGGCCATGGTGACCTCCATCATAAGATACAGAGCTCGAAATACGTTGCCCGCCATGCTTTTCATCATCAAAGCGAGCCACAGCTACAACGTGCTTCACTGCGTAGACCTGGGTCTGTTCATATCCCCGCTGAGCGCTGGCTACCCGCGCCCATTGCCGTGCACCGAGAACGGAACAGAGTCTGTTTCTGGGAGCTGGTCACCCAGCCTAGCGGAGCACAGAGGTGCGCTCCAACTGCACCAGCAATCCGCCCTTTGGACGTAAGGTAATCAGCGGATTCGGCTCCACAGCTCGAGCATTGACCGGACGCAGCCGGTAGCGCTGGGCAATAGTAGCGAGGATGAGCTGAGCCTCAGTCATGGCAAATGTATTGCCGATGCACTGGCGTGGACCACCGCCGAACGGAACATAGGCAAAGTGCGGTCGTCCGCCCGACCGCTCTGGAGTGAAGCGTTCTGGATCAAACGCTTCGGGATCCTCCCAGAAGGCGGTATGACGATGTACTGCGTAGGGACTGATGAAGATTGACGTACCGGCTGGGACATGGTACGGACCAATGTCATCGTCAGCGACTGCTCGACGAAGGATGGACCAGACCGGAGGGTAGAGCCGCATGGCCTCCTCGATCACCATCCGGGTGTAAGTCAGCTGAGGGAGATCATTAGCCGTCGGCGTGCGTCCGGCGAGCACCGTGTGCAGCTCGTCATGCAGACGGCGTTCCACACTCGGGTGCATCGACAGCAGATACCAGGTCCAGGTGAGGGCAACCGCCGTGGTCTCGTGTCCGGCCAACAGAAGCGTGATGATCTCATCATGCAGCTGTCGGTCATTCATCGACTCGCCGGTCTCCTCGTCACGCGCATGGAGCAACATCGAAATCAGGTCATCACGTTCGCCTCCGGAGCGATGCCGCTCAGCGATGATCCGGTACACGACCTGATCCAGCTCGCGGCAAGCTGCTCGGAACTGGCGCTTGCCCCGTGCCGGTACACCTGGAAGCATCACGAAGGGTTGATACATGGCACCAGTCATGAAGTTGAGGATAGTCGTAAATGAACGCCCCACTGTCTCCACTTCCCCGCTCATGTCGGTGCCAAACAGTGCCAGGCCCACAATGCGCAAGGTGAGTCCCATCATCTCGCTGGCCACGTCGAGCTCCGCACGGCTGTCAGGGCGAGTCTCCCAGCGATCCAGCATAGCAGTGGCCGCGCTGGCCATCAGGTCGCATAGGCCAGCTATGCGCTGCCGGTGAAACGCCGGTTGGACAAGGCGCCGCCGGAGCAGCCAGGATTCTCCGTCATTCGTGAGCAGTCCAGTGCCGAGCACTGCCTTCAACAACTGATTGGAAATAACGTCCTTGCTGTAATTGCGGTTGTTCTCCTGGAGCACGTGCTTGATGTAGTCGGGATGGTTGAGAAAAATAGTGCGCCAGGCGACAAAGCGATAGCGAACTACATCTCCTATCGCCGCCATGGTCTGGATATACTGCAACGTTCCTCGCTGCATGTTGCCTGCGCTGCCCAATATGAGGTTGCCGCCCGGCGCAGACGGCGGAACTCGACGCTGCGCCGGGCGGCAGGAAGCGCTGGTTGTCTTCGCTTTTTGCATAGGATGCATTCCTCTTGTATCAATCCCTCGTCTTGCATGACATCTCGGTGCTCATCACGATCGTACCCGACGCGCGTTACGGAAGCGTGACTGCACCGTTACGATGAGTTACGATCAGAAGCAGTGACTGCACGGGTTACCGCAGTTGCCGAAAAGATGCATCAGGAGCGGCAATAGCTGCTTGATCAACTGTCTCAAAGAGGATGAGAATCAGCGTTTGGACTTTTTCTCAAGTTATGAGGGCATTTCGTAACCTGGTAGTAGGGATCAGCGTACGGGCAGTCTCCGTCGGAAGTTCCACATGCCTGAGCCTGTAGCAGATAGTGCGCCTCACGAGCATCATACCGCTGCTGACGCACTTCACGCGCAGAGATAGCGTCCCGACGCCAATCATACGGGTCGCCTCCCGTATCCTCGGTGACGCTCGCGTCCGCGAACCGATCACCCCGTCCGCGAACAGCGACCAGGCGCATTCGATCAGGAATGACTTATGCTTGCCCCAACAGAGACGCATCGGGAGCGGGCACCTCCTGCTCGCGCCACGGATCGTGCCGTGGATCGAAGCAGCCTACCTCGCACTTCTCCTCCTCCGTCGTCTCAGGAATGTCTTCTGCACGCCAGGTGCGCAGCGCTTTGTTGGTTACCGTCCGCAGCCAGTGCTGTGCCAGAGCGAGTGTCGCAGCTGGCGGCATAGTCCCTATATGGGGGAGCCACAGCTGGGCGAAGCGTACGACGAGCAAGTACGTGGCTTTGTCATCTATCGACCAGAGCGCACCCATACTGGCATCCGCTCCTGCCTCCAGCACCGCTGCGGTAAGACTGCGCATCCGGTCGGTTGCGCCACGCAGATCGAGGATCCCGGTCTGGCATCCTGACAGGATCAGGAGGCGCAACCCCAGCAGAATGCCGTGGCCCTCTATGCCCTGATTGAGTAGCTCACGCAGGCTAAGAGGTGTCGGCACGGCCTCCCCTGCCAGTGCAAGCGACGAATCAAGCGGCTCACGAACATTGAAACTGCCATGGCAGCAGGCGTCTACTAGAAGCTGTCCTGCCAGCCAGTCGAGAACCACTCCTTGGTAGCTTTTTGCTGAACTCGTGCCTGAGCGGGCAGACCTAGCCGTCGAGCCAGTTTGGCCAGAGTCAAGGCCTCGGCCTCGCCCCACGGAAGCGGCTGATGGGTAATCCGCGGATCTCCCACCGCTGCCACTCCGCTTCTGGCAGCCTGCGCGAGCGCGTGGGCGGCCTCGTCACGTACTAGGGAACGGGCACTGGGCTCAACACTAGTGGGGAACCGCTCGCCAAAAGTAACACCGGCGGCAATCTCGGTAGCAGCGAGCGGGAAAGCTGCCAGAGCGCCACAGGGTATCAACGTCACGCTGCTGGCTTGGTGCTTCTCGAGCCAGGTAGCCACTGTCTGCATTGCTGCAGCGGCCAGGGTGAAGAGGGCGAACTGCACCTCTGTCCTGAGGAAGGCTTGGTTAATGCTGCCCCCGAGAATGGCAATGTCACGCGGTGAGAGCAACTCCAGCGGCGTCTCAGCCAGCCCAGCAGTGTCAGGCTTTGTCGACAAGTTGGTCAACACGCCCGAGAGTGCTTGCTCCAGTGTACTGGTGCAGCCGGCATCACGGCAAGCTGCCCTCAAGGCCAATGCCCGATCGCGCAGAGTCTCTCCCGGCCAATCTTGCAGAAAGCGATCAAAGCCGGTGCCGTTTTGCGCATGAAAGTATCCGCCGATGAAGCGTCCATCGTTAGGCGTGAGCGAACGCATTTGCAGACCGAAGACGACCGTTGAAGTCAGAGGCGGTAGGTTGAGCGCGTCGATCCGCTCAGCTGTGCGCACCGCCGGGTTGCCATTAAACACGCCCAGCGCCATGCCACCCCACGGCGTGTCGCCCAGGTACACCAGCGCATGCCCACTGCCTCCACGGGCAGCTGCTCGGAAGAGTACATGCTGGTCGACGCGAGACAGCAGAAAATCTTCCGGATCTCTGGCTTGGCGCACTTCCGCGACTACAGCGTCAAACGCAGCTTTCGCTTGCTGGAATACCGAAGCACGTGCAAGCTCGATATCGCGGATGGCCACTTCTATTTGGTGCTGCCGTTGCGTCTCCTCTGTGCTGGGCATGTGCCCGCGCACTGGCAACAAGTGCTCCAGGTCCGTGCCGGTTACGGGCGAATTGAGCGTGATCTGCGCGGAGCTGAGCGTTGCGCGAGCCTGGACAAAGCGTGACCTCCGGCTGGGATCGCCGATAAGCTCAGGATCGCCTGCCCGTAGACGCAGCGTGTCAGCCAGTCCGCGCGCTCGTCCCCGCTCGATGCACAGTGCCGCTGCTACGTAGTCGCCAACGCGCAGCTGGGCATAGGCAGCCTGGGTTGCCGTTCCGATCACCTCATGGAGCGTGGCGTCACGAGCGGCGAAATTGCCGCTGAAGGCGAGGAGGAAGTCCTGTGCGTCGTGAGCCCCCTCGCACGCAGCCGCCGAGCGCGTCCAGTCACCGGCCTCCGCCGCGGCTGTGCCAAGGTTGTACTGGACAATGGCGTGCTGCTCAGGGTAGCTATCCAGCGTGTACACCTGCAAGGCCTGCTCGAGGCAGGCCGCAGCATACTCCAAGTTCTCGCTCTTGTCTCCGGCGATACGCTGCATGTAGGCTTTACCGATATTCTTCTGGGTCATCGCATAGTCCTCGGGGAATCGGTCGAGGGTGCGGACCACCAGCGCCTGCTCGAAACAGGTGATGGCACGTTCTATATTTTCGCCTTTCTCACCATCGATGCGCTGGCACCACGCCAAACCAAGGTTGTTCTGGCAGGCGCCGTAGTGCCAGGGAAAGTGATCAAGGTCATGGACGAGAAGAGCCTGCGTATAGCAGGCGATGGCGCGCTCCAGATTCTCCCGCTTCTCACCGGCGATGCGATCGATTAAGGTTTCGCCGAGAGACTGCTGCGACATGGCGTAGTCCTGTGGGTAGCGATCGAGCGTATATACCTGCAAGGCCTGCTCAAAGTAGGCAATGGCACGCTCCAGATTCTCGCCCCGGTCTCCCGCGATGCGCGCGTGCCAGGCAATCCCGAGGTTGTGCATGGTGGCGGCATAGTCCCACGGGAATTCAGCGAGTGTATAGACCCGGAGAGCTTGCTCAGCGCAGCTGATAGAGCGTTCCACGTTCTCGCGCTTCTCGCCGGCAAGACGCTGGCTCAAGATCGCGCCTAGATTTCCCTGGGCAGCGGCATAGCGCAAGGGGTAGCGCTCCAGAGTATAGAGAGGCAGCGCCGCCTCCAATCCAGCAATTTGCTCCTCCTGGAGAGCGCCCGGATCGTTGTTTTCTGCCAGGTGACCGAATAGTGCGGAGAATCGGCGCGAATGGAGCTCGGCTTGCACCGGTGGCTCCAGCTCGACCAGCCTCGCAGGTACACTTATGGCAGGCTCTGCGGAGGTGATCTCCTGTCCCTGATGCTGCTCGATTTCCTCCAGCCAGGGAGGAATGTCGAGAACCAGCCCGCCATAGACGTTCACATAGGCATCACGGATAGCCTCGATGCTGGAGCCGCGGCTGCGTATGTCGTCGAGCAGGCGGAGGTGGCGAACCAGGTCATCTACTTTGCTGGTCGCTTCGACATATACTGCCAGGCGCTCCCAGAGCTCATCAGACAAGGGGGAACCCGGAACGAGAGCCTCCTCCAACCTGGGTTGGAGCTGCCGATAGTGGTTGTTTGCCTGCTCGGTACATTGCTGGAGCAGTGCCGTGAGCAGACTACTGCCGGCCGGTTCAAGTAACTCAGGGTGTGCTTCCAGGTAGCGTCGCTCCTCACGGTCGCCGTGAGTATTCAGCCAGTTGAGCAGCACGCCAAGCACATTGAACTGTCCCTGGTGCGTCGCTCCCAGCACACGACTCCGGTTTCCCTGTAATTGCGCCTGGAGGCCTGGGATCTGGGGTCATCTTGCGAGAGCCCAAATCGTCTTGCCAAATATGCGGCATCCACGATCATGCGCTCATACTCCTCGACTGTCACGCTCATGTTCCGCGTAGCCAATTCATGGGCAGTCGGACCGATGGCCGGCTCTGGAGACGCTGTTGGAGCAGAACGAGCCGACGGATCCAGATATGCACCTGCCGGCAGTCCGGCCGCCCCAGGCTGCTCATCAGCTTTTTGCACAGGTGCTGAGGATGAGCTCGCACCGGAAGCTTGGGTCGAGGGAAGCTGCAAAGGATCAGGAACTGGCATATGGACGCTCCCGTCGTCTGCACGCACGGACATGGCACTCCTACGTCGTCGCTCAAGTCTCTGCTTCGCTTGCCGTAGACGCCTATAGTATATCTTCTGGATGGGAACACGTCACACTAGTGTGGCTGGACGGGCAAGGGATCGCTCCTATACACTGATGGTAGCCGGAATACTCGCCGCAGGCAATCAAGCGGTACAACCGTGGTGCTGCTGTCCTGCAAGGTGGCATACAAGGCGGAGACTGTACCACACTTCTCTGAAGGCTCCGGATATCGGAGGAAGGGAGCCGTGCGCCTATGCAGGCGACTGTACCCCCCGCTGAGGGGACTACGCCGCGATGGAGCCTATTCGCGCGGACCTTGGAAGATATACTGGGTACGCCAGAGCATGGTCAGACGCCGCTCTCACGCCTGGACAATCTGCGGGAGCGACCTGGCGAGGAACTCGATCCCGACGACCCGACATCTCCCCGTGAACTGGTCCACCGGCAGAAGGTACAGCGACTTCTTCTCTCGTTGCGCGAACCCGGGACCTTGACCGTTCTGAGCCGTGACGACATAGAGCGAATTCGCCGGTACTTTCATTTCGATGACGAGGAGAGTCTACAGCTGCAAGCCGCCATTCTGGCCACCCATACTCAGCGCGTGGTCTACGAGCGCTTTGGCGACAAAGACAATCCTCTGAAGAGGCGAAAGGCGGCTGTAGCGGCACTACATGCCGCGGAGCTGCTCCTGCCTACCCTTATGGATGCCCTCCGCCAGATTGGAGACGAGGACAGTGAGGCTTTTCGCCATGCGGTGGAAGAACAGACCGAGCTCCGACAAGGTCAACAGGAAAGAGAGCTGGCGATATCATTGCATACTGATTCACCACAAGTTGAGCAAGCGCGAATCTCAGCAGCCTTAGCCGGAGCGCTTGACGCGGTCGACCGGGGAACCCTGGCGCTCGACCTGAGTTACTCGGCTCCTGGGTATGTAGAGAGGCTGGAGCGTGCCCGAGCAGCACGCGACGCCTTTTCCGACGCGCTGGAGCTGCTTGACCAGCAAGACGCCAAGGTGCACAGCAGCGAGCTGTGGCAAGTGTGGCATGCCGAAGCCCGGAGCGGGTATGAAGAGGCCAACGACCGCGTAGCCGACCTTGGGGGGTGATATGTAGGCGTACCCTGCTGGCGTCCTGACGCCGCACCGTGGCATGCCACGGACACGCATGCGCACTAGCAAGCAAATGCCCAAAGAGTGTGTCCAGAACCAAGCCCGCATCTGGCAGAAAGGTAGCGCACATGTCGACAGTTCAACCGTTTGCTCCCAGTAGTGCCACGTATTTCGACCTCATTCAGCAGACCCTGGCCTTGACCGACGACGAGCTGGCCCTCCTCACGCGGAACGGGTTCGTCGTGACCGATCGGGTCAATTTTAGGCATTTCGCGGCCGCGTATGCGTATCTGCACCTGCGCGACTTGCCGGTTCTCATTACCACGGATTCGCTCCTGCATGCGACCCATCAGGGCTTTGACGCGATGCTCCAGCTGGCGGAGGAGCATCTGCTGGCCGAGTCCTTGCGGCAGGTGCTGCAGGGGTGTCGGGACACGGTGGTGCAGATGCAAGCGGAGAACGACAATCCGCTGCTTGCCCCCTTGCTCAATGACCTATTCGTCTATTTCTCCGTGCCCCTGGCAGTGCTCGACGATATCATCGACACATGGGGGCCGGAAATCGCGGCGTCCATCAGGAACAATCCCGAAGCGGTTAGGCGGAGAGTTGCCCCCAAGTACTTCATTGCCGCACAGAAAGAGGCGGAACTCCCACCAGATGTCGCCTTCTATTTCACCGCTGTGCGCGAGGCGGCGGCAGTGATGCCGGTCGCCCTCTTTGGCGAGGAGTCCCGAAATATCGATTTCACCTTGTTTACACCGCGCGGTCATTACACGAAAAGCTTCGAGTTGCAGAAGTATTTCGGCGCCCAGTCCTGGCTGCAACAGGTTGATTTCCGGCTGGTGACGGTTGATGCATGGGGACGGCCCGTCCTGCAGCCGACTCAGCTGGCCGCCGCGATGCTGCTCCTCCGGGTCCTGGAGCAGGCAGGGGTCCAGGCAACGTTGGACCGCACCGAGGCCTTCCTGACCGGTGTCTTTGGTCCCAGCGATAATACGACCCTCCAGGATTTCGCCCGATTTCTGACCGATGCCGGACTCCATGACCCGCAGGACGCCCTCGCACCGGCTGAGCCAGATCGCCTGCTGCACCTGCTGCTTTCCCGCGCGTATGGCCAGCAACGCATCACGGGGCAGTTACAGTATGCGCCGGAGAAGGGGCCATCGGTTCCGCGGCCGGTGAGTCTGCTGCTTCTGGGACCTCGCTTCGTCATGGATAGCTTGATCTGCAGCGAAGTGGTCTTTGATCGGCTCATCGTCAACGGGAAGAAGATGTATCGCCAACTGCCCCACCCGCTGGACGTCCTGTATGTGCTGGGCAACGACCGTGCGCTGGTTCACCTCTCGGAGGAGCTGGCCCGGTATGGCTATCGGGATACCCTGGACCACTTGCGCCAGGTCGTGGCAGCGGAAGCCGAGCACCATGCCGACACCCTCTATTACGGCTTCCTCCATGCGATTCGCGCGCTCAACCTGAAAGCCACGGGGGAGGAGGTGCCAGGGGCGTTACGAGGGGAGGCGTGGCAGGATAAGATGCTTCAAGCCCAGCTGGCGGCCTGGGCAGAGCTGCGTCATGATAGTATCCTGTACGCCAAACAATCATTTACCATGATGCGCCTGTGTTCGTACCCTGCCGGCTACGTGGAACCCTACCCTGCCTTCTACTCCGCCCTGGCGGACTATTCGGCGCAGGGCCTGGCGTTCCTTCTCCCCTACAGTCGCACCACGCTCACACGACGTTTGCAGGATCTGCGGGCAGAGCTCGCTCGCGAGACCCCCACACGCACGCCCAAGGAGGAAATCAAACTCCGGCGGAATATTGCCCTGCTGGAGTCGCTCGAAGCCGCTAACGAATCAACCGGCAGCAGTGCTCCCGAGGATGCGGCACCGGGCCGATGGACTGAGGTAGCCGTCGACATCATGATGCATTTCGAGGCGTTGCACGACACCGCGCTGACGTTGCGAGACATCGCCGAAAAAGAACTGGCGCACCAGCCGTGCTCAGAGGAGGAGATCCAGTTCCTCAAAGATACGATCTTCTACCAATCCAAGCAGATCGGATCGGGTGGGCCGACCGAATTTTGGACTGGATGGTATCCGCGTCTGTTTCAGCACACGTACGTGACGGAACCAGCTGACTGTGTGGCCGACATTCATACGAAACCGAGCGATGACGTGGATCCGTATGCGCGGGTCCTGCACATTGCCACCGGGCGAACGGCGATGGCCATCGTCCTGGTCGATGGCCTCGACGAACCGACCCTCTATGTTGGACCAACCACCAGCTACTATGAGTTCACGACCGTAGCCATGGAGGCGGCACGGCGTGAGGCGGATGAGACCTGGCGAGCAACCCTAGACCAGGGGACAGACTTGCCGGTCCCCTCCTGGACCCGAGGTTTTCGATCCAGCCCAGATCCGCTGCCGGCACCGCTTCAATTGCACTAGCAGCATACGGGTAGGCCGCGTTCTGGTCATGCTGAAACTGACCCCGCTTGGTGAAGGTGAGGGGAAACATCGCTGGTTTGCGAAAGAGGAGATGGTACGATATAAAAAGAGCTCCAGCAGGAGCGCATCTGTTCCTGCTGGAAGCTCAGCTGTGGCCCAATAAGCCTTGCCAAACTGGCCCAATAAGCGGCAAAAACTACAACAAACAGCCGATCTAGATATCGAGGTTCTTGACGTTCTTAGCGTGTGCTTCGATGAAGCGCTTACGCGGCATGACGTCATCGCCCATTAGCATAGAGAATGTCTCGTCGGCCTTGAGGGCATCCTCGACCGTGACCTGCAGTATGGTACGGGTGGCGGGATTCATAGTAGTCTCCCAGAGCTCCTCAGGATCCATCTCGCCCAGACCCTTGTAGCGGCTGACTGGAGGATTCTTGCCCTCCCCCAGTCGCGCCAGGAACTCATCCTTCTCAACGTCGCTATAGACGTAGTGGCGCTGCTTTCCGACCTGGATACGGTAGAGCGGCGGCTGAGCAATGTAGAGCCGGCCATCCTGGATGAGCTGCTCCATGTGCCGGAAGAAGAACGTGAGCAGCAACGTGCGGATATGGCTTCCATCTACGTCCGCGTCGGAATTGTGTGCGCACAACCCGCCAGAGCCGCAGATGAAATTCTCATCGTCTTCGACAGAAAAGTCGTAGACATACTCGCCAACCGGTGGAATCTCCTCGGCGGCAATCACTTTGAGGCCAATGAGATCGGAACTGATCGGGATATAGTCGGGATCTTTGCGTCCAGGACGGGCCAGATGCGCCTCCATCTTGGCCACATTAGCATGTCGCCGCCAGATGGCACGGCAGCCGGCAATTTGATCCTTGCCACAGATCGAGACCGTGTAATACGGATGCACCGTCTGAATTGGAGCATCAGGTGCAGTAGACGGCTGCATGTGCGTTACCGAGGCCACAATACCAAGCTGACCCAGGAGGTAGAGCAGTCCATCCTTCATGAGCGGCGAATTTGTCGTAAAAGACAACTTCATCCCAGAAATGGTGCCGTCTCCCAGGAAGTACCCTTCGATGAATGCCAGCTGCAGATCCTCACTCAAACCAAAGACAAAGTCGGGCACACGCTTTTCATGCGCGCGCTTGCCGAGCCCCAGCGCCTTGAGCAGGCGCGCGGCTATCACGCTCTGGAAGTAGAACTTGAACCCCTGGCTCTCGGGACTATAGCAACAGCGAGGCGTTTCGCCGAAAGTGGTCTCGATTGCCGAGGTCAGCTCCTGCAGGAACGGCTCGTCCTTCTTCCCCAGATTGAGGCTCACCTGATGGGCGCTTAGCGTCCCTTCCGCAACGTACCAGCCCAGGAACCACAAGAGCTCACGGGTTATCGGCAGGTGACGCGGGAACGCCTTGCTAGCATGCGCCCGCGCGGCTATCTTTACGTCCGACCCCAGCTGAGCCAGCTCGTCGAGCGTAAAGGCGTCCAGCGACTTGTAGCTGCTGACTTCGCGCCAGCGTGCGTTGGCGCTGGTGTCATCCTGCGCAAGCCGCTCTTCGATCTTGGACGGCACACGCACATAATTCAGAGCGAGCTTGCTATCCCAGCCAATGGTATGGAGGTACCGCTCAAAGTGGGACTGTATCGGACGAAACACACCCCGTTCCCACTGACTGATGGTAATGGGTTGCCTGACGCCTATCTCTGTCGCAACCTGCAGCTGCGTCATTCCCGCCGCTTCGCGATGGGCGGTGAGCTGCTGCCATCCGGCGCTATCAAGCGAGATACGCTGCTCGCTCCACAGCTCGGGACGCTTGACATTTTGCAGGACGCGCTGCGCGGCAACGCGGCGTACATCCTCACCCATGACATAGAGAGCATCCGCCAGGTTGGCATGATAGAACAGCTCAAGCAGGTCGAGTGAAGTCAATCCACCCTCGGCAGGGCGTGGAATTCGCTTACCGGCGACGAGTACGTCCCCGACCTTTACCTCGCTGCCCTTCTTCAGGCGCACCTGTCCGTCCTCAAAGGTAAAGACGCTATGAGAAGAGGTGACCTTGACCGAGCGATTGTACCGCGTCGTGAGCTTGTACATCCCTTCTTCATGGTGGTGCCGGATGACTGCCTTGAGAGGACGGAAGCGAGTCTGGCGAGTCTTCTTGTCAAAACTCATGACCTGGTACCGGGCCGCCTCACGCCGTCCCTCGACGCAATCGTCGATGAAGTCGCCGATGTTTACAAACTCGGTTCGTCCCTGATCATCCATCACCAAGGTCGGCTCGTCGCCGGCGACGCTCATGAGAATGACGCGTCCGTAGCGAAGCTTGTCATACGCAATGGTCTCACCGATGCCGGTGCCCAGCGCAGTGATAATGTCCTTGATCGACTCACTGGCCAGCATCCGGTCCAGTCGTGCCCGCTCGACGTTCAGGATCTTGCCACGCAGCGGCAGGATCGCCTGGAAATGACGGTCGCGCCCCTGTTTTGCCGAGCCACCGGCCGAATCTCCCTCCACCAGGTAGAGTTCGCAGCGATCAGGGCGGCGCTCGGAACAGTCGGCCAGCTTACCGGGGAGCGTCGAGTCAAGTGAGTCCTTGCGACGTACCAGATCTCGGGCCTTGCGGGCGGCATCGCGGGCACGTGCCGTGTTCAGACACTTTTCGATGATGCGCTTGCCTTCGGATGGCGTCTCCTCCAGGTATTTGAGCAGCGACTCGGTCACTACGTTCTCCACCTGGGTCCGGACGTCGGCATTATTGAGCTTGCCCTTGGTCTGCCCCTCGAATTGCGCCTCCGGCAGCTTCACGCTGATGGCCGCGGTCAGTCCCTCGCGGACGTCATCGCCCGCCAGGTTGGCATCGGCTTCTTTCAGGTAGCCGGATTTGCGCCCATACTCATTCAGCGTACGGGTAAGCGCCGCGCGGAAGCCGGTCACATGCGATCCGCCGTCTACGGTATTGATGCCGTTGGCAAAAGAGAAGAGCGTCTCGTTGTAGCTGTCATTGTACTGAATGGCAACTTCGACCAGTGTCTTATCGACCTTCTTCTCGATATACATGGGCCGGGCCATAATCACATTTTTGGTCTGGTTCAGGTGACGTACAAACGACTTCAGGCCGCCGTCAAAATAGAAGCTGCGCTCCTGTTCGCGTCCTTCTCGCTCATCCACCATCTTGATGGTCAACCCACGATTCAGATAGGCGTACTCGCGAAACCGTTGCGCAAGCGTCTCAAACTGGAAGTCGCCGGTCTCCATTATCGTGAGATCGGGAAGAAACTTCGTTCGGGTGCCGGTGCCCACCGCGGAGCCAATCGCCTTCACCGGATCCACCGGCTTGCCAAAGCGATACTCCTGAGCATAGAGCTTGCCGCCGCGCTTCACTTCGACACGGCAGTAAGCGGCGAGCGCGTTGACTGCCGAGACGCCGACGCCATGAAGGCCGCTTGATCCCTGCTTATAGCCGTCACCGCCAAACTTGCCGCCGGCCCCCAGAGTCGTCATCACGATCTCAAGCGTCGAGCGATTGGGGTACTTAGGATGAGGCTCCACCGGAATGCCGCGCCCGTTATCATCAACCGAAACCGATCCATCGGCGCCTATCACAATAAGGACCTGGTCGCAGGCGCCGGCCATTGCCTCATCGATACTATTGTCGACGACTTCAGTGACCAGGTGATGCAGCCCACGAATGTCAGTGCCGCCAATATACATGCCGGGGCGCTTGCGTACATGCTCCAGCCCTTCGAGAATCTCGATATCTCTAGCTGTATATGAAGAGCTCACCCCATTAATTTTCGCGGTCTTTTCATTTCGCTCTGCTATTGACATACTATGTAGCCTCTACCTCTTCCAGTGTGCATCCCGAGCATCCATAGGCCCCCTCGAGCGGGCGGATCGGTAAGATATATAAATGTGCGCCTGTATGCGTCCTTCATTACGTTGCTCATTCTTTTTGGCGCGTCAAAAAACCGCGCCTCGGAAGGCCTGAGACCATCTCGAAGTCCGGCAATCCGGTAGCAACCAGAGCACTATGAAGCGGCGGGAATAGTGAGGTGGGGCCACAGCAAGCCAATGGGTTCAGCCCAGCTGTATCGTAAAATCGAGGAATTTGGGGTGTTTCCACCAAGATCAAACCATTACTCCTGCTTGGATGTAGGTACACCAACAATAACCAGAATCGTCGCGCTCCACCAACTAACTAATTGTACCATATTTGGGAGGTTTCCGTCGCCCAAACAGGACTCCTAGACCCGCAAGACAAGCGGATTCTCACCATCCTGCCTGATTGCTTATGGCCTCGGCGGTACAGAGCAACCTGTTCTACTTGTTCTAGAGTAGAAGATCGAGCAGATCAGTGCTCTCGGTCACTGGCTGGCGGCAGACGAAACCCTGGCAGACATAGGCGGTGCTTCTATCCCCCACCGGCGCACGATCTCGGAGCAAAGGCACCGCGGCAGCGACATCCTCGCTTACTCCTACACTTGCTCCCGTGCGGGCAACGGCCAGAACGATTCTGGGTAAGTAACGGCCTGCCAGCGCATGCTGCAGCCCTGTGGCCCCGGCATCATCAGGAGATGGGATCAGGAGGGCAATCTCCTGCATTGGTCCAATGTAATCATCCAATGCGCAGAGGAAGTAGCTAAATGCCGATGGCTGGTCCACCATTGCCGCCGCCAGCGGAACCAATACTCTCGCCGCATAGTCGTGATAGTGCCCCTCACCGAGGAATGCCGACAACCGTAATAGAGCCTCAGCAGCCAGACTGTTTCCGCTAGGGGTTGCATTGTCGCTTAGCTCTCGTGGACGTCCAATGAGCGCCTCATGGTCGCTTGCCGTATCAAAGAAGGTACTGCTGGATTCATCCCAGTAGCGATCGAGCAGGGTATCGGCCAGAGCCTTGGCCCGCGAGATGAAAATCACATCCCCAGTGGTCTCATAGGTGCTGAGCAGACCATTTACCACCGCAGCGTAGTCCTCAAGGTAGGCATCGCTCTTGGCCTTTCCCTGACGCCACGAACGGACGAGGTGTCCGTCTTGCACCATCTGCTCAAGTAAAAACGTCGCGTTTAGCCGGGCAGCCTCAAGATAATCTTCACGGTCGAGGACACGCCCAGCCTCCGCCATGGCTCGAAGCATAAAGCCGTTCCATACCGCCAGAACTTTGTCGTCACGCCCCGGCCAATGACGCCGGGACCGAGCCGCATAGAGCGCCTGCCGCGCTCGCTGTATATACACACGAAGCTCCGGCTCACTCATCCCCAGCTGAGCAGCACTCTCGGACGTGGTCTTCACCACGTGCAGGATGCTATGCCCTTCGAAATTGCCGCCTTCCTTTACGCCCCAGATTTGCTCCATCACGGCGGCATCCGCCTCGCCCAACGCCTCGCGCAGCTCAGCCGGTGTCCAGACATAGAACGCACCCTCGACGCCATCGCTATCGGCATCCTGGGTAGAATAGAAACCGCCCTGAGTATCAGTCATCTCCCGCAGTACATAATCCAGCGTCTCCTCACAGATGCGCCGGTACGCCGGATCGCCGGTAAGTTGCCACGCGTGGAGATACACCAGGGCAAGCAAAGCATTGTCATAGAGCATCTTCTCGAAGTGAGGAACCAGCCAGTGGGCGTCGGTCGAATACCGGTGAAAGCCGCCACCGATCTGATCGTAGATGCCGCCGGCGGCCATCTTATCGAGGGTCAGGCGGAGCAGATGTAGTCGGCGGCCGCCGTCATCGGCATCAGCCTCCGAGCGGGCATGCGCTCGCGCCTCCATCCTGAGCAGATACTCCAGTCCCATGGGGTGGGGGAACTTGGGGGCGCGTCCAAATCCTCCCTCGAGCGCATCGATGGTTGCCAGCAGTCGATCGGCGGCCTGCTCCAACTCCTCGGGACCAAGCGTCACATCGGTGACCGCCACCTCGGCGGAAAGGCGTAGGCTAACCTCACTCTGCCGCTTATAGAACTGGCGAAATTCTTCGGCTTGCTTCTCCACGTCGTCCCGGCGAGTCTGGTAGAGATGAGCCATACTCTGGAGCACCTTCGTAAAGCTGGGCATGCCGTAACGATCCTGGGGAGGAAAGTAGGTGCCGCCAAAGAACGGCGCCCCATCAGGCACGAGAAACACCGTCATGGGCCAGCCGCCGTTGCCGGTAAGCGCCTGCACAGCATCCATGTAAAGCGCATCGATATCGGGCCGCTCTTCACGATCAACCTTGATGCTGACGAAATTGCGGTTCATGATAGCCGCGGTGGCCTCGTCCTCGAATGTTTCCTCCCTCATACGATGGCACCAGTGGCAGGCGCTGTAACCTACACTCAGAAGAATAGGCTTATCTTCGGCACGGGCCCTCTCCAGAGCCTCGGGACCCCAGGGATACCAATCTACCGGATTGTGAGCATGCTGCAACAGGTACGGACTGGTCTCATGAATAAGCCGGTTGGTATACTGAGGCCTATCCTGCTCACGCTCGTCATCCTGCGTCGGCCCCACTTTCGGGCTCTTACTTTCCGGAAGATCACTCATGAGTCTCAGTCCTCTCTAGTCACCCTAGCGCTCCGGCCACAACTCCAGGCTGTGGCCGGCGTTTTGCCGGCTGGCCATAGCGATAAATTCAGCTAGTGGTATCGCACCGATATTCTCATTGGTCCGCAGGCGGAGTGCCACCGAGTCGCTCTCCTCCTCCTTATCGCCCACTACCAGCATATACGGTACCTTCTGGAGCTGGGCATCGCGTACCTTGGCATTCATGCGCTCGGAGCGCAGGTCAACCTCGACTCGTAGACCAGCGGCTCTCAATTGCTGTTCGACACGGTGGGCAAAATCACTGTGCCGGTCGGCTATCGGTATGACCACCGCCTGCACCGGGGCAAGCCAGACCGGAAAACTACCGGCGTAGTTCTCGATGAGGAATGCCATGATCCGCTCCATGGTAGAAAGAACTCCCCGGTGAATCATTACCGGCCGGTGGGCCTGGCCGTCCTCGCCGATATACTCTAGATTGAAGCGCTCCGGCAACGTAAAATCGAGCTGTACAGTTGAGATCGTTTCATCTTTGCCAAGCACGTTCGCCACCTGTACATCCAGCTTGGGACCGTAGAATGCCGCGTCGCCGATGCCGAGATAATAGTCGAGACCAAGCTGATCGAGCGCCTGGCGAAGCGCGGCCTCGGACTGCTGCCACATCTGTTCATTATCTTCGAACTTGACCTTGTCGCCTGGGTCACGCAGCGAAAGCCGGTAGCTATACTGGGTAAAGCCCAACACCTGATACGTCTCCTGGATCAGCTTCACTACTTTGATGAACTCATTCAGCATCTGGTCAGGCGTGCAGAAGATATGAGCGTCATTCAGCGTCATGGCGCGCACCCGTGAGAGGCCGGCCAGCTCACCCGACTTCTCCAAGCGGTACATCGTGCCAAGCTCGGCGATACGGATGGGAAGGTCACGGTATGACCGCATCTTGTACTTGTAGACCTCAATGTGGTGCGGGCAGTTCATAGGCCGCAGGACCAGCTCTTCACCGCTCTCCATCTCCATTGGGGGATACATCGAGTCATGGTAGTGCTCCCAGTGTCCGGACGTCTTATACAGGTCCAGTTTGGCCAGCTGCGGCGTGTACACATGCTGATAATCGTGCGCTCGCTCGACACCCACTATATAGTCTTCCAAGAGGTGACGGACGGTTGCGCCCTTGGGCAGCCAGAGCGGCAGTCCGGCTCCCACCTCCTCACTTATCGTGAACAGATCGAGATCCTTGCCGATCTTGCGGTGGTCACGCCGCCTGGCTTCTTCCAAACGCTCCAGATACGCGTCAAGTTCGGCCTGCGAGAGCCACACGGTGCCATAGAGCCTTTGAAGCATGGGACGGTGTTCATCACCACGCCAGTAGGCGCCGGCCACCCGAAGCAACTTTATCGCCCCGATCTCGCCCGTGCTCTCCACATGAGGTCCGCGACACAGATCAAGGAATGGCCCCTCCTGGTAGATACTTACCTCGGCATCGGGCAGATTCTCGATGATTTCCACCTTGTAGGGTTGATCATGCTCGCGGAAATATTTTAGAGCCCGCTCACGCGGCCACCTGCTGTGCACGAAGGGATGGTTAGCCGCGATGCTCGCCCGCATATGTTCCTCGATAGCCGGCAAGTCCTCCGGTGTCAGCGCACGCGGCAACTCCATGTCGTAGTAGAAGCCATCTTCAATTGCCGGCCCAATGGCAAAGCGAGCGGTGGGAAACAGATATTGCACAGCCTCCGCCATCACATGGGCGGCGCTGTGACGCATTCGCTGAAGAGGTGTGTAAGCTACCGATTGGTTGAGTTCTTCTTCAACTGACATAGTGCTCGTTTTCCCTTTCTGGCCTAGCGGCTCATTAGAGTGCCATGCCCTCAGCGATCTCTTCGAGGAGCCTCCGGCAATGGACCAGCCTGGCCTCGACATCTGGAGCCCGAAGAGCCAGACACAGCCACCAGACGAGCGGTGACATCTCTTCCTCGAGCTGGGCGATCAGATACATCGGTTCCGGCGGACGTCTTCCACACCAGGCAAACCATGCCATAACCATGCTCTGAGCCAGCCCATCGAGCAGCAGCGCCGCACGGTCCGGCTCTCCGGCGGCCAGAATTGAAGCGGCTTGATCTATGATTTGCCTATACCTGCCGTACTCGCTAAATTGGCTCTCTTGGATAAGCTTGCTGTGGTCGCCCACCCTACCTACGAAGATCTCTCGGAGGTAGCCGCCGTATACCGGCGACCGCCCAACGTGATTGTTTTGGCTAATAGCTGCCATCGGATTTTCTCCAATCTTTCGGTACCCTTTTCTGCTGGCCTTCTAGTCATCTCCACATCGTTTGCTCTATAAAGATTTCGGGCAGGTGGTAATGTCGCCGGTGGTTAGCCGGCGAGTTATGACTCCAGTCAGCTTGGGTACAGAGTGGCAGCATGCCATAGATCTCGTATGCCTCTTTCAAAAAGATTCTCCGGGTAGCGCCGGTACACAAAAAATGCCCCTTCATCCATCTGGGACGAAGGGGCACACAGGGCCGCTCGTGGTTCCACCCACCTTTCGTGCGCGGCCTATGCTCGCGGAGCATTTGACCGCCGCACGCTTACTACTGGCTGGTAACGGTGCCTGCCGCAACTCTCTACTCCACCCTACAGACGAGGCACTGCGACTACACGCTATGCTGACTCAAGGGATGTTTCGCAAGTCAAGCTGGCGGGTGGTATTCGCCGCATGGAATCCGGAGACGGCTTTCAGCCACAGACCATCTCTCGCTGCCGGTCCATACCGGGTACTCGTCCCGCTCGTTCGCCCTAGGCTGTATATTTCTACTAGGTGTATACAGCCAGGATACCACGGCCGGTCCGCGAATGTAAAGTTACCCGAGCTAGAGCACCTGTCTGGCCTCGGCGACCGTACTTTCGCCGTCCGCAGTCGCCGCCAGATGGCAGGCATCGTTGAGGCGCATGACAATAGCGTAGTAATTTTCACCATCAGATCCCTCCGTGGTGCCGACATCGAGCTCGTTGATCGCGGTGTTGTCGCGCCGGAATTGCCAGCGGCGACTGAGGTCCATACCTAGGAGTTGGCAGAGCAAGACGCCGATAACCCCGCCATGGGTGACCCAGAGAACATTGGCTTCAGGATAGATGCCTCGCCAGCGGTCAAAGGCGCGTACCACCCGGTCACGCAACTGGTAGGCGGTCTCGCCGCCCGGGGCCGCGATACTGAGAGGATCCCTCTGCCACCGAGCGGCGTACTCCGGGTCGCGCTCCCACACTTCCGCGTACGTGAGACCCTCCCACTCGCCCATCGAGATCTCGCGCAAATCGGGGTCCTGCGTGATCGGCAGGTGGTTGTAGCGCACGATAACCTCTGCCGTGGAACGTGCGCGGGTGAGATCGGATGAGATAATCGCGTCGACCTTCTCGGCGGCCAGACGCCGGCCCAGCGCCTCCGCCTGAAGCTCACCTAGTGAACTGAGGCTTACATCGCTCTGTCCAGTGTAGCGCGCCTGCACATTATGGTCGGTCGCGCCGTGCCTTACAATCAATAGTCGCATGACCTTCCCATGTCAATCCCTACTGCTCCTCGTACCAGCTCAGCCGGAGACTAGAGGTGCGCAACCAATAAGCCACTGCTGGAGCATTATGCGCTAGCGAATGCCTGCCAGGGCAGGCGCGAACGCCAGAACCGCCAATTCGACCAGCTCATTTACCGCGCCATACGTGTCACCAGTTAAACCACCTCCCAGGCGCCGACTGGCCCAGGCTGTAAAGGCTAGCGTAACCAGCAGAGCGGTTAGCGCTAATAGCCCGGCAAGTTCGGCTACTTCCGTAGCCGGTCGCTGTGCGCCCCCCCGAACCAGCAGAGCGACGACCCCGGCCGCGACCCCCAAAAGCGATATAGCCACGGCGGTTGCGGCGAGTAGATAGCCCGACTTCCGTTGAAATGCCGATCCTAAACCTTGCTGCCTGGCGTAGGGAAAACGGGTCACGGCATATACCATTCCCCAGCGCCCAAGCAGCGGAGCCGCCACCAAAGCCAGCACTCGTACTGAGCCGCTAAGCTGCCCCAGCGCGGCGAAACGGGCGATCAGTAACAAAGCGGCGCCAATTGCGCCGTAGGCACCTACGCGGCTATCTCGCAGAATCTCCAGCCGGCGCTCGACTGAGTGTGCGCCAAGCAGCGCATCGCAACAATCGATAAAGCCGTCCAGATGGAGCATCCCCGTAATCAGCGCGGCGGCGAAAAGCAGCACCGCGTCACGTACCGGCAGCGCCAATAGCGGAGTCAGCGCCCAGTCCAGCAGCGCCAGCCCACCGCCAATCAAGGCGCCGACTAGTGGGAACCAGGACAACGCCGGCGACATATCAAGAGGTGCAGCAGGCGAGAGGTTGCTAGTTCCTCTTTGGCCAGGTACTGGCAGGATAGTCAGAAACTGGAGGGCCAGCACCAGCCCCCACGTGCGATTTTCGGTTGACCGAAGGGAGCGAGTCTGTTCTTCATTCGAGGACGGCGGAATGCTGCTCACCGGTCCTTGGTCTCTATGCCACGTAACAAATGCCAAAACCAGCGACCAATTCTCCCCATGTTTACATCCTCCGGCCTGCTTGGGAAGCCCGGGCACCTCATGTGTGGAGTTGCTTCGCCTCGGGCTACGCAACTCCACACACCATTTTAGGAGGCTGCCCGATCCCGTGTCAATCGACACCTTCCATTCTCGCTCGCGCTCCTGGGACATCACTCTCGCCTTGGAGCGAATTCCGCGCACCTTCTACGATCCCTTCCAGACCAGTTCGTGCTGCCACTGCAACCAGCAACGGGCTAAGGCGTTTTAACTAGGGAGAGCAGTGCCAGGTACTCGTGAAACTCCGGCAAGAAGAAAAGAAGAAAATCAGCATGGCAGAGAAGAGCATCTCCCAGGAGCACGTCGCAGCCCTGGCTGCGCAGGTGTATGCGCTCGTAGGTGCGTGCCCATCCGGTCGGGTAACCACCTACGGCTGGCTAAGCACCGCCATCGACTATCCCAGGGGCGCCCGTATGGTTGGCTGGATCATGAATGCCGTACCGAACCGGTTGAAGGTGCCGGCTCAGCGGGTGCTGAACAGCAAAGGAGAGCTCACCGGTAGCTGGGCATTCGGCCAGAAAGGTCGTATGCGCCAGCTCCTGGAGGCCGAGGGCATCGTCTTCACGCTCGATGGGCGAGTAGATCTCAAGCGCTACGGCTGGAACCCTAACTCTGATCTGGATCCCGAGGAGCGAAGGCGTTTGCTGGAAGGGGCACATATGGAGAGCAGCGACGTCAGCGAATACCTGATGGAGAAGCTCAGGGATGACCCGGCTTCGCCTTTGCGGGATTCTGGGACCGAATAACTCTAGCCGCAACCATTCCCCCTTGCACTAGGCATGCGTATTCGGTTACTCATCCAGGGAACCGCCATTGGTGGCGGCTACGCGTCCAACGAAGTAGCCGCTATCCTTGATGGTTCGTTGCTGGGTCGGATAATCCACGTACACCAGCCCAAAGCGTGGCCGATACCCATAGGACCATTCGAAGTTATCAAGTAGCGACCAGACAAAATAACCCCGCAGCGGCACACCGTCCAGCAGAGCGCGACGAGCCTCCTGGAAGTGCTGGCTGAGGTAACGCACGCGGGTTGCGTCGTGTACTTCGCCCTGCTCGTCCAAATGGTCAGTAAAGGCAGCGCCGTTCTCGGTAATATAGAGCTTAGCTACCGGGTACTCGGCGGCGAGACGAACGAGGACATCATACAGCCCTTTGGGGTAGACTTCCCAGCCCATCTCAGTCAATTGATCGGGCGGTGGTGGGGGCGGTAGAGTAATCGGCAGCAGCGAGCCGGGCCGGCCCGCTCGTATGATGCTCCTTGAATAATAATTTACTCCCAGGAAGTCCAGCGGAGCCGCGATGGTGGTCAGGTCACCTGGACGTATCAGATCAGCGGGTATGTCCACCCTGCTCTCGACGTCCTCCGGATAGGTGCCCCGATAGAGCGGATCAAGGTACCAGCGATGGTACAAGCCATCGGTGAATCGCGTGGCCTCTATATCATCCTCGCGATCACTTCCGGGCTCGAGCTGCCCTATATTTAGCGTGATCCCCACCTGGGTATCCGCCACCTGCGCCCGTATTGCTGCAACCGCAAGCCCGTGTGCCAGCAACAGGTGATGGGCCACTGGAGCAATCAGTCCGCGATCTTGCAGTCCCGGAGCCTTCAGGCCCAGGACATGGCCATGGATGACGACGATGTGCGGCTCGTTGAGGGTAATCCAGTGGCTGACACGGTCACCTAGCCGGCGCGAGATAATGTCGGCATAATCGGCGAAAAATCCGGCGGTGTCCCGGTTACGCCAGCCACCACGGTCTTCCAGCGACTGAGGTAGGTCCCAGTGATAGAGGGTTACAAACGGACGGATGCCATTGGAGAGCAATCTATCTACCAGCTGCTCATAGAAATCCAGTCCAGCGGCATTCGGTCTGCCACGGCCTTCAGGCAGTATGCGAGACCAGGCAATCGAGAAGCGATAGGCATTGAGGTTGAGCCTCTGAAACAGCCGCAAATCGTCCTGCCAGAGATGATAGTGATCGCAGGCAACATCACCAGTCTCACCGTTAGCCGTCTTGCCGGGAGTGTGACTGAAGCGATCCCAGATGGTTTCTCCGCGGCCATCCTCGCGAACCGCACCCTCTATCTGGTAGGCAGCGGTGGCCGCGCCCCAGATAAAATCCGGCGGAAATCCGGTTTCAGTTAACTCTGCTCGCGGCTGACTCATGGGTGGATCTCCCACCGACTCGTTCTCGTTGCGCATCCCGCCTGTCCTCCGAGTCTCCCTATCAGGAACTACGGCACTACCTCAAAGCGTAACGCCGTGTAGCTGTCGATGGAGCCATTAATACTAGAAGCAGCCAGCTGAAACACCCAGAGGGCATCGCTGCCGTCGCTGCCTGGCTGGATCGAGAGCGCGGCGAGACTTCCAGTGAGTGGTGGAGCGAGCTGTTGCCAGCTCGTATCTCCCAGCTTCCAACCGTATAGGGTGCTGCCGTTTATGTCCTGCATATTACCCAATGTTCCTTGCTGATTGAAAGAGGCGATGACAGTTCCGTCGCTAAGAACGTCCAAAGGAGCATGAACAGGTATCATGCCGGTGGCCAAGCCTAGCTCCGGAGCAGCGCTCCAAGACATCCCACCGTCCGCGCTGACATAGATGTCGCTCGCTTGATCTGACGTATTGGACTGTGGCAGGTTGGCCTTATCTTGCGAGACCGAAAGGGTCTTCGGCATATAGGCGTAGAGTAGTGGCTGGCTCGGGTTACCACTGGGAACCGCAAGGAGACCAAACAGGTTGGGCGTCGGCAACGCGGCGACACGGTTCCAGGTAGTACCTCCGTCATCACTGCGCCAGAGCGAGTAGACGTTTTGGGGCTGGCGAAAATCATATACGCAGTTCATGTTCGAGGAAACCGCGAAGACAGTCTCTCCGGTGGGCGCAGTGACAAAGTAGCAGACATTCGGCGCTACTTCGTGAAGTTGTTGATCCACGATCTGCCAGGTACGCCCACCATCCAAGCTGGCAACGATATGGATACAGCCCGAGTTCGGGCAGGCGACGGTGGCGTAGAGGCGATCACCCTGACTTTGTATCGCGGAAGCGGTAGAAAAAGTGGCTCCTCCCTGCGCTTGGAGATTGCTTAGAGGAGTCTGCAACAGATTCCAGGAGGCGCCGCCGTCGCTACTGAAATATTGGAGCTCACAAATTACATAGTCTCCCGGAAATGTGACATCGAAACTCGCCGGGCAGTCAGAGAGCGTATCGTCGGCAATTTGCAGAATGACCGTATGGGGGTCGAGAGGGCTTACCACGAAATCGGCCCAGTGAACGCGACTCGCCGGCACCGGAAACGGCAGGCTGTGCCAGGTGACTCCGGCATTATCGGTGCGCCGCAGGAACTGTGGGCCGTCGGCTGAGGTCCAATCCCTGCCGGCATTGGCCTCGTAGATCACGCTGGGATCGCTGGGTGCCACGGCTGGTCCACTATCGTCGGGCCGTTCGGAGCTGTAGGCTAACTGCGGCAGTACTTGCCACCGTGCAGGCTTTGGTAGGCTGGCTGTCGGCGATACAGCGGCCCGAGACGATTGGAGACGCCCGTGGCCCATCACTTCGAAAACAGCGATCAGTAACGACACCACTACTACCATCGCGGCAATAGCGGCAATCCTGCTCAAGCGACTTCTGGGTATCACTGTTCCTCCTCCTGCGTGGTGGGTGGCACGATATGTGGAGGGCAACGGCGGTTGCGAACGGAGTACGGGGTGACTATCATTGGCGGGACGCGTGAGGAACTGTTGTGTCATCGACACTACACTGGCATCCAGGCCAGACATCGTCGGTACCGTTTCGCGCCATAGAGCGCCGTCATCGAGTAGCCGTTGGTACAAAGCTTCCAGGTCGGGAGGCAGCGATTGGCTCTGGCTCGCGTCGTCGAAGAGATCAAACAGTGGCGATGTCATTGGCTATCTCCTCTCCGACTTGAACTCGGTAGTTGAGAAGACCGGTGGAAACTTGGGCGGCGTTGTCTGCTCACAGTCGGCTGCCAGATAATCCCGCAGTAATAGCAGCGCCCGTCGCAGACGCGTTCGCACTGTGGACGCCGGTAGGTCAAGCGCCGCGCCGATTTCGGTTGCGTCCATTCCCGCGTAGAAGCGCAGGGCGACGACCGCGCGCACAGGAGCGGGCAGCAGCGTCACTGCCAGTCGTAAGTCCAGCGCATCGGCGTGTTCCGTAGTGCCAGGCACCATGGCAGCCAGTGAGTCGGAATCCGGCATTCCCATGTCGGGGCTGAGCGGCTGTGTTCGGCTGCGATGCGTGCCGAAGTGGCCTGACTGCCAGTTGTGGCAGACATTGACCGTGATCCGCAGTAACCATGAGCGAATCGCCCCTTCTTCACGTAGCGCCGCCCAGCCATTCCACGCCCGTACGAGCGCCTCCTGGGTGGCATCCTCGGCATCTGCCACGCCAATTAGCACGGCGGCTACCTTCGCCATTGCCTGCGTATGGGGCAACACTAGGGACGCAAAGCGCTCATGGTCCATTCCCCCCACACCTTTCCTTCGTCTCCGACCTGCCTAGTGACGATTATCTGCCCTCCAGCGGCCAGTGAGGGTGCCTGAACGATCCGTCTCTCTGAACGACTCCCGGGGGACGATCGCGACGTCTCCACAATCGCTCCACAGGAACTCACACCAAAACCGGTAGGCCAGCCAGTATACATATTCAGAAGACAGAGGCGAACAGGCAAAGTGATTGCGCTATGTCCAATTACCGCCCGGAAAGCGTGCAGCTATGGTCAGGCATCCCCAGTAATCTGGATAGCCTGCCTATCCGCTTCATTCCCCCGTACCAGGGAGGTAAAGACACCGACGGCGGCAACGCAGGCCAGGATCACAAATGTGGTGTGAAAGGCGTCCACGAACGTCTGCTGCAGCGCTGCCATTGCCACTGGACTCAGCGCACGTGCCCCACTCGAAGCAGCGGTAGCCAGAATTGCTCCAGCGGTCGCCCCACCCAGAGTGGCGAAGATCGCTCCTGAGAGGGCCACGCTGATGCTCTGGCCCACTACTCGCCCGGTGGCGAGGAAACCAGCTGCACTTCCCTGCTGCTTGGCTGGGGCAGCCCCCATCAGTGCGCTATTATTAGGGGACTGGAATAGTCCCTGCCCAACGCCAGTCACTACCAGGCGCCAAATCATGTCGAAGAGACTGGAGTGGGCATCGAGCTGGCTTATCAAGAGCAGCCCCACGCAAGCGATACCCAAACCGACGGCAGCCAGCCAGCGCGATCCGATGCGGTCGGCGAGGGTACCGCTGAATGGGGCGATCACCGCAATGGTGAGGGGAAGCGGCGTGAGTAGAAATCCAGCTTCCTCCGCCGTGAAGCCCCGAAGCTCCTCCAGATAGAACGGCAGCATGAAACTAACCGCAAAGAGCGCCAGAAAACTCAGAATCAGGCTAATATTAGCTGAGGCAAAGACTCGATTGCGTAGTAAGCGCAGATCCACTACCGGCGCGCTCACTCGCAATTCCACTAGTACCAGGCCTACCAGCGAGACCACGGCAACCAGGATCGACGCTATCTCCAGAGGCGAGGTCCAGCCCCACTCCTGGCCAAACGAAAGTCCCGCGGTCAATGACGCCAAACCTGTCGCCAGTAGTACCGCACCTAAAGGATCCAGGCGCAGCTTTCCCCTTGCCTTGGGCTCATGTAGTGCCACGAGCGTCGCGATGAAGCCAATAATTCCTATCGGCACGTTCACGTAGAATATCGAGCGCCAGGTGAAGTGGGTAGTGAGCACGCCTCCAAGCGTTGGTCCGGTGCTTACGCCCAGCGCTACGATAACGGCATTGAAGCCAAGGGCTCGACCTCGCTCACTAGCTGGGAAGGCGCTGGTAAGCATAGCTGCGCTGATTGCCATCAGCAGCGCGCCTCCCAAGCCTTGAAATGCGCGGGCAGCTACCAGAAACCCAAGAGTTGGAGCGGCTCCACAGATGGCCGATCCAATGGTGAAGATGATGAGACCGGCGACCCAGATGGGCTTGCGGCCTATCATATCGGCTAGTCGCCCAATGGTAAGCAATGTTGCCGCGGTCATGACGAGGTAGGCGATGATGACCCACTCCACCTCCCCATTCAGCGGTACGCCAAAATAGCGAGCTATAGCTGGCAAGCTAATATTGACGATAGAAGAATCCAGCGTTGCCATGAAGACGCCGACTCCAACGATAGCCAGCACTGTCCACTTACCGCTTGTGGGTACCGGCGACCCTTCATCTGGCACACGCATCGAGGCATCGGGCGCCTGCTGTTGGTCCGATTGAGGGTTTAGCGCTTTTGGTCGGGTCGTCATTCTACCGCTTCCTGTATAATTTCCAACGCACTTGTCAAGTCAAAGTTAGGCACAACCGATAATCCTAACAGTATAGTGCAGCCGGAAACTGTATGCTATACTTCGCAGAAACGCTTGCCAATGCTTGGGCGGGCAGACGGCTGGAGGAGAGGGGCTATTTATGCGCGGTCAGAGGCAACAGGCCGGGGAATGGGATGACGAAGACGGCGAAAGCTACGAAGGCTACGGCGTCGCTCCGGAATATGGCTACGACAGCTATGAAGAGCAGTACTCGCAGGAGAGTAGCGCCAGTGAGGCATGGGACGACGATGAGCGCGGATTGATGCTAGAGCCCGAACACTCGCTTGTCGGTATCTCCAAGACGGTTACCCATCATGGCGTGCCGCTACTCTCCTATACCCGTACCATGAACCGCTTCTATACGACTCGCCGGCAGCGGCTCAGCCTTGGTCGCTTTAAGTGCGAGGTGTGTGGTGAGCGCATCCGGTGGTGGGCCTGGGAAACCGGCAACGGCACGCGCACGCATGACGGCTGTTACGAGCGGCTGGCCTGGACCTGGACCAATCTCTATGCTCAGCAGCAGAAGCTGGCCTCCCAGGGTCTATTCGAGTAGCCAGGCTATCAGACTTCTAAGGTTTCGTGGTATAATGGGCGCCGATTCGTGCAGCCTGTCTAATCCCTACGGCACACCTGCGTGCCCAATCTTGGTGATTGACACTGTAGCGCCTAATCTGATACAGCGAGGCCTTATCGATGTTCAAACAGATTCTCATTGCCAACCGCGGCGAGATCGCGCTACGAGTCCTGCGAGCTTGCCGCGAACTGGGTATAGAAACAGTGGTTGCCTACTCGGAGGCCGACCGCAATTCATTGCCCGTTCGCCAGGCAGATAAGCGCATCTGTATCGGACCCGGCCCCAGCGGCAAGAGCTACCTCAACATCGCCAACCTCATCAGTGCGGCGCTTCTGACCAATTGCGAGGCTATCCATCCCGGTTATGGGTTTCTTTCGGAGAACGCGAGCTTTGCCGAAGTTTGCCGTGATGTCGGTATCGTCTTCATCGGCCCGCCCCCCGAAGCCATGGTAACCATGGGTGACAAAGTGCAGGCGCGTCAGGCCATGGCGTGCGCCGGCCTGCCCATGCTGCCCGGCACCGAAGTGCTGCGTACGGTGGGCGAGGGTGAGACGGCGGCGGCACGAGTAGGCTTTCCCCTGATGCTCAAGGCTGCAGCCGGTGGTGGCGGGCGCGGCATCCGGCTGGTACGCCGTGCGGAAGAGTTTACCTCGATCTTCACTACTGCGCAGAGCGAGGTTCGCGAAGCTTTCCAGGACGACGGGCTCTATGTCGAGAAGTACCTGGGACGGGCCAAACATGTAGAGATTCAGGTACTCTGCGACAATTACGGCGCTGGTGTCTACCTGGGAGAGCGGAACTGCTCGGTGCAGCGCCGCCACCAAAAGCTGGTGGAGGAGTCACCCAGCCCTGGCCTCCCGAACGCCGTGCGCAAAGAAATGGGCGAACGCTCCATTGAAGCCGTGCTGGCAGTTGGTTACCGTGGTGTAGGGACCCTCGAGTTTCTGGTAGATGAAGACAACAACTTCTACTTTATGGAGATGAACACCCGCTTGCAGGTAGAGCATCCGGTAACTGAGCTGACCACTGGAATCGATTTGGTACAGGCGCAGATCCGCGTTGCCGCCGGTGAGCCTCTCTCGATATGCCAGTCGGACATAGAACTGCGCGGGCATGCCATTGAGTTCCGCATTACCGCCGAGGATCCGGCAATGGACTTCCGTCCCGAAACCGGCACCATCGAAGAATACCTTCCACCTAGCGGCCCGGGCGTGCGCGTGGATTCACATCTCTTCCGAGGGTACCAGATTCCGCCGCACTACGACTCACTGCTCGCCAAGCTCATCGTCTGGGCACCTACTCGCAATGAGGCAATTGCACGTGGGCGACGAGCGCTGAATGAATATGTGCTCGAAGGCCTGCCGACAACCATTCCTTTCCACCTGCGGCTGTTGGACAATGAAATTTTCTTGAACGGCGATACTTATACCAACTTCCTTGCCGAGCATAGCACCGCCCTTGCGCCGAGCGGCCACTAGATGATACACCAGCGGCTAAGGCGGCACTGGGCGCTGTGCGCTTTCGCAAGATGAAACCTGTACCTGAAAAGACCTATACCGGAGCACCACCGGTACCCAAAGCCTGGAACTGTAGAAGAGGGTAGCAGATTTATGTCCAATCGAGTGGTAGTGACCGGCGTAGGTCTGGTCTCGCCGGTAGGCAATGATACTTACAGTACCTGGAGGGCTCTTTGCGATGGCCGTTCGGGGGGCAGCATCATTACTGCATTTGACCATGCCGACCAGGACGTCCATATCGCCGCCGAAGTGAAGGGCTTCGACCCTTCACTGTATCTCGACCGCAAAGAGGTACGTCGTAATGATCGGTTCGTTCACTATGCTATTGCGGCAACTAAGCTAGCGCTAGCCGATGCCGAATTCAGTATTACTGATGAGAATGCCGACGACGTCGGCGTGATCATCGGTTCAGGCATCGGTGGCCTGCAATCCTGTCACGAACAGTTTCACATACTTTTCGAGCGCGGCCCCGATCGGGTGAGCCCGTTCTTCATCACCCAGTTCATCACGGATATAGCCGCGGGCTATGTTTCGATGCAAATCAATGCGCGCGGCCCAAACTTTGCCACCGTCTCCGCCTGCGCTACCGGCGCCAATGCCATTGGTGAGGCGGCGGAGATGATCCGACGTGGCGACGCAGTGGCCATGCTCGCCGGTGGAGCTGAGTTCGGCATCACGCCGATGGGAATTGCTGCGTTTGCCAGCATGCGCGCTCTATCGCGCCGCAATGACGATCCCGAGCATGCCAGCCGGCCTTTCGATGCCGAGCGCGACGGATTTGTCATGGGTGACGGCTCCGGAATACTCTTGATTGAGGATGAAGAGCACGCGCGCAAGCGCGGAGCGCGTATCTACGCTGAACTGGCCGGCTACGCCTCAACCGCCGACGCCTACCACATCACCGCTCCAGCTCCAGGCGGCACCGGTCTGGCCCGCGCCATAAAACGGGCGTTGGATAAGAGCGGCATTGCTCCCGAATCGGTGGGATACATCAACGCACATGGCACTTCGACCGAGGAGAATGATCGCAATGAGACCGCAGCCATCAAGACGGTTTTTGGCGATCACGCCTACAAACTGGCGGTCAGCTCAACCAAATCCATGATAGGCCACACTCTAGGCGCAGCCGGAGGCATTGAGGCAGGAGTCTCGGTTTTGAGCCTGTATCATAGCGTCCTTACACCGACCATCAATCTTACCCACCCCGATCCTGAATGCGATCTGGATTATATTCCGCAAACCGCGCGCGAACAGAAAGTGGAGGTTGCAGTCTCCAATTCGATGGGCTTTGGCGGCCACAATGCGGTGCTCGTGTTCCGCAGATATAGCTAAAAAAGGAGGCGGTATACGGAACATCAACCATTGGTCGCAAGAGTGAAGGCACTGGCTGAAGCTCTGGAAGGCAGCGACGTCAACGAAATAGAGGTCACCGAGAGCGGAACCAAGATCAGCATACGGCGACGCCAGCCGGACCCTCCGCCGGTACAGGGGACCGGGCAGACGCCCGCGGCTTCCCGCCGAGTCGTCACCCAATCAGCCCGGCCGGTAGGCGCCGGCCGGTCGACCACTCAGCCGAGCCCTCCGGACCCAACGGTGGCCATACTCGCGCCGTTAACCGGGGTCTACTATAGCTCGCCTTCGCCTTCCTCAGCCCCATTTGTTGAGGTTGGCGGCACAGTGCAGGCTGGACAAGTCGTCTGCATCATTGAGGCCATGAAGGTCTTCAACGAACTGAAGGCCGAGGTAAGTGGCACAGTCACCACGCTCCTTGCCAAGAATGGGCAACTGGTGCAGAAGAATGATGCTTTGATGCGGGTCAAGCCGATCTAGATTAAAGGCAGTACCAGTCGTGGGAGAACTGACGGCGCCAGAGACGGAATCATCCAGCGTCCGTATCCAACGGCCCGAGACTCACTGGCTCAGGCGACAGCCAGCGTACCTTCTTAGCTTTACAAGTCGTCTCCGGATTGCCTGGTTGGTGGTGGTTCTGGCAATCGTGCTCTTTACTGTGCTCGTGGGAATGCACAGTATCGTACGCCAGCAGTCGTACCACACCGATGCCTTTGACATGGGCAACATGGATCAAGCAGTCTGGAACACGTTGCACGGCCACCTTTTCCGCTTTACCAATCGCGGTGCCGACTGGGAAGGGCCACCGACCCGTTTAGGTATTCACGTCGAGCCCATCCTGCTCCTCATCGCGCTCTTCTATCTCATCCACTCCGGACCCGAAACCCTCCTCGTTCTGCAGACGGTTGCACTGGCGCTAGGGGCGATGCCACTCTTTCTTCTTGGGCGGAGACGAATTCCGCAACTGCCGCTGGCCACCGCAGCGCTCGCCTGCGCCTACCTGGTGGCTCCAGCGCTACTGGGTGCAGCTCTCTGGGACTTCCATGCCGTAGCACTGGCAACTCCACTTCTTCTGCTGGCGGTCTGGGCACTGGATGGCCGACGCTACTGGGTCTTTGCGCTAGCGGCTTTCCTTGCTGCTATGACTAAGGAGGATGTGGCTCTGGCCCTCATACCGCTCGGTATATATATTGCCTTACGCGGCGGAAAGCCGCGCTATGGCGCAGCGGTGGTGCTCCTGAGCGCTGTATGGGTGCTGCTGTGCTTTTTCGTCATCCTGCCTCACTTTAACGGTGGTGTTTCCGGAGGTAATAACTACTGGTATCGCTACGCATGGGCCGGCGCCACCGTGGGCGACGCGATCAAGAATCTGGCGATCCACCCCTGGTTACTTGTCGCCTTTGTCTTGAAGAGTCCACCTCGACTTGGCTATATCGCCACGTTGCTACGAATTGGCGGCGGGCTTGGCATCTTCGCTCCCGCCCTTTGGATCTGCGCGCTACCTGAGCTCGCGGTTAATCTTTACAGCTCTCACCCCGAACAGTACAGCGGGGTCTTCCAATATAACGCTGTGATAGTGGCATTTCTCTCCGCCGCCTCAGTCTACGGCGTGGAAGCGGTTCATTCGGCGGCACTCCGGAAGTCACAACCGGCCAATCCCGGCCAAAAATCGACGAGTACGAGCATCGTCTCCCAGATTTCCGCTCGCTGGCAGGAGGCACTCGAGCATCTACCCGTACCATCCAAGTGGATTGGACCGCTGGTGATTGGCTGGCTGATAGTCACGTGCTATTGGAATCTGGCGTCGGCCGACTATCGGTTGCTCAATTTCTGGAACGCCGGCAACGGCCCAGTTCCCTACCAGTCTGCGGTAGATGCGTTGCTCGCTCGCATACCGGAGTCGGCTTCGGTAGCCGCTACTGATACTCTTGACCCCCATTTAAGCGACAGGTATGACCTCTATCTTCTGCCTGATCCGGAGTCTTTTCAGGCTCAGTATGTTGCGTTCGACATTCCGCATGCTGTGCAGTCCTCACAGGCTCAGGACCAGCAAATATACCGCGAGATGATCACCTCAGGTCGCTACGCGGTTGTGGGCACCGTAGCGTACAAGAATGGAGAGGTAGTGGTACTGCACCGCACAGGCCCGCCACTTGACGAGTCCGGTCACACAAAATCCACCAGCCCATATCCATTAGAATCAGGGCCTACCAGCCTTAAGCAGATGCTCCTTAAGCGGCAGGCTATGGCAAACATGAGAGCACGGCCTGTAGACGCTCTTGATTGGTGAACGCCATAGTAGTGGTTGGGAGCAGATATGTCAGCCCTGAGAGAGGCATTACGATCCACACTGAACCTTCTCGTGTACGGGAATTGTGTCTGCTGTGGCGCCGCCGGCTCAGCGTTCTGTCCCTCCTGCCAGAATAAGATGGTACTGCCCAGCAGTCCAATGTGCTGGCGATGCGGCCGCTCACTTCGTCTGGTGCCTCCAGTGGAGATGTCTCATCGCCCGCCTCTCTGTCCCGACTGCGCCCGCGGACACTCGCTGGGCAGCCTGACCCAGATGCAGACGGTCGCGTGGCATGAGGGTACGGTTCGCGACGCAATCCATGCACTTAAGTACCAGGGTCAGCGTCGCGTCGCCCGGCCGCTCGGAGATGTGCTGGCTCGTTATCTGCAGAGTCGGGGCGAAGAGATCGATGTGGTGATTCCGGTCCCATTGAATGAAAATCGGCGCCGCGAGCGCGGCTTCAATCAAGCGGCTCTGCTGGCGCGCCGTTGCGCCGCCAAGCTCGATGTACAATACCTACCGGAGGCACTGGTTCGGCAGCGCCCTACCCGGCCCCAGGTCGGACTTTCGCAAGCTGAGCGGCATGAGAATGTCGTGGATGCCTTTATGCCGGGCCGACAGGGAACACCGCGACACCTTGCCGGGAAGCGCATCGTCCTCATCGATGATGTCATCACCACTGGCAGTACGCTGAATGCCGCCGCGGCGGCCCTAGCGCCTCTGCACCCGAGTACGGTGCTCGGCCTGGCGTTGACTCGCCCCGCTCCTCGCTGGCTGCCCGCGACGCACGTAGTCTGGGTAGATGACCACCAATCGTGAATACGGGCTGGTGACCGCAGCGGAAGCAGTAGCAGCGCCGAACACTATGCTATAATCTGCCAGTCATGCTATTACCGAAGACCGCGAAAGGACATAACTGATGAGCATGCCACATTCTACGCTTGCACCAAACTATTTCTTGCATACCCTGGAGAATGGCATGCAAATTGTTGGGCAGCGTATGCCGAGCCTGGCCTCTGTAACCTTTGGCCTTCAATTTGCCGCCGGGATCAAGGACGAGCCTGCGGAGAAACTGGGGTTGACGAACCTGCTCTCTGATATGGTCTTCCAGGGCACAGAGACCCGAAGCGTCCGCCAACTTAGCGATGAGTTTGAGGCTATTGGAGCACGCAGAGGTGGAGAGACCGGTAACGAGTTTGCTCGGTACTCCGCTCAGATCGTAGGGAACCGGCTGGACCGGGCGTTGGAGCTGATAGCCGATGTCCTGCGCCACCCCACCTTCCCTCCCGATGAATTCGACCAGATGCGCAACGTACAGCTACAGGAAATCCAGCGCCGCGATGACGAGCCGATGCGCCGCATTTTCGACCTGGTACGGGAACGCTTCTACGCGGGTACCAACCTGGGGCGTAGGGCGCTTGGCCTCCGGGAGACCGTTCTGCAGCTCACTCCCCAAGATCTGCGCGCTTTCTGGCAGGAACGCTATCAGCCCGATGGAGCGCTTCTGGCGATCGCCGGCAATTTCGAGTGGAACCAGGTCGTAGCCAAAGCAGCTGAGCTTTTCGGAGATTGGCAGGGTAGACCGCCAACCGTGCCAGTTCAGCTTCCTCACCCTCAGCAAGCGGTCAATATCGAAGTACAGGAAGGAAATCAGGAGCACATTGGAATGGCCTTCCCATTCCCCAAGTATGGCGATCACAATTATTATGCCGCATTGGTTGTGAGCGAGATTTTCGGCGGAGGTATGACCTCGAGACTCTTCCGAGAGGTACGCGAGAAGCGTGGACTGGTCTACTCGGTTGCGGCGCTGTTCTCGCCCAATGGAATCTTTGGGGCTGAGTTCCTCTATGCCGGGACCACACCCGAAAAATCGCCTGAGACGGTAGAGGTGATGCTTGATGAGCTACGCCGTCTGCAGAGCGAGGGGGTCACTGAGGACGAGCTTCTGCGCGCCAAAGTGCAGATTAAAAGCGAGCTGGTCATGCGCGGTGAGAGTTCAGGCGCCCGCATGGCGGCTCTCATGCGTTCCTGGTGGTTTGAGCAACGCCTTATCACGATACAAGAACTCAAAGAAGCGGTGGACGGGGTCACACGAGAACAAATCATGGTTCTGCTCCGAGAAATTCCTCTCTCCGAGACACTGGTGATAGGCGCGATCGGCCCGCGTACCGAGCAGGAGCTTATCGGTGACCTACTGGCCAGTTGACAACCTGGCAAGGCTGGTCGCTTGCGGTAACAAGCTGGGTTAACGGCTCAAATGCCGGCGAAATACCGCTAAATGTGGTATACTGCTAGGGGTATCTGCCGGGCATCGGAGAAGATGTTCGGCGCAAATGCCAAGCAACGGTACATAGCGATAAACATGGCAAGCATGCAGGAGTAATGTGAACGATGGCAAAGAAGGGCGAACTTTCCAAGACAGCGCGCGCCTCGATGGCTCAGCGCGGCGACGACCAGAACACTCTTACCAGCCGGGTTTGTGCCAAGTGTGGTGAGCCTATCATGCTGAAGGAGCTGCAACCGGTGAAGGTATTGGGTCAGGGTATGACCTATTACCATAAGACTCACCTCAACGTTGGATAGTCGGCTGCCACCCACAGCCTTGTAGTTAGATGATTCATATACTGGACCGGTTCGGGGATTCCATCGGCATCAG